>CAZTVF010000004.1:0-79413 GCA_964616985.1 uncultured Planctomycetaceae bacterium
CTGGCGCGGTGCATCGCGATGGTGATCGTGTGGAACGACCTGGCCGGGGGCGACAGCGAATACGCCGCCGGCCTCGTGGCGTTCAATTCCATCTTCCAGGTTTTGCTGTACAGCGTGTACGCGTGGCTGTTCGTGACGGTGCTGCCCCCGCTATTGGGCCTCAAGGGCGCCGACACCTCGGGCATCACCATCGGCCAGATCGCCCAGAGCGTCTTCATCTACCTGGGCGTGCCCTTCCTGGCCGGCATGGCCACGCGTTTTGTGCTGGTGAAACTCAAGGGCAAGGAATGGTATCACGGCCGCTTCATCCCGCGCCTCAGCCCGATCACGCTGATCGCGCTGCTGTTCACGATCGTGGTGATGTTCTCGATGCAGGGGCAGCGGATCATCGCCCGCCCGTTGGATGTGCTGCAAATCGCCGTGCCCCTGCTGATCTACTTCGTCGTCATGTTCATGGTGAGCTTCTGGATGGGCCGCAAGCTTCACGCGGGCTACGCCAAGAGCGCGACGCTTTCGTTCACGGCCGCCAGCAACAACTTCGAACTGGCGATCGCGGTGGCGGTCGGGGTGTTCGGCATCGGCCACGGCGCGGCCTTCGCCGCTGTCATTGGCCCGCTGGTGGAAGTGCCCGTCCTGATCGGCCTGGTGAACGTGAGCCTCTACTTGCGAAAGCGCTGGTTCGCCGAGCCCGCCGGTGTGGCGGCGAAGTAGAGGGCGGGTTCATAAAAGAAAACCGACCCACTCAGTGGGTCGGCTTTTGAATGCAAATCGGGGACAATCAGCTCTGCTTTTCGTGATGCCCGTGGTCGCCCTTTGGGTGTTCGGCCTTATGCTCGGCGTGGGGCTTGTGCTCGGCAGCCTTGTGCTCGGGCTTGTGGTGCGCGTGCTCGGCGGGTTTGTGCTCGCCGTGGGGGGCGTGGGCCTCGCCGGGGGCGCCGGCCTGGTGTGATGCGCCCGCTGCGCCGGACTTGGAGCGGCCCTTGCCGCCGCGACGGCGGCGACGGCGCTTGGGGCCGCCTTCGCCCGGGGCGCCGCCATCAGCCGCCGGGGCTGGCGGCGCTTCATGCTTTGCGGCATGCGGCGCGGCGTGGGGCGTTGCGGCGTGTGCGGCTGCATGATGCGGCGCGGCGTGTGCCGATGGCCGGCGACCGCCATGCCGTGAGCCGCCGCGCGAGCCGTGGCTGCGGCGGGGTTCGCGATCGTCCTCCTCCGACGCCGGCGCACTGGCCGCGCGGCCGAAGGGCACGATGTTGAGCTTCTCGCCAGTCAGCCGCTGCACCTCGGCCACGCCGCGGCGGTCCATGCGGGTGACGAAGCTGGTGGCCAGGCCGCTGGCGGCGACGCGGGCCGTGCGCCCGATGCGGTGGACGTAGTCCTCGGCCGCCCGCGGGAAATCATAGTTGATCACGTGTTCGATGTCGGCCACGTCCAAGCCGCGCGCGGCGATGTCGGTGGCGATCATGATGCGGTGGCTGCCCTCGCGGAAGCCCAGCATGGCCGCGTCGCGCTGGGCCTGCTCGCGGTCGCCGTGAAGCTTGCCCACGTTGGGGTAGTCGCGATGGATCGCCCGCGCCAGCCTCTCCACACCCAGCTTGGTGCGGACGAAGATCAGCACGCGGCCCTCGGTCTTGTCCAGCAACTGAAGCAGCAGCGGGATCTTGTCGTCGTCATGCACGTCGAACAGCTGCTGCTGGGCCCGCTCGGCCGGGGCGGAATTGCGGCCGGCCTGGATGCGGACGGGGTCCTTCATGTTGCGGCGGGCGATGCGTTCGACATCCGGCGGCATGGTGGCGGTGAACATCATGGTCTGGCGGGCGGGGGGCACGGCCTCCAGGATGCGGCGGATCTGCGGGATGAAACCCATGTCGTGCATGCGGTCGGCTTCGTCGACGGCGAGGACCTCGATCTCGGTGAGGCTGACGGTGCCCTGCTCGAGATGGTCGATGAGGCGGCCGGGCGTGGCGACCAGCACGTTGGGCCACGAGTGCAGCGCCTTCATGTCGTCCCGCGTGGGCGTGCCGCCGACGACGCAGGCGACGCGGATGCCGCTGGATTGCCCCAGCAGGCGGAACATGTCGGTGATCTGGTGGGCCAGCTCGCGCGTGGGGGCCAGCACCAGGGCGGCCAGTTCCATCTTGTTGGCCAGGCGGTGGATGATCGGCAAGGCGAAGGCGGCCGTCTTACCCGTGCCCGTCTGGGCCAGGCCGATGATGTCCTTGCCCTCGATGGCGGGCGAGATGCACATGGCCTGGATGGGGGTGGGTTTCTCCCAGCCGGCGGAGATGATGTCCTGCTGGATCGTCTCCAGCAGCGGGAAATCGGAAAACTTCGGTTCGTGAGGGGTCGCTGACGTACTCAAAACAATACCTTTCAGACATTTACATACGGCAATCCCGCCGGAATGGGCCGGGGCGAAGCGTATCGCCCGCGGAACAACTGCATGGCGAATTTGGATTGCGGGGCGGGAAACTTGGGGTCTGCCGTACTCTAACCCGATCTTCTACCATGTTCTTTTGGCCAAAAGTATACCGCGCTTTCCTACCGGACACAACCGCTAATCCGGGGCGTAACAGGCGACGAATCACGACGCCCCTGCCAATTCACACGCTGCTGTGGTTAAATAGGTTCATGCGAGATTGGGACAAGATACACCTTCGTGACGCCGCCGGCGGCGCGGTCATCGCGGTGAAGGTCGTGCCGGGGGCGTCGCGCGACAAGGTTGCCGGCGTCCTGGGCGACAGCCTCAAGGTCGCTACCTCCGCCCCGCCCGAGAAGGGCAAGGCCAACGCCGCCGTCGCCGCGATCCTGGCCAAGACCCTGGGTGTGGACAGACGCGGCGTCGAGCTGGCCAGCGGGCCGGCCAGCCCGCACAAGGAATTCCGCGTCGCGGGCCTGAGTGCCGACGAACTGCGGCAACGGCTGCGCGAACTGCCGTGATATGATGGGTGGCGGCGTGGCGGCGGCTTGCCGTTCAGCGCCGTCAAATCCGGGTGACGCCCTGCGGCTTCTACAGCGATGAACGGCAAGCCGCCGCCAGACGCAGTCATATATTCGACCGTGATGAACTACCAGGGCGGCGGCCTCGGAAGGCTGCCACCCGGAATTTGCTGAGAGAAAGACGATGAAGCGAAAGAAACTGACAATCGGCCTGCTGGTCACGGCGATCGTGCTGGGCGGGTTGGCGATTTATTTCTACCCCGTGATCTCGGCCTACGTCCGCGCGACGCCCGAGCGGCGAAACCCGCAGACGGCCACCGCGCGGCCGGCCAACTGGGCGCAGCCGATCCA
The DNA here is from genome assembly GCA_964616985.1 of uncultured Planctomycetaceae bacterium. Lineage (GTDB taxonomy): Bacteria > Planctomycetota > Phycisphaerae > SM23-33 > SM23-33 > CAZTVF01. The sequence continues at coordinate 3,289 of CAZTVF010000004.1, forward strand.
GGTGAACGGGCTGCACAACGTCTTCCGCGTCAGCGACAACCTCATCCGCGGCGCCCAGCCGACGGCGGAAGGGCTGGCCGCGCTTAAGGCCATGGGGGTCAAGACGGTGGTCAACCTGCAGGTGTTTCACGACGACCACGCCGAGCAGGCCGGCCTGCAGAGCGTGCGGATCGACATGGAAAGCTGGCGGCCCAAGCGCGAGCAGGTCGTGGAATTCCTTCGCGTGATGAACGACCCCAATCGCACGCCCGTCTACGTGCACTGCTATCACGGCAGCGACCGCACGGGCACGATGGTGGCCTTGTACCGCATCGCGATGCAGGGGTGGACCAAGGAGCAGGCTGTCGACGAGATGACCCGCGGCGGGTACGGCTATCATCCCATCTGGCAGAACCTGCTCGAATTCATCGACGGCCTCGACATCGATGCCATCCGGCGCGACGCGGGGATTTCGAAGTAACAACCGCCAGGTGGTTACGATATTCTGCGGAGATCGCGAACGTCGCCACCAGGGATCACTTGGTAGCTCGTGACGATCGAATATGTGAGTGCATCTGGCAGCGGCTTGCCGTTCGGCGCTGTAGAAGCCCCGCGGCGTCACCCGGATCTAACAGCGCCAAACGGCAAGCCGTCGCCAGAGCCTTACTCCCAGATTCAAACTGTGAAGCACTACGACAGCGGCCGCTCCAGAAGGTCGGTCTCGATGAGGCCCTTGGCCTTCTTCACGCGGAAGGTCTTGATCTCGCAGGCATCCAGCCAGACCTTCTTCTTTACCCCCAGGGCGGGCAGCGACAGCGTCGTGCCGCGGCGCGAGTCGGTGGGGTTGAAGAGTCGCACGATGTAATCGCCGCCGGACTGGGCCTTCTTCAAGGCCGCCAGTTCGATTACCTCGTCGCTCAACACCGCCGCGGGCTTGGGCCTCTTGCCGCTGCCGGAGGGGAAGAAGGACAGCGCCATCGGCTTCTCGTTATGCGCCGCGGCCTCACGACCGACGCGGGCGAGGCGCTCCGCGGCCAGGCCGCCGGACAGCCAGAAGCGGAACAGCCGCTCGCCCTGGTCGATCCGCGGCGTGTAGCGGTCCTGCGGCACGATGGGCCGCTGGCCGATCGGATGGCCGCTGTAGGCTGGCGACCGCAGCAGCGTCATGCGAAGCTCGCCGCCCGCGAAATCGCTGCCGTACAGGCCGTCGTTGACCAGTGTGAGGGCGGCCTGGTCGGTGTCGGAGACGACGGCCACCCACTTCTGGGCGACGGCCTCATCCCCATTGGTCGCCAAGGCCTGGACGCCATAGGCCGTCTGGCCGACGTAGCGGGCCTGGGGGTCGCAGGTCGGGATCGAAAGCTTGAGCATGCGATCCTTCTCGTTCCAGTGCACGCGGACCTCGACCTCCACCTCGGCGCCCGCCTTGGGCACTTTGTAGCGAATAATCGCGGCGGAACTGCCGAAGTCCAGGATCGCCTCGACCACGACGCGGGCCGCGCCATCCTCCACCACCCGCACGGGCGAGAGCGTCGCGGCGCGCACGCCGGCAACGCGGGCGGCGGCGGCAGAGTCCAGCAGTTCGAACCGCCCCACCACTTTGCGGAAGCTGCGGACGGTCATGCCCCAGGCGTCTTCGTTGTCCTCGATCACCACGGGGGCGAACGCGCCGGGGGCCACCAGCTCGAAATCGTTGAAGCGGCACTGGTCCATCAGGCCCGTCTGCGAGTTGATAACCACGGTCAGCTCGCCCGTCTCGATGCGAATCGTGCCGTCGGCAGGCTTCAGCTGGACAGCCGGCTTGGCCGCGATAACCTCGGTGCGGCAATCGAACCGGTTCATGCCGGGCGCGAGCCTGGCCCCGAAGACGACATTCTTCCGCCAGTCGAGCGTGAGGTTGCTGGCCTCCTTCTCCACCTGCGCGGGCAATTCGCGCGGGCCGGCGAAGACCCGGATGTTGGTGAACGTGTCCTTCCAGTTCTGGTCGGCCAGCTGGAACTCGCACTCCACCGTGCTGTCGATGGCGTACGGGTGCGGGTTGTGGACGAGGATGGGGATCTGCCCCTCCTTCGCCTTGGCCTGCCCCGCCGCCAGCGCGAAGAATGCCCGCGCCTTGGCCCGCGACAGCTTCTCCAGCCCGTGGTCCAGCCGCCGCAGCGATGCCTCCTCGACCGCCTGGATCGACGACCCCGGCAGCACGTCATGAAACTCGCACGCCAGCAGGTCCTTCATCGCCTCGGCCAGCTCCTCGGCCGGATATGCCATCAGTGCCTGGGCCGCTGCGCCCGCGGCCATCTTCTCGGTGGCGTACAGCTCGTTCTCCAGCATGCGGTGCTTCTGCTTGATCCGCACCTGCGAGGTGTAGCAGCCGACAGAGAACGGGTTGAGGTCGCGATCGACCCGCGGCAGCGATTCCTTGCGGGCGGCCAGGTCGGCGAAGTAGGCCTCTGCGGTGGAGTGCGTCACATTCTCGTCGCTGGATTCGATGAAGGCGGCGATGTCCCGCAGGTCTTTTCGCGACGGCCCGCCGCCGTGGTTGCCCACGCCCCAGAGGATGATCTGCAGGTCGCCGCCCTTGGCGGCCCAGTCGCGGATCTTGCCCGTTGCCTGGCCCAGCGCGCTGTTGTAGTAGCAGCTGGCGCGATTGGTCATGATCTCCGAGCCGTCGAAGCCGACCCACACGAACTCGTCCTGCGGAAGCGGGCATTCATGCTGCCCCGGCCGGCAGATGAGGTACGAGTCGTAGCCGCTCTTGGCCAGGATCTGCACCAGCCCGCGGGAGTGGCCGAAGGGATCGAAGTTGATCGCGGTGGTCACGTCGACGCCGAACTTCTCGCGGAAGTAGCCTTTGCCCGCGAGGATCTGGCGGACGAACGATTCGCCCGAGGGCATGTTGCAGTCGGGCTGCAGGAACCAGCCGCCCATGATGCTCCAGCGGCCCGCCTTGACCAGGCGCTGGATCCGCTTGAACAGCGCGGGCTCGTATTCCTCCACCCACTGGTAGAGGATCGCTTCGTTGTGGTTGAAGATGAAGCCGTCGAATTCCTCGCACAGCTCTGCCGCCGTGCGGAAGGTGGACAGCGCCGCCGCGACGCCCTCCTGCCACTCCCACAGCCAGACGGGATCGATGTGCGCGTTGCAGACGAGATGGATTTGCTTGCTCATATTCACTCCACTGGATCGATTCTTCTTAGAACGCTTCGCACGAGCCGCCGCCTGGGCATCGCTCGCTTTTCAGCGCTGTTCGAACAATGAACAGCGCCGAAAGACGAGCATCAGCCGAGTCTTTTCTGATTCCCAAGCCTCGCCATCAGATGTTCCAATCACTCGGGCCCGGCGATGGTCGAATCGCGGCGGGCCTTGGCGGCGGTGAGGAACTTCGTGATGGCGCGGGCGTCGCCGGCGGCCACCAGGTCGCGAAGGCGGCGTAGGCTCTTGTCGTAGGCATCCATGGCCGCCACCAGCGAGGCGCGGTTGGTGATCAGGATGTCGCGCCACATCTCCACGTCGCCGCTGGCCAGGCGCGTCGTGTCGCGCAGCCCGCTGGCCGAGACCGCCAGGTCGGCTTCCTTGGGCAGCATCATCAGCAGGCCCGCCAGCACGTGCGGCAGATGAGACACGCGGGCCAGCGACTGATCGTGCTTCGGCGGCGACATCTCGACCACGCGCATGCCCAGGCCTTCCCACAGGTCGCGGGCGCGCTGCTTCAGCGCCGCCGGCGTGGCCTGCGTGGGGGTGAGGATGCACGTGGCGCCGCGGAGCATTTCGGCGCGTGCGTAGGCCGGGCCCTTCCTTTCGCTGCCGGCCATGGGATGGCTGCCGATGAAGACGCCCGGGGGCAGGATGCGCTGGGCCTGGCGGCAGACGACGGCCTTGGTGGAACCGACGTCGGTGACCATGGTCCCCGGGGCCAGCAGCGGCTTGATGGCCTGGAGATACTCCTGGAACGTGCCCACGGGCGTGGCCAGGATGATCACGTCGCTGCGGCCGACAACGTAGGCGACATCGAGGTGGGCCGTGTCGATCGCGCCGATCTTGAGGGCGTCGTTGAGGCTGGATTGCCGCCTGCCCACGCCCGCCACCTCGATCCGCCGATCGCGCTGCTTGAGCGCCAGGCCGATCGACCCGCCCAGCAGGCCCACGCCGATGATGGTCACATGTTGTATGCGTTTGGTCATTGAGGCCACAGAATATCAGCGAGCGGAGGATAGGGCAATCGTTGGCTTCCGATGCCTGTTGTCGCCACTTGCACAGAGAAGTGCAATGAATCTGGAGAACACATGACAGACAAAGCCCCCGACAGACAGGAACTGCTCCAACGCATTTCGATCGATCCTGAAGTGTGCGGCGGCAGGCCGTGCGTCGAAGGGACGCGCATCTATATCGCGATACTTCTGGAGGGGCTGACCGAGGGGCTCACTCCGCAAGACCTGCTTGTGCATTATCCCCAGCTTACACTGGCGGACATCCAGGCCGCACTCGCCTACGCGGCGGAGCTGGCCCAGGAAGACACCTGGAAGGCCGCGGTCTGAAGCTGAAGGTACTACCAGACTCAAGATTCCTCTTCCGTGCAATCCGCTAATCCGTGCAATCCCGCTCTCTCTTGTCGGCAAGCGTCCTTCACCCTTCCGTCGGATACGGGTCGTACCGCACGTGCGGAGCGTTGGGACGGCGGGGGGCGCCGCAGCGGTAGATGCGCGGCTGGCCCTGGGTGCGGAAGCGAATCACCACCGGCATGGTCGTGTCGCGCGTCTGGGCCCCGGTCTCGACGAACACCTTCTCGCCCGTCTGCGTGAATGCATACTTCGTGCCGGTGGCCAGTTCGCTCACCTCCAGCACCTTGTTCTGCACGCCGGCGAGGCGAAGCGTCGTGTCCGGCCAGTGGCGGATGTGCCAGTAGAACGCGTCGCCGGCGGCGGTGAAGCCGCCCGCGGAATCCCAGTCGCCCCGGCCGGAGTCGGGCGAGTGCATCGCGAATTCGAAACGGTCGGTGTCGTAGATCGCCTCGCCGTTGGCGGCGATCCACTCGCCCACGCGGTCGAGGATGCGGACGCTGTCGGCCGGGACGCTGCCGTCGCCGCAGGGGCCGATGTTCAGCAGCAGGTTGCCGCGGCCCGCCGCGCATTGGCGGAGCATCTCGGCCACCTGCTTGGGGCTCTTCCAGTCGTGGTCGCCGCGGTGGAAGCCCCAGTTGTTGTTGAGCGTCATGCATGCCTCCCACGGCTGGGTGCTGGAGGCGAGGTGGCCTTCGGGCGTGGCGTAGTCGCCCGCGTAGCCCGTGCGATTGTTGACGATGATGCCCGGCTGCAGCTGGCGGACCATCTCGGTGAGCTTGCGGCCTTGCCACGCGTCGCCGGTGAACGGCCACCAGCCGTCGTACCACATGATGTCGATCTTGCCGTAGTTGGACATGATCTCGCGCACCTGGCCGTGGACGTAATCGATGAAGGGCTGATAGCAGGCGGCGGGGTTCTCCAAGGCGTCGACGGAGTTGGGCGAGTGGCTCCAATCGTTCAGCGTGTGGTACAGGCCGATCCGCAGGCCATGCTTGCGGCAGGCGGCGACGAACTCGGCCACGAGGTCTCGCCGGGCGGCGGTCTTGGGCGCGGTGAAGTCGGTGAGCTTGCTGTCGTACAGGCAAAAGCCCTCATGGTGCTTGGTGGTCAGCACCGCGTACTTCATGCCCCACTTCTTGGCGCGGGCGATGATCTCGTCGGCGTTGAACTTCTCGGCCGTGAACTGCGATGCGAGCTTCGCGTACTCCTTCACGTCGATGGACTCGCGGTCCATCACCCACTCGCCCCGCCCCAGCAGCGAGTACAGGCCATAGTGAATGAACAAGCCATAGCGTGCGTTCACGAACCAGTCCATGTCGGGCATGTGTTACTCCGTAATCTGGCGCGATTTCTTTATCTTGGCTACGAAAGAACCGGCAACTTCAACATATGGCCCACCGGCCCCATGGCAAACGGCTTTGATCTCTATTGGAAGCCCCTTGGTCACAAGTGTCCCAAAGGCAAGTTCCAAGGCGTCGATCTCCAATACCGAACCGGGTACGCAGAGAACGCTCTCGCCCAAGTCATTCAGGTCATCGCTGCCATCGCAGGTCAGGGAGAACGTCGTGTTCTCCAGATCATGAACACTCTGGAGCCCGGAGAAAGTAAGCGAATTAATAGCAAACCCAGCACGAGACAACTCTTTGGCGTCTGCAAAGACATTCACGGTCAACAGGTGCTTGCCGTGCTGTTCACGGTGGTGGGTTGACAGGATGACTTCGTCAATCTCGTAGCTCTCGGTACCAACCTTTAGTGTGCCTGCACCCATCGTGATTTCCTCCCTTGATCGGGCACAACCAAGTGCATTCTTCTTCTCTTCATCTGCGTTGATCTGCGTTCATCCCTGCTTGTCTCTTGCCGCGATCATCCGCCCAGGGCGGCCCGCAGGGGGTCGTAGGCGGGGATGCGGGCGAAGATCAGCCAGGCGATGTTCAAGCCGGTGACGACGTCGTACGGCACGGTCATGCGGGGCCAGCGCCACAGGCGAATCTTGAGCCACAGGCCGCCCTGGCGCGGGTCGGTGATCGGCGTGCGGCCTTCGATGACGGCCTTGGTGTAGAAGATCCGCCGCAGCACCGTCAGCAGCGGCGACAGCGACTGCTGCACCACCAGGGCGGGGATGTTGTGGGCGGCGGTCGCAATGAGGATGGCCGCCGACCGCTCGCCCCTCTGCCAGTAGCCCACGGTGCAGTGCTCGATGATGTCCTCGGCCCGCGCACGGGCGTAGGAGATCATGAACGAGTTGAAGAATGCGAGCATCGACAGGAACACCAGCGTGATGTTGGCCGGCTGCTGCCAGGCGTAGCAGCACGCGATGCCGCAATACACCGCGAAATCGCTGTAACGGTCGAGCGTGCTGTCGAGAAAGGCCCCGAACTTCGTCTTCATGTTCCCCAGCCGCGCCACCGCCCCATCCAGCATGTCGCACGCCGAGGCCAGGATCAGCAGCCAGAACGCCATCATCATGTAGGCGTTGGCGGCGGCGCCGGGGCGCAGGCTCCAGGCGAACCCGCTGGTCGAGCCGGCCGCGTAGCACGCGCCAGCCGCCGCGGTCAGCACCATGCCCGTCAGCGTGAGTTTGTTGGGGGTGACGTGCAGGTGGATCAGCCCGCGCGCGACGTGGTCGCGGGCCCAGATGAAGAATGAACCTATTGCTCGTCCGATCATGGGGCAAGAGCGTACACCGATGTCGACCCGTTCGCAACGGGGCATCGGCCGCCCTAAAGCCGGCCCACTGCGTGGGTCGGTCTTTCACGCTGGCGATTTTTGTACGTCTCGGCATCGCCCCCTGCCTGTGGCTGCATCCAGGTCCACCCTCACCCGGGCCTTGCGGCCCGACCTCTCCCTGAGGGAGAGGGGCAAGCGAAACCCGGCGGCGCGACAGGTCTACCGCAGCCAGCCGCGATTGATCTCGGCGCCGTCGAGCCCGGTGAGCTTCAGGGCGAACGCGCGATAGCGCTTCTCGAATGTCGCCAGGTCGTCGGTGATGTAGTGGCGGAAGAGTTTTTCGGAGACGGTCTGGTTGTAGATGCGCCCGCGGAGGCGCAGCTCGGCCAGGGCGGCGGGCGGCAGGTCCAGGGCCTCGTGGAAGAGCCCGGCCTCGGCGTCGGCGATCATGCGTTCCAGGCCACGGCGATAGACGGGGTCGCTGCGGATGAACTGCACCATCGCCCACAGCTGGCCGTAGTAGCCGGTGCCGCCGACGGCGCCGCCCAGGGCATCGCCGGCGTCCATGGGCAGCAGCTTGTTCGAGGGCACCCAAGCGCTGTTGGTGATGGTGCGCTCCAGGTCGCCCATGCGCGAGAAGTTGAACCGCTGGCCGAACGAGACGCTCTCGCCCTGGATGTTGTACCCCTCCGCCTGCGTGCACAGGCCCTCTTCCAGCCACATCGGCAACTGGTCGGCCATGCGATGGTGAAGGAACTGGTGCATGCCCTCGTGGGCGGCGATCTGCAGAGTGCCCAGGCCCGGCATCTGCCAGAAGACGCAGACGTTCTTGTAGCAGTACCCGCCGTTCTCGATGCCCAGGTAGAGCTCGGCGTTGTGTTTGACGACGGCCTTGGTGAGTGCGGCCCACTCCTCGCGCGAGCCCATCATGTACATGGGGAGAGGCTCGCCCAGGGGACGGTTAGGCAGGTTGGTCAACTGGAGATAGTTGCGGTAGGACGCTTCCATGAAGCCCGGCAGCAGGGTGCGGAAGCGGCGGTTGGACGAGGTGCTGAAGATGCGGTAGTTGGGGGTGTCGATCTGCACGCCCTCACCGCCGGGCGTGTCCCAGGCGGATTCCTGCGCGGCAACCTTCAGCGACATCGGGATTTCGGCGGGCTGCTGCTGACAGCCGGCCTGCAGGAACAGCACGAACGCCAACGCGAAGGGCTGGGCAATTCTCATCAGGGGCTCCATGGCAGCAGTAATGATCAGCCGACGGCCGGCATCAACCGCCCGCGCGGCGCGCACACACCGTAGATAGATCGGTCAAATCGAGGTATCGGTGCAGCGTTCCTTCGTGAGTCTTGCACCTAGTACGATGACGGGGCGTGCCGGGATCGATGAAAAGTCGCCCGCCAGGGCGCGAGCATTCTGCCCCCAAACGAGCGTAAGCTCGTCTCCGGGGGCCGCCGCGAGGCGCGAGGGCCCCGCGGCACTTCGATGTTATCGGCTCGGCGGACTGTGCCTTTTAATGCTTCGTGAAGAACGGGCCCTTGGGCTTCTTCGCGCGGTTGCCGCGGGGCGCCTTGCCGGGCATGTCCACCTGCGTGATGGTGAGCTTCTGCAGGGCTTCCCTCTTCTCGATCTGGCGGCGGATGATGATCTGCTCGCCCACGCCGGCGAAGGTGGACGCCATCACGTACAGCGTCAGGCCTGACGGCATGTTGTAGAAGATGAAGAGCATCATGATGGGCATCATCCACTTCATCATCTTCTGCTGCTGGGCCTGCTCGGGGGTTGCGGCCACGCCGCCGGTCATCTGCGGGTTGAACTTGGTCTGGAAGAACATCGAGATCGCCACCAGGACCGGCAGCAGGTGGACGCTCGCGATGCCGATCACCGGCAGCGGGTTGGCGAACTGATACACCGTGTCGGGCGCCGCCAGATCCGTCAGCCACACCGGCAGGAACGCCGCGTGGCGCAATTCCACGGCTGCGTTGAGCCCGCCCCACAGGGCGATCCAGATGGGCATCTGCAGGAACATCGGCAGGCAGCCCAGCAGCGGGGTGAAGCCCTGCTCGCGGTAGAGCTTCATCATTTCCTTGTTGAGCGTGTCCTTGTCGTCGCCGTACTTGGCCTTGAGCTTGGCCATCTCGGGGGCCATCTTCTGCGTCTTCATCATCATGACCTGGCTCTTCTTGGTCAGCGGATGAAGGATCGCGCGGACCAGCACCACCAGCAGGATAATCGCCACGCCGTAGTTGCCGAACGACAGCTTCGACAGCCACTCCAGCAGCCACATCATGCCCAGGGCCAGCCAGCTCGACGTGCAGAAGCACGAGCCGAAATCGATCGTGTTGATGTACTTCTGGTCGCGGTATAGCGGCTGAAAGTACGGCGCATCGGCTTCCTCGAACATGTCGCGCTTCTTGGGACCGGCGAAGATGTCGAACGACAGCTGCCAGCTCTCGCCCGGCGCCAGCTCCTGGGCGGGCACGGCCGCGGTCTTGGCCGTGTTCTCCACGCCCACCGTCACGCTGGTCAGCAGCACGCGGGCGCCGGGGCTTTCCTCGGCGGCGGCCACGAAGTACATCACGTTCTGATCAGCGGCGTCGGTGCGGCCGGCGGCGGGCTTGAGGTACATCACCGACCCGAAGAACTTGTTGATCTCCGCCATCCACAGCGTCGTGCCACCGGCGGGGTCCTTGGTGTGGCCGATCGCATCGCCATCGCCGAGCTTGAGGCTCTGGGCATCCATGAACGACTTGACCGTAGTCTTGATGGCGTTGTCGACCCGCTTGGTGATCATCACCGAACGCATGTCGTTGGTCGGGTCTTCGGAGGGGATGCCCGCGGGGCCGCCCTGATCGATCGCGACCTTCAGCGCCAGGTTCGACTCGTTCACCGCCTCCAGCGACATCTGCACCGAATAGTTGGTGCGGCTGACCAGGTACGTCTTGTACAGCGTGAGGAACGGGCGGAGATTCTCTGCGTTCACCTGCCGGCCAGGATCGGCGAAATTCGCATCATGCAGCAGCGTCCATGCGAACGAGATGGCCTGCATGTTGGCGTCGGCGGGCTCGATGCGGGGCTTGGGCAGCATCTGCCAGTTCACGTTGTCCAGGCGGGGCGCGATCTGCTGGCCGGACGGCAGGCTCACGAACAGCTGCCGCGTGGCCATGGGCAGGTATTTGCCGCCCGGAATGGAAACCGGGTTCAGGAGGCAATAGTGACCCTTGTATTTGCCGGGGTTCTCGGCCGCGATCTTCTCATAGGCGGCCTGGTTGCCATCGAGCTTGGAGGCGAGTTGCCTGTCCTCGACAGAGGCGTAGTACTGCGAGAGCTTCAGCGTCCCGATGGCGGCGCCTTCGGTGGTGATCTCCAGCTGGAAGGGGAATTCCTTGGCGTCGAGCGAGCCGATCGCGTGCCAGGTGGTCTTGGCGGCGGCCTTCGAGTTCCACTCCGCGGCCGTGATGGGCGTTGCCGCGGCCGCGGGGGCGGTTGTCGGCGAGGTCGTCGCAGCTGTCGCGGACGGCGCTGCCGGCGCCGCCGTGGCGGCGGTCGTAGCCGCGGGCGCGGGCTGCGTAGCGGGCGAGGCCACCGGGGCGGGGGCCGCCGCGGGCTGGGCCGCATCCTTCTTCTGGTTCGAATAGTAGGCGACGGCCATCAGCACGCCGCCCATGATCATCATCGTTATCCAAAGCCGTTTCGAGTTCACCGGATCTCCTAGCGTTGTTACACCGATGGCAGACGAGGGGCGGCCTTCCCGGCCTGCCACTGGGCCCACCAGCGGAGGATCGCGACGGCCCGGAAAGGCCGCCACGTGAATGAGTGTTATCGCCCCTCTTTGAGCCTCGTGCCGAGGTAGTCGTCGAGTTCCGCGATGGCGTACACCTTCTTGGCCACGGCCTCCACGTCGTAGGGCACGCGGATGAACTTCACCACGCCGGGCTCAACCACCACGTAGCTGGCCCGCGGGTCGCGGTCTCGCGGCTGGCCCACGGAGCCCACGTTGATCAACGCCTTCTGGTTGGGCACGATCTCAAAGACGTTCTTCACTTCGTCGGGGCTGTAGAAGTCCGGGATCGGCAGGAAAACGCCCGGCACGTGCGTGTGCCCTACGAAGCACAGGTGCCCGAAGCGGTCAAACGAAGACGACAGTTTGCCCGGGCTGCTGAACACGTCGTCGGGGAAGATATACTCGTTGATGGGCCGGCGGGGGCTGGCGTGGACAAAGGCCAGGTCGCCCGCGCCGAAGGCCTCGCCGTTGATCACGTGCTTCACCGGCAGGGAGCCCAGGAAGTCCCACCGCTTGTCGCGGGCGGGGGCGGAGGGCTCTTCTTCCAGCTGCTGCCGCGTCCAGTAGCACGCGGCCTCGGCCCCGATGTTGAACTTGTTGGGCTCGAACATCACGGCGTAGTCATGGTTGCCCATCAGCGTGACCTGGCAGTTCTTCATGATCAGGTCCAGGCATTCGCGCGGCTGGGGGCCATAGCCGATCACGTCGCCCAGGCAGATGATCTGCTTGATGTCGCGCGCGGCAATATCCGCCAGCACCGCTGACAGGGCCTCAATGTTTGAATGAATGTCGCTGATAATCGCAAGCATACAACCGCCTTTGGGCGAATCGCTTTATGCTAGCGGTTGGGGCCCTTCACGTCAAACCCGTTTGCAGCCGGGGCGACCGAGTCGGCGCCACCCAGAAACTTGAAATGTGTCTGGGGTTTCTTCCGCAGCCCGGTAGCTCTACGGCACAGCCGAGTCGGTGCCACCCCCAAACTTGTTTGGGGGTGAGAACAGCCACCGAGTCTCGGTGCGTCATTGGGCCGGCATCGTCACTTCCGTCACTGAAGATCGAATGCACTCTTCCCGCGCCTGCCCTATCGGCGTTCGCCTGCGGGCGTGCACGCCCTCTTGGCCTCCTGAAGCTTGGCGATGAAGCCGTCCTTCCTGAACGCCGCCGTCCATTTACGCATCAGCAGCCAGCCGCCGCTGCGGTACAGGCTGGCGGCCCACTGGCGGTACCACCGCTGCCAGCCCGCGGTGATGTGGTGCAGCCATAGCGCGATCACCGGGAAGGCCAGGATGTTGACCGCCACTGCCAGCAGGCGGCTGGGGCGGTAGAACCACCGCATGACTCCCTGGACGGCGGCCTGCACCTCCTCGGACGTCATGGGGTCGTCGGGCTGGAAGAGGGGAAAGTTGCCGTCGTAGTATTCCAGCCCCACCTTCTGAACGGGATAGATCCGGTTGGCCTTGGCCAGCCGGTCGGTCATTTCCGTGCCCGGCAGCGGGATCGGCAGCAGAACCTGCACCGTATCGAGGCGGGCCTTGCGGATGAACCGGCGGAAGTGCCTCGCCCGCTCGGCGGCGGCCATGTGGAAAGGCCGGCCCTGCGGCGCGGGGTAGCCGAAGATGAACATGCCGTGGATGCGGAAGCCGGCCTGGCGATACAGGCGCGTCAGTTCGATCATCTCCTGCGGGTCGAGGCGTTTGTCCATCGCCTTGAGTTCCTCGGCAATGGGCGACTCGAACCCGATGGCCAGCGTGTTGATCCGTGCCTGCCGCATCGCGGCCAGCAGTTCGGCGTCGCGAGCGCGATCCAGGCGGATCTGCACCGTGATGCTGAACCGCGCGCCGACGCGCTGCTGGTAGTCGCGGAGCATCTGGCAGAGGCGAAGGGCGTCGGCGCGGTTCTGGCCGAACAGGTCGTCGACGATGAAGAACACCCTGCCGCCCCACTTCTCGTAGATCGAGGCGAACTGCTCCATCACCCGCTGGGGCGAGGCGAAACGCGGCTTGCCCTTCACCGTGCAGAATTCGCAGTTCATCCCGCAGCCGCGGATGCCGGACACCGGGTAGTACTTCATCCTCGCGTGTCGAAGTACCGCGAAGTTCGGGATCGGCAGCTCCTCAAAGTCGGTGATGGGCGGCCGCGACGGCGTCTGGATCACGCGCCCCTCCTTGAGGAAGGCGATGCCATTCACCCGCGAGAGGTCGCCTCCGGCATCGAGGCACGCCAGCAGTTCGACGATGGTCTTCTCGCCCTCGCCCAGGACGACCACGTCGACGCCGCTGGCCAGGGCCTGGCCGACGCTGTCGCCGACAAAGTGGTTCCCGCCGGCGATGGTCCGCGCGCCCATCGCCTTGTACTGCCGGGCGATCTCCAGGAGGCGCGGGACGGTGCTGGTCAGCCCGCCGTACAGCCCCACCACGGCCGCCGGGCGCACCTGCTGGATGGCCAGGTGGTCGGGGCGCCCGCTGCGGTCCCGCGGGCCTCGCTGGTAGTTGTTCTCATCGATCACCTCGGCGTCCCATCCGGCCATGCCGGCAACGACGGTGGCCACGCACACGGGGCCCAGTGCCGTCATCACCTTGGCCGGGCGCGAATAGATGTTGAACGCCGGATAGGCAGGGCAGACGATCCGAAATAGCGACCTGCGGCCGACGGCACGATCCGAATCTGCAGTCAGTGACATTGGCGATTCCTCATTCTCGCGCGGGGCATGCCCTTCTGACGCCGCGGCAGGCCTTGGCGCATCTGGTAATTGTAGACATCAGACTCGCCTCGCACCGGCCCCGGCCGAATGAACCGTGAAACCGAACAGGAACGATGGTAGTATCCCACGCCATGAAAACACGAACCCCCAAGCCGGCTTCGACGTCACTGCGACCGCCCGCGGTGCCGCTGATCGTGCACGATCCTTACTTCAGCGTCTGGTCGTTTGACGACGAGTTGCCCAAGGGCTGGACCCGCCACTGGACGGGCAGCCTTCAGGGCATGTGCGGCCTGTTCCGCGTCGATGGCAAGGCGTTCCGCTTCGCCGGCGACCTTCGCCAGTTCCCGGCGATGACGCAGGTGTCGCTGGAGGTGCTGCCCACGCGGACGATGTACCGCTTCGAGGCCGGCGGCGTGCAGCTGGACCTGACGTTCATGACGCCCGCGCTGCCGGACGATCTCGACGTGCTTGCCAGGCCCACTACGTATGTGGTCTTCAACGTGCGGTCCATCGACCGCCGGCCGCACAACGTGCAGCTATCCTTCGACATCTCCTCCGACTGGGCGGTCGATTCGCCTTCCCAGCGGGTGACGTGCAGCCGCTTCCGGCTCGAGGGCCTCAGCGTTCTGCGCGCGGGCTCGCAGGACCAGCGCGTGCTGGAGCGCGCGGGCGATAACCTGCGCATCGAGTGGGGTTACCTCTACCTCGCCGTGCCCCAGCAGGACGGCGCGTCGGACGCGCTGGCGGCCGCGGGGACGGGGCGGCCTCACTTTGCCGCCAGCGGCCAACTGCCGCCGTGGGACGAGATCGGCGAGACGGCGGCCGTGCACGAGAATTGGCCGACGCTGATGTCGGCCTTCGACCTGGGGCGGGTGCAGCCGGGCAAGACGGTGATGCGACACGTCATCGTCGCGTACGACGACCACTACTCGCTGGAATACATGCGGCGGCGGGTCCGGCCTTACTGGCGCCGCAACGGCCAGCGGGTGGAGGACCTGCTGCAGGCGGCCGCCGACGACTTCGCCTCGCTGCAGCGGCGCTGCCGCGCGTTCGACGAGGAACTGATGGCCGACCTGTGCGCCGCCGGCGGCGAGGAATATGCCAAGCTCTGCGCCCTGGCCTACCGGCAGGCGCTGGGCGCCCACAAGCTGGCGGCCGACATCGATGGCAGCCTGCTGTACATGTCGAAGGAGAACTTCTCCAACGGCTGCATCGCGACGGTGGACGTGACCTACCCGTCGAGCCCGCTCTTCCTGGCGCTCAACCCGTGGCTGCTGCGCGGGATGGTCGAGCCCGTCCTGCAGTACGCCTCCAGCCCACGGTGGAAGTTCCCCTTCGCGCCCCACGACCTGGGCACATACCCCCTGGCCAATGGGCAGGTGTATGGCGGCGGCGAGCGATCCGAGCGCAGCCAGATGCCGGTGGAGGAATGCGGCAACATGCTGCTGCTGGTGGCGGCACTGCAGCACGTCGGCGGCCACGAAGATCTCGTCGGCCGTTATTGGCCGCAGCTGTCGATGTGGGCGAACTACCTGCTGCAGCGCGGCTACGACCCCGAGGACCAACTATGCACCGACGATTTCGCGGGGCACCTGGCGCACAACACGAACCTGTCGATCAAGGCAATCGTGGCCATGGGGGCGTACGCCGGTCTGTGCCGCTCGACGGGACACAGCGCCGAGGCCGCGCGTTTTGACAAGGCGGCCAAGCAGGCGGCCCGGCGATGGGAACGTGACGCGATGGACGGCGACCACACGCGGCTGGCGTTCGACCAGCCCGGCACGTGGAGCCAGAAATACAACCTCGTCTGGGACCGGTTGCTGGGGCTGGGGCTGTTTAGCCCCGAGCTTGCCCGGCGCGAGGTGGCGTTCTACCGCCGCGTTGGGACCGAGTTGGGCCTGCCGCTGGACAGCCGCAAGACCTACACCAAGGGCGACTGGATCGTCTGGTCCGCCAGCCTCACGGGCCGGCGCGATGATTTCCAGGCCCTCGTCGGACCCCTGTGCCGGTGGTGCCACACCACGCCCTCCCGCGTGCCGCTGAGCGACTTCTACGAAACCACCGACGGCCGCCACATCGTGTTCCAGGCCCGCTCCGTCGTCGGCGGGTTCTTCATCGGCCTGCTCGGGGACAAGGCGGTGTGGCGCAAGTGGGCCAAGAGGGCGAAGGCGAAATGACCAAGGTCCAATGACCCATGCCCAAAGGGCTCACCGCAGGTAAAGTGGGGTGCCATGCCGAAGTTTACCTGCCGTAGGCAGGCGTACTCGCGCCGGCATGCTCGGTGGCAGTGAGCGAAACGGTGATGTGCGCAGGCGCGATGACATGCCCAGGCGAGGCATGCCGGCGCGTCGCAAACGGCGCGACGCTTCGGCATGGCACCTAGGAAGACGGCGCGTCACGAGCGGCTGGACGCCTGCCTCCGGCAGGTAAACCTCGGCATGTCACCGAGCCTCACCGCAGCGAGGGCAGCAGGTCGGCGGCGGGCTCCTGGCGAAGGACGAGGGACCGGTCGCGTTCGAGGGCGGCACGGGGCTTGTCCCGGCGGGCGTCACAAAGGATGCTGAGATTGTAGTGGGCGTCGGCCAACGGCACGACCTGCTCGAACAGCGCCAGCGCCTCGTCATATCGGCCCATCATCCCCAGCGCCATCGCCAGGTTCGAGCGGTACCGCGCGTGAAGCGGCGAATACTCCACCGCCCGGGCGAAGGAGACCATCGCCAGTTCGTAGTCCTGCTTCAGCAGCCAGCACATCCCCAGGTCGTTCAGCAGAACCGTGTCGCGCGGGGCCACCTGCAGGCCCTTGCACAGCACGCTGATGGCCGCGTCGGGCCGCCCGTTGCGAAGATGCAGTTCCGCCAGGTCGCAGTAAGCGGACATGCACTGGGGATAGTCGGCCACAACGCGATTGAGCACGATCATGGCCTCGTTGTCGCGCCCCTGGCGGATGAAGATGCCGGCCATCGCGTAGAGCGTCTTGGCCGTGGGGGCGCGGTCGACGCCGCGCTGAAAGGAATCCTCCTCCGGGGGCGAGTAGCTCAGATTCGACTTGGGCTGATCGCATCCAGCCAATGCCGCTGCGGCCAGGACGATCGCCGCCGCGAGACGATAGAGATTCGCCTGTGTCTGCATCATGGTTCGCTTCCTGGACCGGGGGCGGCCGGGCCTGCGCCATCGACCGCGGGCAACGGCGCGGGGGCCCGGGGTTCCTTCTTGGGGGCCAGCACGAGGACGATTCGTTCCGCGGCCGTGCCCTCGCCGCCGGGCAGGCTGTCCTCGACGTGTACGCGGTCAGATGGCACGCCGGCCCGCGAGAGAAAATCCAGCACGGCTCGCACGCGGGCGTCGTAGAGCTTGGCGTTGGCGCCACCGCGACGGATGACCAGCGTGCCCGGCCGCACGCGGTAGTGGTCGGCCAGCAGGGCCAGGTCGTGGCGCCCCAGTTCGTTCTCGACGGGGGAATCGATCTCGAAATGGTACGGGTAGATCGCCTGCTGGCGAATGATGGCCGCCTTGACCTGTTCATCCTGCACAAGAGCGGCCGCCGCCGAATCCAGGTGCGCGGCGGGCGCGTAGGCCGGGTCCTCGCACCCTGCCAGCATGACGGCCGCCACCGCCAGAATCACGATCTTCATCGCTCGCTCCTTTTCTCGTCACTGGCCGCTCATCACGTAGAACAACCTCAATGCCGCCGGGCCAACCAGGACGATGAACACGGCAGGAAATATGAAAACAATCATAGGCATCAAAAGTTTGACAGCCATGCGCTCGGCCGCTTCTTCCGCCATCGCCCCGCGCGAATCCCGCATGTAGGTGGTGAAGGTCCGCAGGGCCTCGGCGACGGACGTGCCGAGTTTTTCCGACTGAACAATCACGGCCACCAGCGAACTCAGCTGCTCGACCTTGGTGCGGTCGGCCATGTGACGCATGGCCTGCGCGCGCGTGGCGCCCAGATGGATCTCGAGATTCGCCAGGGCCATCTCGTCACCGAGGTGGGGGCAGACGCGGCCGATCTCGTCGGCGACGGTGTTCCACGCCATCTCGAGGCTCAGGCCGGCCGACACGCAGATCTCCAGCAGGTCCACCGCGTCGGGAAGATGCTGGCGGATCTGGCGGGCGCGTTTCTCACGGCGGCGGTCGATGACGATGTTGGGGATGAAGAACATCAGCCCCGCCCCCATCAACGTGCCGGCCGCCTTCAGCGGCCAGGGGATTGGAAGTCGCCACAGCAGCATCGGCAGGGCCAGCAGGCCCGCCAGCAGCAGGACCATCTTGGCGCCCAGGAAGACCGAGGCGGCGCCCGGTTCATAGTAGCCGGCGCAGGCGAGATTCTCACGGAGCGATCGCGATGTCTTGCCGGCCGAAACCGTGCGACCCACCGCCTGCAGCATCGTGCCGGCGGCCGAGGAGGAGGCGGGCCCCGCGGGGGTCGGCGGCTGGGCCGACAAGCCCTGCAGGCGACGCTGAAGGCCCTGGCGGCGGAGGCGCGCGACGAAGCGAGCGACCCCCCCGGCCGCGATCACGCCTGTGAACGCCACGATGGAAGCCGCCACTTCGTACATTCCGCCGCTCCCGTCAGTACCGCAGTTCAGCCAGCCGGTTCATCCACCACGACCCCAGCACCAGCCCCGCGCCGGCCCCGCCGAGGATCCACTGCCCCATCGGCATGTTCAGCATCGGCTCGAGGTACCGCGGGTTCACGATGCTCAGCAGCGCAAAGAACACGATCGGCAGCGCCAGCAGCACCCGCTTGCTGAACTGCGTCTGGGCCGTCAACACCCGCACACGCCACTTGAGCCTCAGCCGATGCTGAATCACCACCGCCAGGCGCTCCACCACGTCGGCCAGGTTGCCGCCGCTGCGCAGCTGGATCACCACGGCCGTCGCGAACATCTGCATGTCGGGATGGTCGGACTCGGCCGCGACCTTCCGCATCGATTCCTCGACGCTGAGCCCCATGGACTGGCTCTGGCAGATCTCGGTGAACAGCGTGCCGGCCGGCGCGGCGATTTCATGCGCGACCACCTCGAACGCGCCCAGCAGCGGCTGACCCGCCCGCAACGATCGGGCGGCCAGGCCCAGGGCGTCGATCAACTGCCGTTCGAACAGGCCGATCCGCTTGTTGGCCCGGCGGTGCAGCAGGCCGCTGAGCACCACCAGCGCCAGCGCCACCGCCCCCAGCCCGGCCAGAACGCTGTGCAGCAGCACCGAGGCCGCCGCGAACAGCAGCACCAGCGCCCCGCCCACCGCCGTCAGGACCTTCCGCAACGGCGACGTCACACCCGCATTCCGCAACTCCTTGGCCAGGCGCCGCGATATCGTCGCGCGCTGCGCGATCTGGCGGCCGAGGATCGTCGCTTCCTGTCCGTCATGCCACAGCCGCAGCACGCGCCCCTGCGCCTCGCGCTGCCGCAGGCCCAGGCGCACCTGCAGCTCGCCCGCACGCGACCGCACGCGCCACGACCGCACGATCATCACCATGCCCCACACGCAGACCATCAGCACAAACGCCATGGCCGCCAGCACCGCCTGGAGCATGTCGACTGCGAGCATCAGGACGCCCCCACCCCGCCGCCGGTGGGCAGGATATGATGCTGGAAGATCCCGTTCGGCAGTTCCACGCCCTGCGCCTTGAAGCGTTCCAGCAGCCCCGGCCGCACGCCGCAGGCCTCGAAATGCCCCTGGGCCCGCCCGTCGCCGCCGACGCCGACCTGCACATAGCTGAACAGGTCGTGCATGCAGATCACGTCGCCCTCCATGCCCGTCACCTCGACGATGCTGAGGATCTTCCTGCCGCCCCCGGTCACGCGCCCCACCTGGATCACCAGGTTGACGGCCGACTCGATCTGCTGGCGGATGACGTGCACCGGGTAGTTCAGCCCGGCCATGCTCACCATGTTCTCCAGCCGCCGCAGGGCGTCGCGCGGGCTGTTGGCGTGCACGGTGGTCATCGAGCCCTCGTGGCCGGTGTTCATCGCCTGGAGCATGTCCAGAGCCTCGGCCCCGCGCACCTCGCCGATGAGGATGCGGTCGGGCCGCATTCGCAGGCTGTTCCGCAGAAGGTCACGCTGCGTGACCTCGCCCTTGCCTTCGATGTTGGGCGGGCGGACCTCCAGGCGCACCACGTGCGTCCGCTGCAGGCGGAGTTCGGCCGCGTCCTCGATGGTCACCAGTCGCTCGCCGTCGGGAATCCAGCTCGACAGCATGTTCAGCAGCGTCGTCTTGCCAGTGCCCGTGCCGCCGCTGATGAGGATGTTCAGGCGGCAGCGCACGCAGGCCTTGAGGAAGATCGCCATCTCGTCGGCCAGCGCCCCGAGTTTCACCAGGCGGTCGGCGTTGAGCGGGTCGGCCGAGAACCGGCGGATGCTCAGCGCCGGGCCATCGACCGCCAGAGGCGGGATGATCGCGTTGGCGCGCGAGCCGTCGCTGAGGCGGGCATCGAGCATGGGCGAGCCCTCGTCGATCCGCCGCCCCACGCGGGCGCCGATCCGCTGGATCACCTGCAGCAGGTGCGTCTCATCGCGGAAGCTGCCGCGGGTCAGCTCCAGCACGCCGCCCCGCTCGACGTAGATCTGGCGGTGCCCGTTCACCAGCACGTCGCTGATGGTCGGGTCGTGGAGAAACTCCTCCAGGGGGCCCAGCCCGAAGATGTCGTCCAGCACTTCATGCAGCAGCTGTGTTCGCTCCGGCGCCGACAGGGGGCAGTGCTCCTCTTTCAGCAGCGCGTCGATCCGCCGCGAGCATTCCCGGTGCAGCTGGTCGACGGGCATGTTGCGGGCGGCCGACAGGTCGAGCGTCTCCAGCATGCGGCGGTGCAGGCGCGTCTTGAGCTGAACGCGCGGCGGCTGTGCGCCGTCGGTCGTTTCCCCGCGGGCAAGGGCCTCTCCTTCCATCATGCAGCACTCCTCTGCGGCGCAGCCGCATCTGTGGTGGCAATTCGTTCAGCGAGGGCGCGAATGTCTTTGCGGAATGAAGACCGCGGCGTGATCTCCGCCAGCGGCTGGCCCAGGTTGACGCCCTGGATGACGTTGGCGAAATCCTCCGACAACGTCTGGATCTGCCCGCAGGCGAGCGAGGCCTTGGCTTCCTCCAGCGTGATCATGCTGCGCCGCTTGTCGAAGCGGTTGGCCAGGACCGTCAGGCGGTCGCCGGGCAGGCCGATATCCTCCAGCGACTTCATCAGCGCGCGGGCCAGGCGGATGTCCTTCACTGACAGCTGCAGCAGCAGCAGGGTGCGGTCGCTCATGCGGACCAGCCGCCCCGCCTGGTCGACCGACAGCCGCGGCGCGTCCACGACGGTCCAGGCGTACGCCCGCCGGCAGGACTCCAGAACCGCGGGCAGGCGCTCCCACTGGCACTCGACGGGGCAGGCGGGGCAGAAACGTTCGGGGTGGTCTTTGCGCGACGTGACGGGATTGATCAGCGCCCCCAGTCCCTCGCGCCACGGCGAGGCGCTCGACAGCACCAGTTCCGTGTCGATTGCCCCCGGATACTCCAGCACGCTGCCCAGGCCGTAAATGCTCTCAAGCCCCAGGTAGGCCCCCATCGACTCGTAGGCGCAGTCCATGTCCACCAGCACCGCCGGGCGGTCGCCTCGCAGCGTCAACTCGTGCGCCAGGTTGACCGCCACCGTGGTGGCCCCGCAGCCTCCGCTGGCCGACAGCACCGTCACCACCTTCCCGCGCCGCCCGCCGGCGCCGGGCGAAAGCCGCTGCAGCGTCGCCAGCAGCTGCGAGGGGATATTCTCCTTGGCCACGAAACACCGCGCCCCGGCTTCCATGGCGCGGATAATGAGCCCGTGGTCGGCCGCCGAGGACAGCACGATGCATCGCAGGTCGGGAAATCGCGGCAGCGCCACCGCGAGTTCCTCCAGCATCCTCGGGGGGTCGGCGTCCACGTCCGCCAGCATCAGCGGCGGCCGCAGTCTGTCGAGCGACTCCGCCATCTGGTCGGCGCTTGTGCACCG
Source organism: uncultured Planctomycetaceae bacterium (assembly GCA_964616985.1). Classification (GTDB taxonomy): domain Bacteria; phylum Planctomycetota; class Phycisphaerae; order SM23-33; family SM23-33; genus CAZTVF01. The sequence continues at coordinate 24,936 of CAZTVF010000004.1, forward strand.
CCCCGCCAGCGTGTAATGGGTCGTCTCCGCCAGCGCCGTGGTGACGGCTGACTCCGTCTCGTCCGAGCCGCTCAATAGCAGGATCGCGTGTGCCGTTGCCGTGTTCATTTCGTCGCCGCCCCTTTCTCGCCTGGCTCTCGCCCGAGAATCGCCGGCACCTCCGGCCCCCTGGGGCCGGCGGCAAAATCGCCGCGCCGCCCGAACACGCGCTGGTCGTACGTCTCCCACGCCCCCGGGCCCCGCAACTGGTCCAGCTTCGAATCCTGCAGCCACCGCGAGTGCGACGGCGACACTTTCGGCACGGCCGAGCCTTCGATCTTGCCCAGCCCGTAGAACTCCCAATCGTTGGGCGCCGAGTGCAACTCGCCGGGCAGGAGCGGCTTGGAGGACAGGGGCTCCACCAGCGTCGCGGTGACCAGGACGACCAGGTCCGTTTCGGACGACTCGTACCGGCTGGAGCGGAACAGCGCGCCCAGGATGGGCACGTCGCCCGCGCCGGGTGTGCGCGAAACCCGCCCGCGCGCGGTGCGGCTGATGAGACCGGCCATGGCAAAGCTCTGGCCGCTGTGCAATTCCAGCGTGGTCTGCGCCTTTCGCGTGACGATGCTTGGAATGCGGAAGCCCTGCAGTTCGACCGCGCCGATGTCCGACAGCTCGCTCACCTCGGGCGCCACGAAGAGGCGGATGTTGTTGTCGCCCAGCACCGTCGGACGGAATTTCAGCCGGACGCCGAAATCCTTGTATTCCACCGTGATCGACGTGCCGGCAGTGCTATTGCCCTGCGCGACCGGGATCGGAAATTGGCCGCCGGCCAGGAAGCTCGCCTCCTCGCCGCTGAGGGCCACCAGCGTGGGCTCGGCCAGGATGCGGAGGTACTGGTTCTCGGCCAGGGCCTGCAGGAAGAACTCCAGGTCGATCTTGGGGAAGCCGCCGAACACGGTCACCAGCGGATCCACCCGAACGTCGTTGGTGAAGACGTACGGCACGTTGCCGTTGGTGGCCGAGGCCCCTTTGAGCGGGCCGATGGAGATGGGGTTCACCGCCCCGCTGGACGAGCCCACCTGCAGGCCGCCGAAGAAATCGTGCCCCCCCATGAACGCGGTGAAGCCCAGCACCCTCAGCGAGGAGCGGCTGACCTCGGCCACCCGCACGCGGAGCTGCACCTGCTGCACGCCGGCCAGCGAGATCATGTCCACGTATTTGACACCGGAGGCGTCCATGTAACGGTGGACATCGACGGCATCCTGGGCGCGGGCCAACTGCCCGGTGAGCAGCACGAAGTCGTCTCGCCCCTGGGCCACCTGCAGCGAGCATTGCGGGAACAGTCGCACCAGGTCCTGCTGGATGCGGTCGGTGTCGTACTCGACCGTCACCCGGGCCCGCCACGATTCCTCGCCATCGTTCCACGCGACCAGGTCGGTAGCGCCCATCGTCAGGCCCTGCACCAGCACCTGCTGGGGGCCCAGCACCTGGATGTCGGCCACCTTGGGGTCGGTGACCGACACTCGCTTGGCCGCCCAGGGAAGCTGCACCACCTCCGACTGCTTCTGACACAGCCGCAGCATCCGCACGCCGCCGGCCGGCTGCGAGGTCTGGGCGGCAAGGCCCGAGACGGCCAGCAGCATCGCGGCCAGTGCACTGGCAAGCGGCGTCCGCAGGGAACTGGGGGCCAGAGGTTTCATTGTGGACAGTTCTCCATCGCATGAAAACGGATCACGGCGGCAGCGGAACAAACTCCTGCGTCTCCCGCGCCTGGCCGCGAAGGATCGTTACGCGCCAGGAAGCCGGCGTGGCCGCCGGCGCCGCGGGTTCGGAGGCGGCCATCACCGGCGGCCGTTCTGCAGTTTCGCCGGCCGTGTTGGGCGGGAGCGCGCCGGCCAGGTCCATCGTACGCACGGGCTTGGCCGAGGCGATGGTTTCGTCGCCAGGGTTGCGCAGTGCCAGCGCGATGGTCCCGCGTGCCATCGCCAGCTGCAGGCTCTGCGCCTGTGAGATATCCACCATCAACGTCACCAGCCTCATGGCCCGCCGGTGAGGCGGGGGCTCAATCTTGCCGGCGTCGGGGGAGACAACCGTGCGATCTTCGATGCTCAGCACCTCCACCGCCTCCAGCAGGACGGTGCAGACTTTCTCGTCCCGGTCGGCCCTGGTGTCGGGGCTGAACGTGGCCAGCACGTCGACGACGCTGCCGGGCACGAGCACGGGCTCGAGCCCCTCACCCTCGGAAAACATGATGCTCACGGCGCGCTTCCCGGCGGGCAGCACGGCGGCCAGACGCATGCCCGCGTTATCCTTGACGAAGCACTCCGCTGTCAGCGCCTGTCCCTGCTCCAGGGGCATGCCCAGCACCTTGCCGACGGCGCCGACGGGATCGGCCATAGACCCGGCCGGAACCTGGTCGACGCTCACCGACTTCTGCACGATGCATTCGGGGGAGATGATGCTCATGGCCCGCAGCGGCTTGGCCGCCACAAGTATCTGCGCCTTGGCAACCGCGGCGTTGGGCTCAGCCGCACGCGGCGAGGGGCGCAGCAACGACACCAGGCCGGCCGCGCTGACAGCGGCGACCAGTCCCAGCATCACAAGCCCCAGCATCGACCATCTCATTCGTCACCTCGATAGCCAGCTCACGGCCCTTCCTTGGACATGCTGACGGCGCTGCTGACGTAGTCCGGCACCGGCACCATGGGCAGCTTCAGCAGCCCGATGCCGCTGGCGTACGGCACGCGAACCTTCACGGTCAGGACGTCGCCCGTTCTTGCGGAAGAGACGTCCGAGGGCGTGAACACGACCGTGTAGCCGCTGGCGGAGAGCCCCGCGTCGGCCATGTCCGAGGCCACGCCCGACAGCACGGCGGCGTTGTTGGCGTCGTCGAGGATTGCGATGCGGGCGGCCCTTCGCGAGATGTCGGCCACCTGCTGCGACTTGAGGAACATCCAGCCGTACTCCATCGCCGCCAGCGTCAACAGCAGCATCAATGGCAGGATCAGGGCCATCTCGAGCGTCGCCAGGCTCCGTCGCCACGGTGTTCTTATGCGGTACATGCCCATGTCACCCCCGCGGCGACGCAGACGCCCGCGAATATCGCCACGCCGTACGGCATCTTCGGCATGGCCGTCTCGGCCAGGCCTTGGGCCCCGTCGCGATGGCCCATCAACCAGAGCACCGCCCAGCCGCTGGCCTGGCCGACGTTGACCCAGACACGGCGCCACTGCCGCCGGGCCACGGCGAAGGCGGCCGCCAGAACCACGCCGCAGACCGCCACCGCCACCAGCGCCGCCGCCCCATGCGCCAGACCCAGCCAGGCCCCGATCGCGCCCATCAGCTTGGCGTCACCAGCCCCGCCCCCGGCGAACACGAACAGCAGCACGTACGGGCACGCGAGCATCAGGCAGGCCGCAAACGACTCGGCCAACCCGGCGCCGCCGCGCGTCGCTCCGGCGACGCCCAAGGCCGCCGCCAGCAGCGGCAGCGTGAGCCAGTTGGGGATTCGCCGGCGCCACAGGTCTGTCGCGGCGGCGATCACCACCGACCATGACGCCAGCGGCCACGGGGAATGCCACAGTTCGGTCGCCCACACCATCTTGCTCCCATCGTGACCGGCCAACCCCGCCGCAACACGTCACGCCGCAGTCGGCCTGACGTGACTTACTTCAACGCCGTGTGCAGCGCGTCGAACTTGTTCGACACCCACAGGCCGATCGCTGCGATCGTCGTAATGGTGGCCGTCACCACGATGCCGGCGATGATGGCGTACTCCACGGTTTCCAGGCCCTGCTCGTCGCGAATGAACCGGCTGATCAATGCCTTCATGCTCTTCATGTTTCGTTCCCTTCTGTGTTGGGCGCCGCCACGGCGCGGTGACTGTTCATGTTCCAGATTCACTCCGCCATACTATTCCGGTGACGGCGATCCCAAAGGCTGGATCGAGCGTTTTTGAGCGCTCTTAGGCCCATTTCGATTCGTTCACCGAGGCTCGCGCAGGAGATAACCCCGATTACGCTTTCGGTAAGATGCGGCCTGCGGCCGAACCCGGGCCGAGGCTACAATGCCCTTGATGGGGAGCCTATGAAGTACCGTCGCCATGGAATTGCCCTGGTGTGGCTGGTGCTGATGTGGACCGCGATGATCGGGCTGGTGGGGCTGTCGATCGATGTGGCCTACGCCCTCAACGCACGCGCCCAATTGCAGACCGCGGCCGATGCCGCGGCGCTGGCCGGGGCCATGCAGCTCAAGAACGGAAGCTCCGCGGCGCTGGGCGCCGCGGCCACCGTTGCCCTGGCCAATACCGCCGCCGGCGCGACCGTCGAACTGGCCGCCAGCGGCGACGCGACCGTCGGATCCTACAACGCCGGCGTCTTCGCCTCGAGCTACGCCACGCCCAATGCCGTCAAGGTCATCGCCCGCCGCACCGCCGGCTCGCCGCGCGGGCCGATGCCGCTGTTCTTCGGTCCGCTGTTTGGCGTGCCCACGGCCGACATCTCTGCCACGGCCACAGCGGTGGCCAGGCTGCGGCCCTCGGGAACCCTGATGGTGCTGAACTCCAACGCGCCGATGGCCCTGGGGCTTTCCGGTTCGGCCAGCATCACCATCACCAAGGGCACGCTGCAGGTGAACTCCGCCGCTGCCCAAGCCGTCAACGGCTCGGGCAGTTCGAGGATCTTCGCCCCCGAGATCGACGTGGTGGGCGGATATTACTTCAGCGGCAGCGCGGGCATGACCGGCACGATCAAGACGCACCAGCCCGTCATGCCTGACCCGCTGGCGGCGCTGCCGGAAGTCTCGTACAGCAGCTGGCCGGACCTGGGCTCGGCGAGCGTCTCAAGCAATAATAGCCGGACGATCGGCCCGGGCTACTACTCCGGCGGCATTAGCGCCAGCGGCAGCTCCACAATGACACTCAGGCCAGGCATCTACGTGGTGGGCGGCTCGGGCGTGCAGGTCTCCGGCAGCGCGGACCTCTATGCTCGCGGCGTGATGATCTACCTCGTGGGATCAGGCGGCATGAGCATCAGCGGCAACGGCAGCATCGCCATCACACCTCCCGATCCTTCGCGCGACACCTTCGCCGGGGCGGCGACCTATGCGGGCGTGTCCGTTTTCCAGTCCAGGACCAACGCCACCAGCGCCACGTTCTCCGGCAGCAGCGGCGTCGATATCGAAGGCGTGATCTACCTCCCCAAGGCCGCCGCCGTCATCAGCGGCAACGGCCAGAGCCTTGGCGGCCAGTTCGTCGTCGACCGCCTTACCCTGTCCGGCAGCGGCGGCGTCATCTCCGGCGAAGCCGTCATCCCCCTTCCGACCAGCCAGTCCTACCTCGCTCGCTGAGTCAACCGGTCCCACTCTGCCCTCCGTGGCGGGCGAACGCGGTAATGGTACGGGGCAGCGAAATGGGGCTGCGCCATTTGGAGTGCGGCGGCAACGACGCCGCTATGGATTCAGGCGCCGTTGCGCGCGATAGATCCAAAGCGGTGTCGCGGCCGCTGCGCGGCCTTTGCCCCCGCACCTGCCTCCGGCAGGCAGGCTCCAAAAGGCCGTCGCACGACACAACGGCACCGTCAGGGCGGGATGATCTCGAAGGGGATCGCGGGCAACAGGCCGATGGGCTGGCGGCGTGGTGGGCCGGCCACGGGGGCCGGAGCGGTCGAGGCGGAGGGCGAGGTGGCGGCTGTCGTCGCGGCGGCGGGCGATGCCGAGGGCAGCGGCCTCTTGCGGGCTTGTTCGGCGGCCGAGGCCATCATGGCCGCTTGGAGGCTGTCGTCAAAGTCGATGTCGGACATCATGCCGTCCTGAATGCCCTCGGGGTTCATGTTCGGCATGGCCGGCAGATCGTCCGGGTTGAACCGCGGCCTTCGAGGCCTGGGGCTGCCGGAGGGCGAGGGCTCGGGCGCCGCCATCGCCGGGTCGGGCGGGATGACGGCGACGGCCGTCACCAGCAGCGTGCCCCTGTAGCCGGGCTTGATCTTGTTGGCGTCGCAGCAGAGGACCATCTCGGTGGCTGCGCCGGCGGGCGAAGCGGATTGCACGGTCACGCCGTCGGGCGGCTCGCGCAGTTCGAACTCGATGCGTTCCCCCGCTCCGCTGGCCGCCACGGCGACCAGCACACCGGCCCTGCCGCCGGCGGGGATTTTCACGCAAGCATCCGCCGCCAGTCGCAGCGCAGCGCCCGGCGAATTGCCCGGCACAACAACGGCGAGTTCCTGCGAGGGCACCAGGTGCCGGTAGGCGAAGGCCTGCATCATGTCCTGCGCGGGCACGGCCGCCCGCGCGACCTCGCCGCCGCCGATGACCGCCCGACCCTGCACGCGCAAAACGAACGGCTCGGCCGGAGCCTTCGAGGGCGCCGTCAGCGTCAGCCGCACGCGGTCCTGCCCCGCCGGAAGCGTCCCGCCGCTCAAGGCGAATCCCGCCGGCGCGTCCTTCAGCGAGATCGCGATCTCACCGGCGAACCCATCCTTCCGCAGCGCCCACAAGGTGACGGGCACGTTCTCGTTGCCGCGGACGTTGATGCTGGAGGGCGTGACGCGAAGCTCGTAGTCCGGGCGCGGCGCGCTCAGCCGCAACCGGTACGCGTACTCGGGCCCGCCCTGCCGCTGAATATCGCCCACGTGCACGTAGTACGTCCCCGCCGCGGGCAGCTTGGCGCGGATGTACGAATCGGCGTGGTGCGTGTCCAGGCCCGCGGCCTTGTCTTCGTGATCGTCGTTGAGCGCGAGCTGGACACCGTTGGCGTCCGTCAGCATCAGCACCGAATCGAGCGGCGAGCCCAGCCGCCGCGCCGTCACCTCGGCCACCACCTCGTCGCCCGATCGCGCCTCGAAGCGGTACACGTCCCATCGTGCGGGCGCGTCAATGCGGCCGTTGACGATCACCGGCAGCGTCACCGCCTGCGCGCGGGCGGGCGAGTCATTGCCCCCCGCCGCCAGCACCTCGGGCAGGTCGTCCACCGCGAAGGCGACGCGATTGCAGGGCCAGTCTTTCGCGGCCCCCGCCAGCGAATGCACGCCGACGGACAGGTCACGAGCGTCCTGCTTCACCTGTCGCGCGGGCAGGTTCCAGCCGGTCAGTTCCACCGTCGCCTGCGAGCCCGCCTTGCAGCCCAGCGGAAAGATGCCCGTGATGTACGGCAGTTCGCCGATGGTGATGCGGAAGACGAAGTCCTCGCGCCCGCGGTAGATCGAGTCGCGGATCTCCAGCGTGTATTCACCGTCGCGCGGGATGTCGCAGCACAGCACCGGGTCGGGGTGGTAGCGGAAGTGGTCGGCGTATTGCAGCTCGCGGCCGTTGGGGTCGTAGATGGCGATGGCGGCCTGGAACCAGCCCGGCACGGCGTCGGCAATGTAGGGGATGAGCTTGCGAACCTCGGCGGCGACGACGATCTTCTGGCCGCGGCGGGCGTCGAAGCGGAAACGCTCGACCGATTGGGGCTGAACCTGCCCGTTGACCACGGCGGGCAGCGTGAGCTTCATCGGCCCCGCGGCCGCGGGATCGGGCGGGGCCTCGACCACGTCGATCAGCCGCAACACCTCGACGCGGTCCGAGATCTTCGGCCATTCCTTGGCGAACTCCGTCAGCACGCCCACCTGGAAGACGAGCGGGTTCGAGACGCCGCCGGGCGAGAGCAGGCGCAGCTCGCGCGGGCCTGCGGCGGCGCCGGGGGCGATCGTCACCTCCAGCGTGACCGATTCGGACAGGCCGGGATTGGACGGCTTGCGGGCCGCGAGCCTTTTGCGGATCGCCGCGATCTCATCGACCACGTCGGCCGTCTGGTTCACCCGCTGCAGCGAGGCCAGCGTCGACTGCAGCGCCGCCGTCTGTTTTCGCGTCAGCGGCTTGGTGTGTTCGACCACCTTGGCGGTGATGCCCTCGCCGGTGAAGCGAGCGCCGGTGACGCCGTCGAAGTATTGCCCGCCGACGACGGCCATGAACGTATGTCCGCGCGCCCCGCCGGCCGGGCACACGTAGCCCGTCTGTGGCGCCTGCGGCTGCGCCGAAGCGACCCGGACGATCGCAAGGATCATCGCCGCAGCCAGCGGCCAGCTTGTGCGGTGCGAGCGGCGCATGTTTACATGATTTCCTTCAGCAGGCCGCCGGTCGGCTGGCCGTCCTCGGCCGAGGGCGTCGCGGCGACGACCATCTCCTGCGGGTGCGGCAGGCGGGCGTTGGGGTCGATGCCGAGCAACTCGTACACGCTGCCGATGAGGTCGCACGGATACACCGGCCGCTCCTTCACCGTCTCACCCCTGGCGTCGGAAGAGCCCACGACGTGGCCGCCCTTGAAGCCGCCGCCGGCGACCAGGGCCGAGAACACGCTGCCAAAGTGCCCGCGCCCGCCGTTCCATGGCGCTTCCCACTGGACCTTGGGCGTGCGCCCGAACTCGCCGCTGCACCAGACGATCGTGCTGTCCAGCAGCCCCGCCGCCGACAGGTCCTCCAGCAGCGACGCCACGCCCTTGTCCAGCTGCGGCAGCATGCGGCGCATCGCCTGGAAGTGTTCCTTGTGCGTATCCCACCCGTTGGAGTTGATGGTGATGTACGGCACGCCGCGCTCCACCAGCCGGCGAGCGACGAGGCAGGACTGCCCGAAGGTGTTGCGGCCGTAACGCTCGCGGACCTCGTCGGTCTCCTGCGTGAGGTCGAAGACCTTGCCCGCGTCGCCGAGGATGAGGTCGTAGGCTTCATTCTGCGCCGCCTGGGCCGCGGCGATCTGCGGATCGACCTCGCCGACCGCGTTGCCCAGCGTGTTGAGCTGGCCCAGCAGTTCGCGGCGGTCGTGCTGCCGCTTGTCGCTGATGCCGGGGGCCACGATGCCCTCGACGTTGAAGCGGGCCGCGCCCGGGTCGCCGCCGGTGGCGTAGGGTTTGTATCGCGAGGGCAGGAAGCCCGACTCGCTGAACCGCCCCTGCGGCTGGGTGAGCACGATGTACGGCGGCAGCAGGCCCTTGTAGCCCGCGTCGGCGCCCTTGAACAGCGACACGACCGACCCCACCGTCGGGTGCACCACGCGGCCGCCGGAGGCCCAGCCCGTCTGCACCATGTAGGCGGCGGTCTCGTGGCCGTTGTTGCCGTGGGTCATGCTGCGGATGAGCGAGTACTTGTCGGCGTGCTTGGCCAGCTGCGGCAACAGTTCACAGATGCGGATGCCATCGACATTGGTGGCCAGCGGGCTCTTGAGCGGGCCGCAGTAGTCGTAGCCCGCCTCGGGCTTGGGGTCGAAGGTTTCCAGGTGCGACGGTCCGCCCCACAGCCAGATCTGGATCACCGCCTTGGCCCTGGCGGCTGGAAGCGTGGTCGCCTGCGGCGACGCCATGGCCCACCGGGCCAGGCCGCTGCCCAGGAACAGCCCCGCCGCACCGGCGATGCCGGTCCGCAGCACCTGCCGCCGCGTGAGGGGGCGATGGAACAGGTTGTGCATCAGATTTTCGTCGCTCATGTGTCTATCCTGCTTTGTTTGTGCAAGCTTTCCAGTATTCCTTCAGTCCGAATCTTTGGCGGCTCACCTCATCCGCCAATTCAGCAGCACTAGTGTCTGTACAGAAACTCCACGCTGTTGATCAGCGCCCACGTGAGATCGATGGCGGCCTCGCGCTCGCCGACCTTGTTGGTCTTGGCGTAGGCCTCGACGGTCTTCAACTCCTCGTCGGTCGGGTAGCGCGACAGGATCGTCAGGTACAGCGACGTCGCCAGCTCCGTGGGGTTTCGCTTCGCGGCGAACAGGGCCTGCAGCTTGGGGCCCTTCTCGATCTTGTTCTGTATGTGCGTCGAATTCAGCAGGTGCAGCCGCTGCCCGCCCGAGGGGCGGTTGTTCCGCTCGGCCTCCAGCCCCGTGTCGCGCGAGGGGCGGCCGAAAAGCTCCAGGAACGAACTGCCGATGCTGCCGTCGGGCAGCGCGATGGACCGCATGGCCGGCGGGATGTAGGTGAAGGGCTCGGGGATCGGGCTGAAATACGTCTCGGTCGTACCGGTGATCTGGCACAGGGCGTCGATGAGCACCTCGGCCTCCAGGCGGCGAAGCGGATAGCGGCAGAAGTTGGCTGCCCCCTGCGGGTCGTTCGCCTCGGCCAGGGATGAAAGCTGGTACGCCTGCGAGGTGAGGATCAGGCGGTAGACGTGCTTGAGGTCGTAGTGCGAGGCGATCAGCTCGCGCTGGAGGTAGTCGAGCAGTTCGGGGTTCGAGGGCGGGTTGTCGGGGCGGATGTCATCGGGCTCGTGGATGATGCCGCGGCCCAGCAGCCAGCTCCACACCCGGTTGACGATATTGCGGGCGAAGTACGGGTTGTTGGGCTCGATCAGCCAGTCAGCGAAGACCTCGCGCGGGTCGCTGTTGGCGTCGGCCTTGACGGCTGTGCCGTCGGGGAAAGTCGCCGACCGCCACGCGGGCCCGCCCGGCTGCGTGCTGGCCTTGGCGACGTTGAAGAAGACGATCTCTTCCTTCCACTCGGCCGTGGGCTTGTAGCCCACCAGCGCGAAGAAGCTCGCCATGGCCGCCCGCCGCTCCTTGGGCCAGTTCTCGGCCCGCATGCCCATGAAGTTCAGGGCGACGGTCTGGGCGATGCCCTCGGGCGTGCGGTTCTGCATCGCGCGGTAGAAGTTCACGGGCGGCACGCGGAAGTTGCCGCCGCTGGAGGTGAGCAGCTCGCGGACGAAGCGGTCGTAGGGCTTGCCCTGGCGGATCGAGTCGCGGATCCACCGGTGGTACGCCTGCGCGGCGTTGGGCCACAGGTTGACCGGGAACTCGGCCTTGATTCGCAGCAGGTCGGACCATTTCATCGCCCAGTAGTCGGCAAATTCTTCGCGTCCCAGTAGGCGGTCGATGAGGGCGACGCGCTTGTTGGGGTCGGGGCTCTGGATGAAGTCGTTCGCCTCAGCCTCCGTCGGCAGCGTGCCGATGACATCCAGGAACGCGCGGCGGAGAAAGACGGAGTCGGTGCATATCTTCGCCGGCGCGATCTTCCGCTGCGCCAGCCGGTCGAGCACGAGCTTGTCGATGGTCCCCTGCGGAGCGGGCGCGTCGTTGCTATCGAACGGGTTGGTCGCGGCCTGCGCCGCTGCCGCCGCCATCACGGCCACCATCATCAAGGCTATCCGCATCATCGAAGTGTTCCCAGCCGTCGGGCGTCCAAGAGCCTTTCCTATGATAGCTCCCGCGATCGCCGCCTGATACTTCAAACCCCCTCCCCCTCCGCAGTTCCGGGCCGGCCGGGTGCCATGCTTTTAGACCCGAAGGGTCAAAAGCATGTTTACAGCTTTGGGCCATCAATCTCACTCCGCGAGAGCGAAACTGCCCCTGTTGCCGTTGAAGAACTTGATGAGGTAATCGGCGTGCTGTTGCAGATCGCTGCGGATTTGCACGCCGGCGGGGCCGGCGGTGCGGTCGTGCAGCCAGTAGCGGCGACGGTACTCGAACTTGGGTTCCTTGAGCCTGTCGCCGGAATCGTTAAGCTTCCAGTAGCTCGTCTCGATCACGAGTTGCACCTTGCCGCGGCTGAAGTAGAACTCCCGGTCAATGTATCGCTGGCTGGTCTCGATGGCCCAGGTCATCTTGCGGATCTCTTTGCCAAGCGTCCACACCTTGAGCCACGTCCCGCCGCAGGATGGCTCGTCGGTGGCCCCCTCGACAACGCGCATCTCTGATATCTGCCGCGCGTGGTCAGTTTCGAGCCTGCTCTGGCCGCTCAACGCGACGCCGGTGCACACAAAGAGTAGTGCGATTGACGCTGCACCTGCGATGGTCTTCATACCCGCCTTCACTTCCATGGCAAAGCTGCACGCTATAGCCGGATGAATTATCGACAATCGTCAATCGTCCGCAACAGGCAATGACGTCGCGCGTGGAGTGCGGCCGCCAGCGCGCACCTTTTCGCTGGCAGGCGCGCGGGCGGGCTATTAGAGTTTCGTCGCGGAAGGAATCCAACCATGAGAACGTATCGCGAACCAGCCAGGGACCTGCCCGTGCGGGGGGAGTATGACGTGGTCGTCGCCGGGGGCGGGGCGGCGGGCTTTGTGGCGGCGGTGGCGGCGGCCAGGGCGGGTGCCCGGACGCTGCTCATCGAGCGGTACGGGTTCCTGGGAGGCACGGCCACCGCGGCGATGATGGTGGAGTTCGGCAGCATCCACGACGGCGGGCGGGTGATCGTCGGCGGGATCCCGCACGAGTTCATGCACCGCCTCGCGCAGCACAACGGGGCCGTCATCCACGACCCGGCGCACAACATGATCTTCGACCCCGAGAGCATGATCGCCGTCTGCCAGCAGATGGCCGTCGAGGCGGGCGTCGAACTGCTGCTCCACGCGTGGGTCGCGGTGCCGGTGATGCAGGCCAGCGGCGTGCGCGGCGTGGTCATCGAGAGCAAGTCGGGCCGCCAGGCCGTTGAGGCCCAAGTCGTCATCGACTGCACCGGCGACGGCGACGTGGCCGCAGCCGCCGGGGCCGCCTACAACATCGGCCGCGACGGCGACCGCGCCCTTCAGCCGGTGACGCTGGAGGTGCTGGTCGGCAATGTGGACACGCGCCAGGTGCCGCCGTGGACGGGCTTCAAGGACCTGATCGCCGAGGCGGCGGCCGCCGGCGAGTGGACCATCCCCACCGAACGCTTCTTCTCCTGGGGCCGCGTGATCAAGCGCGGCGCGCCCGACGACGCGGCCCGCGGCTTCTACTTCCTCAACGTCACCAACTGCCTCGGCATCGACGGCACGGACGTGGCCGCCCTGACGCGGGCGGAGATCCAGACGCGGTCGCAGTTGGACTCATTGATCGCCTTCCTGCGGAAGTACATGCCCGGTTTCGCCCACTGCTACCTCGACCGCACGGCCGCCCAGGTGGGCGTGCGCGAGACGCGGCGGATCGCCGGCGATTACACCCTGACGCGGCAGGACGTGCTGGACTCCTGCCACTTCGACGACGGGGTCGTACCCGCGTGCAACTCCATCGACGTACACGAGGTCAAGGGCAAGGACTTCGCCCACGAGTATCTCCGCCGGGGCACGCACTACCAGATCCCCTACCGCTGCTTCCTGCCGCGGGGGCTGGGCGGCATCCTGGTGGCCGGCCGATGCCTCTCGGCCGACTGGCGGGCACTGGGCTCGGCCCGCGTCATGGTCGTGTGCATGCCGATGGGCGAGGCCGTGGGCCTTGCCGCCGCCCAAGCCTGCCGCGACCGCCGCCCGCCGCGCGAGATCGACGTATCCCGCCTTCGCGACCAGCTCCGCGCGGGCGGCACGGTGTTGGATTGAATGAGCGACGATATCAATAAGGGAATAGACATGTCACAACCCCTCAGCCTCAGCGATCGCGTCATGGGCGGCATCATCGGCAGCGCGGTGGGCGATGCGCTGGGCGCGCCTTGCGAATGCCTGCACTACCGCCACATCCTCAAGATCTATGGCGACTTCAAGGGCTTCGACGACCTGATCGCCGTCAAGGCGGGCTGGGGGTGGGTGCCGCTGGGCACGATCACCGATGACACGGTGCTGGCCGACCTGCTGATGGACTGCATCCTGGCCAACGACGGCGTCCTCGACGCGCACTTGTTCGCCAAAGAGTGGGAGGCGTTCGAGACGCCCATCCCCAACCCCGGCGGCGAGCCCGTCGTCCGCCTCACCCGCATGCACTACATCGAGAAGATCCCGTACTATCGCAACAAGCTCCGCGAGATCAACAAGCGCGAGCTCGGCCACGGCGAGGCCAACGCCACCAACGCCATCATGTACATCGGCCCCGTCGGCCTGCTCTGCGCGGGCGACCCGAACAAGGCCGCCGTCATGGCCGCCGACGTGAGCGCCGTCAACCAGCATGGCCGCCCGCGCGACGCCGCCGCCGGCTACGCCGCCGCCCTGGCCGAGTGCTTCGTGCCGGGCGCCACCGTCGACAGCGTCATCGAGGCGGGCGTGGCCTACACGCGCGACTGCTTCCACACGCGCGAGATGAACGCCATGCTCGACCTCGCCCGCAAGTGCAACGATTGCGACGAGTTCATCCGCCGCTACTACGAGGAGATCATCGGCACCTACATCCCCTTCCAGGACGCCGAGAGCCTCGACAAGCGCCACTGGAAGCACCCGGACGAGCCGATGTGCGTGAGCTGGAACTCGGCCGAGATCCTGGGGCCCACGCTGGCAACGTTCCTCATCACGCGCGGCCAGGATGCCCGGGCGATGATGCTCGCCTGCGCCAAGATCGGACGCGACGCCGACACCATCTGCCGCTGCGCCGGCGGGCTGATCGGCACCTGGCTGGGCCTCCAGTGCATCCCCGCCGATTGGCAGGCGCTGGTCCTGAAGCACAATGCCTGGCTGCGGCTGAAGGAGAAGGGCCATGCGCTCGTGGACATCATCCGCCGCCGCGCCCAGACGCTCGGCGCCCAACTGACACAACTCGGCGCGAGCTGATTGGGCACGAGGCATGGGCAGGCGCCGGTGCCATGCCGAAGCGTACCCGCGCCGGCATGCTCGCGCGGGCATGCCGGCGCGTCGCAGACAACGCGACACTTCGGCATGGCACCGGATTGGGCCGGATTGGCCCCCCTCTCTCACACCCGCGCCCGCTCCAACATCGCGGCGACGGGGCCATTGGGCTTGTCGATCTCGGCGGCGGTGGTGATTGTGACGGTGGGCATGCAGCCGAGCTTGGAGTGCAGGCTCATCCGCATCGCCTGGTCGGCGTTGGCGCCCGCCAGGCCCGAGTAGCCGAAGGATCGGCACCAACGCCCGAACAGGAACTCGTTCAGCGGGCAGGCGCCGTCCTGCTCGAGGCGCTCCAGGCCCGGGCGGCTCTGGTGCCAGCTGGTGAACAAGTGCACCTGGGCAAACGCCTGATGTTGCATGGTGATCTCGTTGCGCCCCTCGCCGCCGACGGCAAGGCCGTCGTTGATCGAGGCGATCTCGCCGATCAGCCGCCGCATGCCCTCGGTCGAGGTCTGGTTCTCCACCAGGCAGTTGTGCAGGTTCCACGTCGTGAGCGTCACGTCGATGAACACCGTCTCGAGGTCGAGATCATCGACCGCCCCCTTGATGTTCCGCGCGAGCATGCTCCGCCACATCGCCAGGCCGGGATGAATCTTCACCATGGTCTTCTTGGACCGGTTGCGGCCGCGGGCGGCGTTGGACTCCATCACCGGCTGCATGCCGTTGTGCCACACCCAGCCCTCGACGCGTTTGCTCTCGATGCTGCGATACTGGAAGTCGCGCAGGTACGCGTAGGCGGGGTGCGTGGGGTCCATGTCGATGGCATTGAAGTGCGGCATCGCGCGGAAACCCATCTGGCGAGCCCGCTGGATGAACCGCCTTCCGCTGTCGCTGGCGACGTAGGTGGGGTAGTTCTCATCGTACGGATCGCTGCGCCAGCCGGGGATGTGCAGCAGCACCGACGCGGGCTCGACGCGCCGGGCCAGCGCCTCCAGAATGTCCTCATTCGCGGGGCACCAGCTGACGGCGAACCGCAGATCGTGCGGCCACGCCTGCCGCGGCAGCGCGGGGAGGCCGAATGCCGATTCCAGCCAGTCGCGGTAGACGGCCGCGGGCACGGTCCAATCGCCCTCGTAAACGTTGACCCGCCACGCCAGGCCGCCCGCGGCGAGACTGCCGTCGGCAGGGCCATACGCCTCCGTCTGCAGGCCCAGGCACCGCGGCGTCTGAGGCATGCCCACCTGCAGGGCCTTGTAGCGGTACCGCGTGTCGCGGCAGTGCACCCAGAAGCCGCCGCCCTTGCCCTGAAGCATGGCCAGGCCCGCCTCCCACCACGAGGGCCACTGCCAGCGGGTGTTGTGGATGAGTTCATCCTCCAGCGGCAACTGCACGCCCTGGAAGAACGGCGCGACAAGCTGAAGCTCGGCCCCGATACCCGTCAGCGTGTACTGCACGGCCCGCAGGCCGGGGCGCGAGGCATAGCCCGAGGGCTCGATCACGAGGTCGCCCGTCTGGGCGTCCTCGGTCACGGCCAGCACCGCATCGCCGTGCCACGACTCGAACCGGATCTCCGCGCGGCGGTCGCTCAAGGCCGTCGTGGTGACGCAGTCGCCGTCGTGGCCGCCCAGCGGCACGAGCTCCCCGCCCGCATACAGCAACTGCACCGGGGAGGGCCCCTCGGCGCCTGCCTGCAGATATTCGCGCCCGCCCGCCGCCTTAAGCGACACCAGCCGCCCCGCCTCGAAGACGGCCGAGAGGGTCCGGGTGGTGACGGTCAGCCGATTCTGTTCGACAGTCAGCATCGTGATCTCCTATCCGGGTGATGGGTATGGCGCGGGATTATGACGCGCTTCACTCGCGGCGTCCATCGCGGTATAAACCCACGCATGAACCAACCTGTTGAGTTCCGACAACACCCGGGCGACCGCTGCGTCGATGTCCTCATCGGCCACCTGCCGTTCACCTCGTACATCTGGCCGCTGACGATCAAGAAACCCGTGCTGTTCCCGCTGCGGACCGCGCGGGGCACGTCGATCACCCGGGGCTTCCCGCTGGAGCCGCGGGCCGGCGAGCGCGTGGACCACCCCCACCACGTGGGCATGTGGTTCAACCACGGCGACGTGAACGGCCTGGATTTCTGGAACAACTCCGACGCGATCCCACCGGCAGATCGCGAGCATTTCGCCACGATTGCGCACGTGGGAATCGCCCGAGCCGGCGGCGGCGCGGACGAGGGCGTGCTGGTGGTGACCAGCGAATGGCGCACCCCCGCCGGCCTGACGCTGCTGGCGGAGGAGACGACCTACGTCTTCCGCGGCGGGGAGGACTGGCGGAGCGTGGACCGCATCACGCGCCTGGCCGCACGGCAGGAGGTGTTGTTTCGCGACAGCAAGGAAGGCACGTTCGCAATCCGCGTCACCCGCGCCCTGGAGCAGCCGACGACGGAGTCGCTGATCCTGACCGACGCCGCCGGGCGAGCGACGGCGGTGCCGCAGCTGACGAACGATGGCGTGACCGGCCTCTACCGCAGCAGCCGCGGCCTGGAGGGCGACGCGGTGTGGGCGACGCGGGGCGAGTGGGTGAAGCTCGGCGGGCGGATCGGCGACGAGGCGATCTCGCTGGTGATCTTCGACCATCCCGGCAACCCGGGCTACCCGACGTACTGGCACGCCCGCGGCTACGGGCTGTTCGCCGCCAACCCGCTGGGCCAAGCCCCTTTGAGCGGCGGCAAGGACGAACTCAACCTCCGCCTGGGCGCAGGCGAATCGGCCACCTTCCGCCACCGCGTCCTCATCGCCTCAGCCGACCTGGGCGACGACGCGCTGAGCGCCGAACTCGGCCGCTTCACATCGACGTGAAACACCACCGCCCCAAGGCGAATGTGAACGTCAGCGAGCGGCCGGAGGGGAGTGTGATGATCATGTCCTCGCCGCAGCGACGCAGCGAGGCGGGGCCCACGACGCCCTCGGTGACGTCGAGGAAGACGGTGACGAGGGGGTCGCGCTCGTCGGCCGTGTAGCCGCCGTTCACGGGGTGCCACTGGCAGTCGGTGTGATACCAGCCCCAGTGGTGGTCATACGTCCGCAGCGGGTGGATCGTGAGCTTCAACTCCGGGCGGGTCAGCAGGTCCAGGCGCATCGCGGCCGCCCGGCGACGGATGACCAGCGCCCGGCCGGGGGCGGCGACGCCGACATCCTCCGTCTGCCCGCCCGCCTGGTACTGGGCCATGACGACGGCGGCGGGGTCATGGGGCGCCACGTCATCGAGCAGCACGGCCGCTTCCTCGCCCGCCAGCACAAGGTGCCGCACCACGCGGCGGGCCGCCCCGCGGTAGGCCGCGGCACTGTCGCAGGCCATGTAACGCAGGTCGCCCTGGGCGCGGCAGGCGGTGATCGTGCCGGTGCATTCCCAGCCGGCGGGCACGCAGGGGCCCACGCCGCCGATGATCGGCAGCGAGTGATCCGTCGGCTCGGGCCGGAAATAGCCCGTGTCGATGATGAAGTCCTCGCCGCGAAGGTCGAGGATGTACGAGCCCGTGTCGGCCTGGTTGTGGTGCGTGTAGGGCGGGCGCGAGCCCTTGAACGACGCCACCCAGCGGCAGTCGTAGTTCGTGCCCGACCGCACGAGGGCCACCTCCACGTCGCGGCTGTGATGGGCCAGCGGCAGCGGCGGCTGATCGAACTGCTCGGGCATGTCAGGCCGGTAGGCGTAGGTGATGGCGTCGGCGTGGAACTGCGTGTAGCCCGTCGGTGGGTCGTGCTGCGCAGCCGCCTGGGCGTATCGCAGCGCGTGGTCGCCGTACCACAAGAGGAAGCGGTCGCCGTAGCGCGCCCCCAGGCGCCAGGCGATGGGCCCGGCGATGGGCGAGGGGAACGTGTCGTTGAAGCCCGTGCAGCGGCCGGTGTTTGAAAGCGCCAGGCGGAACGCGTTGCCCGCGTTCATCATGCCCGGGTGCGAGAGCAGCCCGTCGTCGCTGCCGGTGGCCAGTTCCAGGGCCTGGGCGAACTTCAGCGTCGTGCTCCAGGCGAAGTCGGCGTACTGCATCCACTCGGTGTTCACCCCATCGACGCCGAGGCAGTAGTCGAGGTGGTGGCCGATGTACTTGCGGGCGAGGTAGAGGGCCTCGGCGGCATCGGGGTGATCGTGCAGCACCAACGCGAGCATGGCCCCGCCGCTGTTGCAGCAGGGGTTGGCGTTGGGAATGGCCGTGGCGTCCCAGTGCGGCCAGCGGGCCGTGCGGAGATACCGTTCGAGATAGAGCTCCAGGAATCGCCGCCAGTCGCCGCGGTCGGCCGGCGACAGGTGCGGCCAGAACGTGTCGTACACGATCGGCAGATGAACGGTCAGCTTCGAGTCGTCGAGTTCGTTGGTGCCTGAATCGCCGGCCATGAAGGGCGTCGCGCTGCGGATGTACTGCGTGGCGTGGTCGATGTACTCCCGCCGGCCGTCGAGCACCCAGCCGTTGTGGTCGCCGGTGAGGATCGTGACGAGCTGGCGGTTTCGAAGGGGGCGCTTCATCGCGGCGAAGGCGGCCTCGTCGAGCGGGGCCAAGTGCTCCACCGGCGGCAGGAGGGCGTAGCGACGCATGCGGTCCATCGGCGGGCGCGTCGCCTTCTCGCGGATCTCCCGCACCACGTCGTCGCGGAACATCAGGATCGGGTGCTGCAGGCCCAGCTCAGCCGGGTTGATCGGCGCGGGGGCCGCCCGCAGGCTCACGGCCGCCAGCTCACGCGTCAGGCCGCCGGCATCCGAGACGCGCAGCGAGAATCGCGTGAACTGCGGCCGCTGGAGATCGAGGTCGAAGTCCATCCGCGTTTCGCCCGGCGGCAGCGTCACGGCTTGGGAAGTCGTTCTGCCGGCGGTGTCGTCGCCGCCTTCGCTGACAAGAAACACGCGGGTGGCGACAAGGCCGTCGGTGTGATTGACCATGACAGCGCGACAGCGATTGCGGCCGCGGACGAGCCGCACGCCGTCGAAGGTCAACGCTGCCAGTTCGACCGCGGCAGGGCCCGAGGCGAGGGTGAACTCGGCGAAGCGGTCGGCCTGGGCAAAGCCAAGCTCGGCCGCGCTGGTCGCCGCGGCGTCCATGCGGCCCTGCGCCCATCGCATGTGCGCGATCAGGCCGCGGAGCACGTCGCCGGCGGCCGGCGCGGCGAGGCCCAGATCGGCGAAGCGGACCGAGAGGCTCGCTCGCCAGCCGCCCGCGATGACTTCGCCGGCGGCGCGGATCGCGCCGGACTTCCACAGGCCCAGCCCGTCGAAGACCCTGCCGTCGGGGGCGAGGATGATCTGGATCTGCTCCTGCTCGCGCCGGGGATCGGGCAGCAGCCGCAGCTCGATGTGGTCCTGCCGCCAGAATTGCGGCCCGTCTGGGGGCTCGGCCGGGGCGAGCGTGACATGCTCATCGCGGCACTCGACGCGGAGGTGCAGTCGCTCGGCGTCCCACGCCACGCGGACGGCCAGATCGCGAGGGGGAATCTCCTCGCCGTGAAGGTCAGTCAGAAGCGGCAGCGGCGCTATCGCCTGCCATGCCGCATCCGTATCGCACGCCAACTGCCGCACCGTGTAACGCGGGGGAAGAAACCGGTTCGTACGTCTCACGTCGCTTCCTTATATATGGGGGATCACGGCTTGGCCGTGGCTTCGAAACTGATGGAAATCCGAACTTCGTCGCCGACGCCGCCGAGCATCGTGCTCATGCCGAAGTCGGACCGCTTGATCGAGAAGTCGGTGAAGAAGCCGACGCGGCGGGTGCCTTTGGGGAACTCCGTCTCCTTGCCGCCGCGCAGCGGGACGGTGATCGTCCGGGTCACGCCATGCAGCGTGAAATCGCCCACGACCACATAGGCGGCGTCGGCGGGAATGCCCGGCGCGGGCTGCGTGGCGGCGCAGTTCGGCATGAGGGGGATCGCGACGACGGCCTTGCTGACCGAGGTGCTCTTGAACGTCATCTCGGGGAACTGGTTGGCGTCGAAGAAGTCCTTGGTGCGGAGGTGCGCGTCGCGCTGGGCGTTGTTGGTGTCGACGCTGGCGGTCTTGATCGTGACCTCGAAGCGGCACTTGTTGGCGTCGGCGGGATCGATGGCGCAGTTGCCGGCGATGTCGTTGAACCGCCCGGCCACCCAGCTGATGCCCGCGTGCTCGATTTTGAACGTGGCCGAGCTGTGGGCGGGGTCGAAGACGAAGCTCCCGCCCGCCGGCTGGGTTGTCGCCTGGGCCCACGCCGCCATCGCCATCGCCAACGATACGACACCGGCCACGAGGAATAACCTTCGCATGTGCGACTCCTTCTTCCGGAAGGGTGCGTGGCTTAAGACGCACCGAGTGCTCCAACCCAACCCACGGAATCCTGTCGTGTTCGCACCCCCAAACAAGTTTGGGGGTGGCACCGAGCCAGCACCGTGCCGCCGAAGCCCCAGACAGTCGTGCTAGGACACCCGCATGGCCTCTTCCTTCGCGATGCGGTTCCACTCTTCCAACCGGCGGGGATCGTGGCGGACGGTGCTGATGTCCTTGAGGTGCATCTCGAGGAAGCAGCCGCCGTCCTTGGCCATCTGGAGTTTCTCGCGGATGTCGGCGCGGACGAGGTCGCCGTCCCACTGGTCGTAGGCGAGGAAGGCGGGGTTGGGCTTCCACGCGAAGACAAAGCGGCCGCCGACGTTCTTCACCGCCACCGGGAAGTTCACCCACGGGCTCATCGAAATCTTGTACATGTTCGGCAGGCACTCGGCGCAGATGTCCACCTTCGCGTGCAGCGGTTCGCAGCAGCCGTAGTACACGCGGCCGAAGCGGCGGAAGAAGCGCACCTCATGCTCGAGGGCGAATTCCTTGTGCATCGCCGGCGAGACCTCCGAGAATATCTGCGCCGCGCCGCTGACGGTGAGTTCCTTCGCCGGGCGCGCAAGCAGACCCTGCTGCTCGTACTGGTCCAGGCGGCTGATCCAGCAATCGACCAGGCGGCCGATCGCCTTGTGCACAAACTCGGGCCTCATGGCCATGTCCGTCAGAACCTCTTGCACGCCCGTCCAGCGGACCAGCGCGTCCCAGGGCGCGAACCAGAAGCTCCACACGCCCGACTTCTTCACGTCGAGGATGCCGTCGAAGATCTCGCAGCGTTTCTGGTAGCCCTCTTCGGTGGCCGCTTCGTCGTGCGAGATGACGGGCATCTTCATCTTGGCGATGTCCGATTCCTCGGCGATCTGGATGTGGAAGTGCCGCGAGACGACGTCGTTGGAGTCGTCGGTGCGGACGACGTCCACCTCCTCGTCGATGCCGAAGCCGCTGTCGCGGATGCAGTAGCCCTGCACGGAGACGGCCGAGACGGTCATATCACCGGGGTAGTGCCGCCACTTGTACAGCGTCTGCCGCATGCCGCCTTCGACGCCGCGGCAGAAGCCGTCCTGGCACCGCAGCGTCAGCTCGCCCGTGTCGTTCAACTCCGACCACGGCTCCTGGTAAATATGGATGCTGGGCCGGCCCGCCTGGCGATTATCGATCCGCCGGCAGACCTCCTCGCGTTCCTTGTTCACCGGGTCCGCCGCTGCGGCGGCAATCTCCCGCCCCAGCTGGCGCAGGATGTCCTTATCGCTCTGTGAAATCGTGCTCATGTTACTCCTCTGTGCCTTGATGGTCGCTGCCACGAATTCCATAGTATACCCGCGGCCGCACAAGCGCGACCACGGTCTTCTCGTGATCAAGAAGGAAGGCATGCCACTGTCGCCAGGGCTGCTTGCGGTTTCACACGCGGCGGCCGGACCCTGGCAGAACGTCGCGACGCCCCGGCCCGAAGGCCCCCCTTCCCCCTTCCGCAGCGGCGTGGCGAAGATTACATTCCTGCGTATGAATCCCATTGTCAACACGGCCGATCCGATTCTGCACGCGGTCGCCGATGAGGCGGCGGCGCGGTTCGACATCGATCTGCCCGCATTGCTCCAACGGCACGACATGAAGTGGTCGGGGCCGATGCCGGCCGACTGGCGACACGGCGCGCCGCTGGGAAATGGTGAGTTCGGCGTCGTCATGCATGGCAGCCCGCGGGACCTGTGCTTCACGCTCTCGCGGCCGGATGTGTGGGATCGCCGCAACGACGCCAAGAGCTGGTTTCCCGGCGAGACGTTTGACGAGGTTCGCGCGGCCTGGCGGTCGAACGACCGCGAGGCGCTGGCGCGCCTCTGGCAGCAGACGGCCGCGAGCAAGCCCATCGACATGCCGCACCTCACCACGTGCGGAACGCTTCGACTGCACCTGGACGAGGGCCTCAACCCGGCCGAGCTGAAGATGGGGGTGGAGTTGCACACCGCCACGGCGGCGATGACGTGGCACGACCGCAGCGTGCGGGCCTACGTGAGCCGGCGGTTCGGGGTGCTGGTGATCGACATCGACCGCGGCCAGGGGAATGCCAGCCCCGACCCGCTGAAGGACTGCTACGACCGCCGCCTGCCGGCGACCGAACTGCCCTGGGATCTCTCACGCTGCCCGCTGGATGACAACCCGCGCCCGCAGATCGAGACGGGCGACGAGATCAGCCTGCTGACGCAACGCTTCACCGCGGGCGGCGAATACACCATCGGCATCGCCTTGGTGGGCTTCGGCCAGCGCGAGCGCGCGAGCGTCACCGGGCGGTTGATCGGCCGAGAGGCAAGCCCCGCCGGGCAACGCTGCCAGGTTTATCTCACCGTCGTCTCGTCGGCGCCAGGCGATCACGCCGCCGACGAATGCCGCGCCCGCCTCCGCGCCGCCGTCGGAGCCGGCGCCGAGGCGATCGCACTCGAGCACCGCGCGTGGTGGGAGGCGTACTGGCGCCGAGGCCTGGCCGCCGTAGGCGACCCCGCCGTCGAGAAGTGGTACTACCGTTCACTGTACCTGTGCGGCAGCATGCTTGAGCCCACCCGCCAATTGCCGGGGCTGCAGGGCGTGTGGTGCGGCGAGAACAACCCGCCCTGGTACGGCGACTACCACGGAAACATCAACGTGCAGTGCAACGTATGGGGCCTGCTCGCCAGCAACCGCCTCGACCTCTTCGAGCCTTACCTGCGCCTGTATCACGAATTCGCCCCGAAGGCCCGCCGTGACGCCGCCGAATACTTCCACCTGCGCGGGCTGAAGTTCCCGCACGCCGGTTCCATCGGCGGCCACGAGCTCACCTCGCCCGCGCACAGCCGCCTCTCGACTGAGCCTTGTGAGTCGGCGTGGGTCGCGCAGCTGTTCTGGCAGTACTATCGCTACAGCGGCGACCGCGAGTTCCTCGCCCGAATCGCCTACCCGATCCTCCGCGACGCGGCCCTCTTCATCGCCGACTTCCTCACGTGGGACGCGGAGCGCAGCCGCTGGACGATGGGCCCCATGGTGCATTTCGAGAGCCGCGCCGGCGAGTGGGAAGGCTGGGATCACAACACGCTCTATGGCCAGGCTTTCGTGCGGATGGGGCTGACCCAGGCGACGGCCGCGGCCGCCGAGCTCGATGTCGATGAAGACCTGCGCGAACTGTGGAGCGAGAAGCTGGCGAGGCTGGTCGAAGTGCCTGTGGGCGCCGATGGCGCCTGGCGGCCCTGGGAGAATCAGGGCGAGACATACGCAGGTCACAATTTCATGCTGCCGCTGGTATTCCCGGCCAAACTCGTCAGTGCCGAGCACGGACCCGACCCGTGGCGTCGGGCCGCGGCGGCCACGTGGAGCAAGCTCGTCGCCAGCGGCCGCCCCGGCCACAGCGGCGGCGCGTGGTGCGGCGGGCAAGGAATCTGCGAGGTCCTGCGTCTTGGCGACGCCAGGACCGCCTTCGCCGCCGCCCGCTGGCCCCAGGGCGCGTGCGAGAACGGCTTCACCATCGTGGATTGGCCGACGATGTCGATCATGCAGGGCGACCATGGCGCGGGCATGTGCCGCGTGCTGCCCGATCTCATGCTGCTGGAGCTCGGCGGCGTCGTGCACTTGTTCTACGGCATTCCCGCGGGCGTTCCCGCGCGCTTCCACTCGCTTCGCGCGCCGGGCGGTTTTCTGCTCTCTGCCGAAAGGCGCGGCCCATGCGTGGACTATGTGCTCGTGAATGCCACCCGCGCCGGCCGCCTTCGCCTGCGGAACCCCTGGCCGCACGCCCTTGCCGTCGATCACCGCAGCGGCGAGATGCTTGCAGACTCCGCTGCCGTAGTCATCGAACTCGACCTTGCCGCGGGTCAGGCCGTTGTTGTCCACGCCGCGGGGATGGACCCCGCCCTGCTCCAGCGGCAGGCATTCCATGTGGTATGATGTGCATGCTTGAACCTTGCCACCATTGAAAAGGATTGTCCTATGCCCGCACACGACCCGATCGCCGTGACGCAAGATGAGATGGCCGAGAGCCGGACCTGGTTCGCCGCAAAGTTCCTGGGCGAGCATCAGAAGACCCAGCACCCCCCGCACCTGGTGGTGCTGGCGAACCAGTGGGGGCCGATCAAGCAGAACATCAGCGCCGTCGGCAGGCCGCTCAACATCGCCGGCGTTGAGTACGCCCGCGGCCTCAACTGCCATGCCGTCTCCCGCGTACTGGTGCGCCTCGACGCGCCGGCGAAGGCGTTCGTCGCCGCCGTCGGCGTCGACAGCAACACCCAGTGGACCATCCCCGGCAAGGGCAACATCGATTTCTCCGTCCTCGTCGGCGGCAAGGAGCTCTACCGCAGCCAACTCCTGCACGAGGGCGATGCGGCCGTGCCCGTAAACGTGCCGCTCAACGGGGCCCGCGATTTCATCCTCCAGGTCACCGACGGCGGCAAAGGACTTGATTACGGTCAGGCCGACTGGGCCGACGCATGCGTCATCATGGCCGACGGCCGCCAGCTGTGGCTGGGAGACATCGCCTACCCGGGCGACTATCTCAAGGGCGCCCACGAGACGGCCTGCCCCTTCTCATTCGTCTACGGCGGAAGGCATTCGCGCGACCTGCTGAACGCCTGGCCGCTGCAGCGCCGCCAGCGCGCGCTCGACGCCGAGCGCACCGAACACACGCTGGTCTGGACCGACCCCGCCACCGGCCTGGAGGTCCGCTGCGTCGCCGTGCAGTACCACGACTTCCCGACGGCGGAGTGGACGGTCTACTTCAAGAACACCGCGGCGGCTGACACGCCGATCCTGCAGGACATCCGCGCGATCGACATGAGCCTGCAGCGCGAGCCCGGCGGCGAGTTCCTGCTGCACCACGCAGTGGGCTCGCCCAGTTCGGCCAGCGATTACTCGCCGCTGCAGACGCCGCTGCCCCGGGCGGCGACGAAGCGCATCACCACCTCGGGCGGCCGCGGCAGCAACAGCGACTGGCCCTACTTCAACCTCGAGGCTGGCAGCGAGGGCACGATCGTCGTCGTCGGCTGGCCCGGGCAGTGGGCGGCCGATTTTACCCGCGACGAGGCCAACGGCATCACCATCCAAGCCGGGCAGCAGACCACGCACTTCACGCTGCGCCCCGGCGAGCAGGTCCGCACGCCGCTGATGGCCGTGCAGTTCTACAAGGCCGGCGGCTGGATCCGGGCGCAGAACATCTGGCGGCGGTGGATGATCGCTCACAACCTGCCCCGACCCGGGGGCAAGCTGCCCGAGCCGATGCAGCTGGCCTACACCGGCCGCTTCTACGAGGAGATGGCCAAGGCCACCGAAGAGAACCAGTTCATGTGCTTCGAGCGCTACCAGCAGGAGCGCCTCCCCATTGACGGCTGGTGGATCGACGCGGGCTGGTACCCCAATCCCGGCACGTGGATGACCGTCGGCACGTGGGAGGTCGACAAGACCCGCTTCCCGCGCGGCCTGCGGGCCATCAGCGACCTGACCCGCAAGCATGGCATGAAGATGAAGATCGTGACGTGGTTCGAGCCCGAACGCGTCAGCGAAGGCTCGTGGCTGGGCGTGAACCATCCCCAATGGGTGCTGGGCGGCAAGAGCGGCCTGCTGGACCTGGGCAACCCCGAGGCGTGGAACTGGCTGGTCAACCACGTCGATCGCATGATCGCCGAGCAGGGCATCGGCGTCTACCGCCAGGATTTCAACATGGAGCCACTGCCCTTCTGGCAGAAGAACGACGCGCCCAACCGCGCGGGCATCACCGAGAACAAGCACGTGTGCGGTTACCTGGCATTCTGGGATGAGATCCGCCGCCGCCACCCCGACGTGCTGATTGATTCGTGCGCTTCCGGTGGCCGCCGAAACGACCTGGAGTCGATGCGGCGGGCCGTGCCCCTGTGGCGCAGCGACTTTGTCTACGCCCCCACCGCCACGCAAAGCCAGACGTACGGCATCTCGCTGTGGCTGCCCTACTACGGCACGGGCACCGTGGCCGCCTGCGAGGTGCCCTACCTCGGCAGCGGCTGGACCCCCGTGGAGCCCTACGCCTTCTGGAGCAACATCGCGCCCAGCACTGTCTTCACCGGCGACATCCGTGAGAAGCTCGACTACGACCTGCTGCGGAAGCTCTTCGCCCAGCGGCGGCAGATCAGCGAGTGCTACTACGGCGACTTCTACCCCCTGACGCCCTGCACGCTGGACAATGAACTGTGGATCGGCTGGCAGTTCAACCGCCCCGACGCCGGCGACGGCATGGTGCAATGCTTCCGCCGCCCGGCCAGTGCGTACATCGCCGCCCAGCTGGCACTGAAGGGCCTCGACGCCGACGCCACCTACCGCATCACCGACATGACGGCCGACACGACGGTCGAGAAGACCGGCCGCGAGTTGATGGCGTCCGGCTGGACCTTCACGCTCCCCTCCGCCCCCGCCGCCGCCGTGCTGCACTACCAGAAGATGACATAGCCGGGCCAGAATGCCTTTTACTAAACGCAACCAGTATTGCTTTTGGTAATACCACAGTCCAATGATGCATGAGTGCTGCGGGCGCGAGTGACGGAAAGAGATTCTCTCAAGTTTGCGCTGGCAGGCACCCGAACATATTACTAACATGTGTTCGTCCGCGAATCCCGCCTGCCGCGGCTGATGGTGCAGCCGCGGAGTGTGGAAGTGGGCCGACGGATCTTTGTCGGTGAGGCGGCGGCCGGGAAGGCCGCCCCTGGCAGTCCGACGAAGAGGAGCTTGCGATGCTGAGAGAACTGCACATCTCGAACCTGGCGATCATCGAGAAAGTGGACATCGAACTGGCCGCCGGACTGAACGTGTTCACCGGCCAGACCGGCGCGGGCAAGAGCCTGATCCTGGGCGCGCTGGAACTGCTGCTGGGCCTGCGGGGCGGCGGCGAGGAGGCGGCGACGTTCGTCCGCCCCGGCAGCGCCGAGGCCCGCGTCAGCGGCCTGTTCGAGGTCAGCCCGCGGACGGCCCAGCGGGTGGGAGAGATCGTCGACCAGCCGCTCTCGCCGGGCGAGCCGATCCTCATCACCCGCCGCGTCTCAGCCGCCGGCCGATCCAGCGTGAGCGTCAACGGCTCACCCGTGACGGCGGCGATGCTGCGCGAGGCGGGCCAGCTGCTGGTGGACATTCACGGCCAGCACGACCAGCAGTTCCTCCTCAAGCCCGCCAACCAGATGCAGATCCTGGACGCCTTTGCCGATGCCGGCGACGCCCGCGAGCGTTTTGCCGACATCCTTCGCCAGCTGCGCCAGCGCCAGCAGCGCCTCGCCGACCTGCGCGAGTCCGAATCGCGCCGCCTGTCCGAGTTGGACCTCTACCGCTTCCAGATCGATGAGATCGACAAGGCCGAGCTGCAGGCGGGCGAATATGAAACCATCAAGGCGCGGTACAGCGTTCTGAAGAACGCCGCGCAGCTCAAGGCCCAGTCGTCGCAGGTGCTGGAGGGCTTGTCCGAGGGCGAGGACACGCTGCTGGATCGCGTGGCGACGCTGCAGCGCGGCGTGCAGGAACTGCTGCGGATGGACGCGACGCTGGCGGGCCTGTCGGGGCAGTTTGAGCAGGCGGCCGAGACGCTGCACGACGCGGCGCGCGACCTGTCGCGATATCAGGACGCGCTGGACATCGACCCGTCGGAACTTGCCGCGGTGGAAGAGCGACTCGACGTGCTCAACCGCGTGATCCACAAGTACGCCAGGACCGCCCCCGCCGGAAGCGATGCGGTCGATGCGGTGCTCGCCTATCGCCGCACCATCGGCCTGAAGGTCGAGGCGCTGGAGGCCGACGCGCAGGCCCTGGGCGATCTCGACCGGCAGATCGCGACCTCGCTGGCGGAGCTCGCCGCCGCGGGCGAACTGCTCACGCGTCTGCGCCGCTCCGCCGGCCGCAGGCTCAAGTCGCTCGTCGAGAGCCAGTTCCGCGACCTGGAGATGCATGAGGCCACGTTCGAGGTGCACCTGCAGACCCGCGGCCCCAACGACCCCGCCATCGATTTGTCGGGCCTGGACGAGATGGACTTCATGGTCCGCACCAACCCCGGACAGGAACTGCTGCCGCTGCGGAAGATCGCCTCCGGCGGCGAGATGTCCCGCATCATGCTCGCGCTGAAGACGATCCTGGCCGACAAGGACCAGGTCAGCGTGCTGGTGTTCGACGAGATCGACGCGAACATCGGCGACCGCCTCGGCGCGACGATCGGCCGCAAGATGCGGGCCCTGGCCAATGGCGAACGCGTGGGAAAGAAGCCCGCCGCCCCCGCCGCCCCCGCGGCCCAGCCGCACCAGATCATCTGCATCACCCACCTGTCACAGATCGCCGCGTGCGGCGACCACCACCTGCAGATCTCCAAGGAAGTCGTCACCCGCGGCGGCCAGCGGCAGACCCTCGCCGCGGTCCGCGTGCTGGAGGGAGAAGACCGCGTTTCCGAGCTTGCGGCCATGATGGCCGGGGCCAACGCCACGGCCGCCACGCTCACCCACGCGCGAACATTGCTCACTCGCCCCGCCCGCAGCTTGGCGAGTTGATGCGGAGCATTACTCCTTCGCCTCCCGCAGTTCGCGGTTTAGGATGGTGACGTGGTTCATTTCCTCGCGAAGGATGGCATCGACGCGCTCGCGGCCGCTGGCCTGCGAGACGAAGTCCCTCATGCCGACATAAAAGACGATGGATTCCTTCTCCAGGGCGATGGCCGTCTGGAGGATGCCGCGGTAGGTGGGATTGGGGCCGATTCGCTCCACCGGGTCCTGCGGCGGGCCGAACACCTGCGCGTCGGCCAGCGATTGAAGGTAGAGGGCGGCCTCGCCGCTGGGGTCGAAAATATCGGCGTCCTTCTGTTCCTTGGCGAGCGTCTGCCGCATCTCGGCGAAGATTCGCTCGTGCACCTGCTCCCAGCGAGCGAGGTCGAGCAGGACCTCCTGGCTCTTGCCATGGGCGATCCGCCCCGCCGCCACCTGGTAGAACCTCGCCCCGTTGGTCTCGATGCCCTGGGCGATGGCAAGAATCTCATCCGCGCTGAAACGAATGGCCATGGTCTGTCGTCCTTTATATAGAACCGCATGAATTATAACCCCCGACCCCGCGCGATCCGAAGGCATTCCATGAGACATCAATCAGCGGGGTCATCAGTCGACGGGTGGCGGCCTTTCTGCCTCCGGCAGGCAAGCCCTGGCCGTCCCCTTCAGTCACAGCCAACGAGCACCAGATCACGAGCAGTCGGTCGCTACTGTACCGAGCACTGTTTCGATTGGCTCTGCTACTGCGTCCCGTAGGGACGACTGAACGGCTTCAATCGTCCCTACGGGACTCCAATGCACCGGACGCCTCTGTGACCAAGCACTGAAGTGCTAGGCTGTCTTCTGTGCGGTCCCTACGGGACCCAGAGGGCAGCATCAGCGCGTTCCCCTGCATCAGAACGGCACGCCCAGTGCCTGGCAGAGGAACCGCATGAAGGGCGCGGTGGCGGCGAAGCTGTCGGCGACGCGGGCGACGAGATCGCGGCGGTACAGTTCGTCGGTGCCCATGTCGCGCAGCCCCAGCCACTCCTTGCGCTTGATGTCCACAATGAGCGGGTGGTCCGGGTCGTAGCCCCGCGGCGGCCGCTGGAGCGAGTCGCCCACGATCTGCCATTTCGCGCGAAAGGCCTTGTCGTCGCGGGCGGCCAGCCATTCGTCGCCCGATTTGGCAATCGCCTGGCGAACGCGTTCCATCGTGGGCCCATCCGGGCGCCAGATGCCCGCCCCCAGCCAGAATTCGCCCGGCTCGATGTGGATCCAGAAGCCCGGCGCGTGCGCGTCCTCGCCGCGCTCGTGGCGAAACTGAATGCCCACGTTCGTCTTGTACGGCAGCTTGCTGGGCGAGAAACGCGTGTCGCGGTAAGGCCGCATCATCGACCCCCCCACCTTGGAGTCGCTCACGAAGATGTGTTGCGAGATCTCTTCGATCTTCGGGGCGATCGCGCGGATGAACGCCAGGACCGGCTCGCGCACCTCGGCCTCGTATCGCGTGCGGTTGCGTTCGAACCACGCGCGATCGTTGTGCCTCTTGAGCTGCCCCAGGAAGCGTACCAGCGACTCGTCAAACCCGGCGAATTTCATCGCAGTCTCCATACGTCACTCTAGCGTCCCGCCGCCGGCGCGAGATGGCTCGTCAGGGCCCGATGCGGAGCGGGCGGCCCTGGGGGCCTTGGAGGGCGAAGGACGAAAGGTTGATGGCCATCAGCGCGAAGCCCGCCAGCAGTTCGCCCGCGACGGCGCCGATCATGAGCGGCTTGAGACGTTCGTACCCGGCCGCCCCGCCCAGGCGGATGGCCAGGCTGCGGATGGCCCAGCCGACGAGGAAGGAAAAGCTCATGTGCCCGAAGGGCCACTCGCCCCAGCCCAGGAAGATGATGGGGTGGATCGGCCACCAGGTTACGCGGAACCGCAGCACGCTGCAGGTCAGCACCAAGGCCAGCCCCACGCCGGCGGCGACGAGAAACGTGCCGCTGGGCCGGGCCGCCGCCAGCCGCTCCAGCGGGCCCATCGCCTGCACCTGCGCCAGTTCGCCCGTGTTGCTCAAGGCGACGCTCGACCGCAGGCCCGCCTCCAGCGGGCGCTTGGCCACCTCGCGCGACCAGGGGTCCTCGGTCAGCCCGCGGTCGTAGTTGGCCCACATCACCACCGGCACAGCCACGGCCAAGGCCAGCAGGAACATCACGCCCGTCCATGCCGCCAGGCGCGGCGGGCGCACGCCTGCCTGCTCGCCCAGGCGCAGGCCGTTGACCACGAACGGCATCAGGGCCTCGGCGGGGTTGACCGCGAGCATGCTCACGATCAGCCCGCCCAGGATGATCGGCCCGGGCCCCAGCGTATCGCGGCCGTAGAGGCCGATGACCACGGCGGTGGGCAGCCAGCCGGCAAAGACCCAGAAGGCGCCCGCCTCGGCCACCATGCGCGAGACGACCACGAACAGCAGCACCAGCAGCAGCACCGACAGCACCGCCACCGGCCACTCCAGCCCCAGCGTCACCATCGCCGTGGTCAACGCCGCCAGCAGCACCAGGGCCAGCCTGGCCGCCCAGACGGCGTATGCCGGCACGCTGGTGGCGTTGCGGCGGCCGCCGAGGCCCACGAGGCGGACGAGCACCTCGCTGTAATACCGCCGGCCGGTGTACAGGATCACCAGCCCCACGCCCAGGTACGCGCCGAAATACTGCCAGCCGCGGATGCGGCCCTCGATGAAGTCGTAGCTGATCTCGCCGCCGGCCCCCAGGTACGCCATGCCCACCAGGATGTACAGCCAGTGCGAGATGCCCAGGCTGAAGCTGACGTCGGGGGGCACGAAGTACGCGACGCCGATGATGCAGAAGTACATCGTGGGCAGGATCAGGATCCACCAGCAGTGCGAGAGCATCGCCGCCTCGGGCAAGAGGCGCGGGCTCATGGCCCGCAGGTTGAACTGCAGCGGGATCTCCGGCAGGAACGAGTACCGCGTCGCGAAGGCGTTGAGGAGGTGGATCGTCAGCACCGCGATCAGCCCTGCCCAGAAGAGACGGCGGCCGAGGATCCGCCCGCGCCCGGTGGCGGGGTCGGCGGCCATCACCTCCAGGGCGATGGCGGCCAGCGGGTACTTGAGGCCCTCGTGCACGGACCACTGGCGGTGAAGGACGACGGCCAGGCACACCAGCGCCCCGCCCAGCAGGACGATCAATCCCAGCCAGTTCGTCAGCGAATTCGCCCACGCGTCCCACGGCAGGGCCGACAGCGCGGTGGGCTTTCCCGGCCCGCCCAGCCCGCCCACCAGCGGGTCGATGACGCGGCGCGAGTCCTGCAGATCGGGCGTGAGCCCCGGCGGGATGTACTGCAGCAGGTCGTGCTCGTGCATGGGCGGCTGGGTGCGGTCGTAGATGGCGGGCATGGCCTGGATGACGGCGAAGTACCGCATGCCGCTGAGGCCCGGCACGCTGCAGGCGGCCAAGGCGATCGCCATCGCCGTGGCCAGTTCGGCCGGACGCATCACCCACGACCGCCGCAGCCGCCGCAACAGGGGGTTGACGCCCAGGCAGACCAGGATCAGCAGCCCGTAGACGCTGGTGGGAAAGTAGTTACCCACCAGCGTGCCCAGGGCCAGCGTCGTGTTGACGATGTAGCCGAAGGCCGCGATGCACAGCCCGATCAGCAGTCCGCAGATGATGGCTCGAACGGTCATGCCCGCTCCCGCCGGCGCCGAACGCCGAACTTGAGGGTAACGTCCGGGGCGTCTGAGCGGAAGCCAATCCGCAGGCGTTTGGACGAAACGCATCGCTCGGCGGCCGTCAGCGTGACTGTGCGTCCAACCGCGGAAATCGGTACTTCTACCGATTGAAGTTTCCCCGAATGATAATTGTATAGGGATACGTCTATGGTATAATTCCCCCGTCTGTGCGGCCCCCCCCTCCGCATGGACATCCTCAAGCCCACGGCTCCCCCCTCCGTGGGCTTGCTTATTTCCCCTGCCGTTTGCTCGATCGCCCCCGGCTATGGCGCAGGCTCCTGGGGCGGGGCCTCGTCTTCGGCCGCGGGACAGCCCTCCAGCGCGGCGGCGATCTCGTTCTCGTACACGCCGCCGCCCAGGCAGGGGTGAAAGATCAGCCCCGTCTCCAGCACGCCATCGGTGTAGCGGGCAAAGGGCTCGCCGACGTCCATGCCCATCGCCAAGCGGATCGTCTTGAGTTCGCCGCCCAACCGCTCGCGACGCGCCGCGTCCAGGCAGGCCAGGGCGATGCCGCCGTAGACGCGGCCCAGGCCCCACCGCCGCAGCACCGTGCCGGCGAAGGTGTAATCGGACACCTCGCTCCAGTCCGCTTCCAGGGCCACGGGGCGGCCCAGAAGGTCGCTGATTCGCCGCATGAACCGCGGCGCGACGCGGTCGCGATACGAATCAAAATCGCACGGCTGGTCGTCGTTTCCCATCAGCCGCTTGCCTTCGAGGGCAGGGTCCATCTGCTCCGGCAGGCCCGCCAGCACGCCCGGCAGCAGGTTCGTCGTTTCGTCGTAGGTGAAGTAGCCGCTCTCGCTGCCGATATAGATGCGGTAGACCAGGTCGCTGCCGTCGAGGAAGAAGCCGCGGTTCTCGACATACTCCGTCGGCTCGATCCGCACCGCGTGCAGGCGGCCCGTCAGCGGCACGAACTGGTTGACCCACCCGAAGACCTCGCCCCAGGAAACGAGCTGCTGCTCCTCGAACCACTGGGCGAGGACGTCCGGCCGGTCGCCGTTCATCTGGGCCAGCAGTTCCTTCATCGCCACAAGCACGTCCACCGGCGAGCCGATGGCCTTCCAGATGGCGGCGGAGGTGGCGGGCAGCTTGGTCATCTCCAACTGCGGCAGCAGTTCCTCGTCGCCCGGCGTCAGCGGCACGTCATCCCATCGGGGCGCCTCGCCCGCCGAGCCATCGCCGCCGAAGGCCTCGGTGAGTGCGTCGCCCATGGCCTCGCCGATGCCCTTCATCGCGTTGCCGACGGCCTCGGTCATGTCGGTGAGAACCTTGTCCAGTTCGCCGCCGGCGAACATGCGTTCGAGGCTGGCGTTGAGGTCGAGCTTCCACGCCCCGTCCTCCTGGACGATGATGCAAGGCAGATTCATCATCGGCTCGGCGTCATCGGGCGCGCCCTGGGGCAGGATCTTCACCTGAACCAAGGCCGCCTCGCCTTCCATGCAGGATTGGCCGAAGACGAACCGCGCCCCCTGCGGCGAGGCGTCGGGGTTGAACTTGCCGCTCTCCAGCGTCGAGCGCGACAGGCAGGCCCGCATGGCCGCCTCATCCTTGCGTTCGCCGGCATCAAGAAACGCCTGGAGCACTTTCACCGCTTCGGCGGGCACGGCCATGGGCTCGGACATCGGGTTCTCCTTGCGGAATGGCAGCTGGAATCCGCTCGCGCAGCGCGGGCGAGTGTCCCCGTTCCGGGGACGTTCCGTTACTTGAAGATCGTCGCTTCCTGCAGGCCTCGCTTGGCGGCATCGAGATCGCCGGCGTAGGCGACCGCCTCGCCCAGCGGCCGCTGCTTGAGGATGGCCTCAGTATAAACTCCGGCATTGACCACGTCACCCCAGAGAATGGCGCAGCGCAGCACGTCGGCCTGGAAGTACAGCGTCCGCAGGCACGGGCGGCCGGCGGAATTGGTCGAGCGATAGGTCATCTTCCGCCACGCGGGGTCGATCTTCCACAGCGGCCCCAGCGACACGATGCTCATGCCCAGGAGCGAGATGCTGGCCCGCAGCCCGGTGTTCCGCGCGAGCGAATCGGCGCCCCCGGCCATGTTCGCCCCGGCGACGCGGCCTTGCCGCACCGCCGTCGGCCAGATGGCGCTGGGCATGACTTGGCCGACGAGGGTGTCGGGCGACTCGGTGACGTCGCCGGCGGCGTAGATATTCCCGACGTTGGTGTGGCAGCGTTCGTCGATGCGGATGCCGCGGCCGCACACGATGCCGGCCGACTCGGCGATCTCCTTGTTGGCCCGCACGCCGGCGGCCATCACGACCAAGTCCGCCTCAATGACGATGCCCGACTTGAGCGCCACGGCGCGAACCTTGCCGCGGTCGTCGCGAACGATGCGCTCGACACTCTGGCTGCAGTGCAGCTGCACGCCGTGGCCGCGGAGCAACTGGGCGCATAGTTCGCCCGTCTCTTCGTCCAGTTGCAGCGGCAGCGGATGGGCGGCCAGTTCCACCAGGGCGACGGGCTTGTGGGCCTCTGCGAGGCTGGCGGCGAGTTCGCACCCGACCAGGCCCGCGCCGACGACGGCCACCTTGCGGGCCCCGGCCACGGCCGTTCGCAGCGCAACCGCGTCGCCCAGGTCGCGAAGGCCCAGGACGCCCTCGCCCTTGAGGCCTTCGATCGGCGGCCAGCCCGTGCGAGCCCCGGTGGCGATCAGCAGGCGGTCGTACGGCACGCGCTGGCCGCTGTCGAGCACCACCGCGCCGGCGGCCACGTCGATGGCCCTGGCCTCCTGCGGGGCGAGCATCTCGACGCCCATGCCGGCCGCCCAGTCAGGGGGCAGGAACTGCGCCTGCCGGGGTGTGCGGACGCCGGCGGCGATCCAGTGCAGCTGGCAGCGCGAGTAGATCGTCTCTTCGCGCGAGACGATGGTGATGGCGGCGGCCGCATCGTGGCGGCGGATTTCGGCGGCGGCGGCGACGCCCGCGGCGCTGGAACCGATGATGACGTGTCTCATTGCTCACCTCCCGCCGGGGCCTTGTCGACGACCGAGCCGGCTTCGATGTACACCACCGCGTCCTCGCCCTCGGCGGCCTTGAGGCAGCCGGTGGGGCAGGCCTTGACGCAGGCCATGCAATCGCGGTCGTGGCACAGGTCGCACTTGAGCATCAGGCGGTCCTCGCCGGTGGAGGGCCTGGCGTTGCCGTACGGGCAGCTCATCACGCACATATAGCATCCGACGCATACGTCTGTGTCGCAGATCACCAGGCCGTCCTTGCCCTTGGTCAGGGCGCCGGTCATGCAGGCCTCCACGCAGGCAGGCTCCTTGCAGTGGCGGCAGAACTGGGGAACCAGGTGCCCCAGCGCGTCGCGCTGAATCTTGTTCCGCGGGCGGGCGGCTGCGTCGACGCCGGCAGCGTAGATCAACATCGCCCCCTGGGGGCTGTGCGCGGCGATGCACGCCATCTCGCAGTTCTTGCACCCGGTGCACCGATCCAGATGTACGATCTTGGTCCTCATGCCGACACCTCCTGGCCGATGCCCAGGGCCGCGAGCTTCTGGCGGATGACCGCTTCCATCGCGTCGGCGGCCTTCACGGGGTCGGGCTCGACAATCACGCGGCCGCCGGTGATGCCGACGAGGTCCTGCGTGAGCACCTTCGTCACCAGCGGGCTGCCCAGGATCGAGGGGGCCTGCGACAGGTGCAGCGTCAGGCCCAGCGCCAGCCCGAAGCAGCCGTCGGCCAGGGCCTGCTCTTCCAGCCACTGCGGGGCCGAGATCGCGACCGGCAGCTGCGGCATGTCCACGCCCATGGCCTCGGCCAGGGCGCTGGCGACCATCTCGATCCGCCCGATCGCCAGGCAGGGCCCGAAGTTCAGCACCGGCGGGATGCCCAGTTTCTCGCACACCGCACGCAGCCCCGGGCCCGCCCACTGCGCCGCCTTGGGCGAGCAGAAACCCGTGTTGCACAGGCCGCCGGTTGTGCAGCCGGCCGACAGCACGAGGATGTCGCGCCGGATCAGCTCGCGCGTCAGGCCCACCGTCGAGACATCGTGCCCGCCGGCGGCGAGGTTCGAGCAACCCAGGATGCCCGCGACGCCCTTGATCGTGCCGTTCTTGATCAGCTCAATCAGCGGCTCGAGCGTCCCGCCCAGCACGCCCAGCAGGGAGTTCTCGCTCACGCCGGTGACCACGTCGCTGTGCCCGTGGTCGGGGATGTCGATCGTCATGCTGCGGCGGCGCTGGGCGTACTGGCGGCAGGCGATCTCCACCAGCTGCCGCGCAGTGGCCAGTTCCTCCCCGCGAGGGTCGGCGATCCGCTGGGCCGACGTCAGCTTGGCAACGTCGTCGAGGCACAGCAGCTTGATCTGGTACTTCTCGGCGATGGGCTCGATGCCCGACAGCGTGCAGTTGAACTCCGTCACCACCGCGTCGATCGCGCCCGTCGCCAGGAGCGCCTCCTGCGTGAAATTGTTGCCCGCCTGCCCGCTGAACACGTCGCCAGCCGCCGCGGCCCGCAGCTGCATGTCCTGCCCCACACACGTCAGGCCGATCACCCGCACGCCCGCGGCGCCCACCGCGTGCGCCAACGCCTGCCCCTGGGGCGTCTCCAGAAACGCGATCAGCCCGGCGAAGACCGAGTGGCTGTGGCCGGTGACGGCGATGTTGACGTTGGCGGGATCCACCACCTTGAAACCCGTGGCGGCCTGCCGGATTTCCGGCTCGCCCATCAGCACGTCGTTGAGCAGGTTGGTCATCTGCAGGCCGTAAAGCCCCGTGCAAATGCCCAGTCGCAGGCACTGCAGCAACTGGTCGACGGCATCGGTTGATAGGTTGGTGGAGGTCTTGACGACCGCGTCGAAGACCTCGCTCTTGGCCCCGCCGGGCATCAGGCCCAGTTCCTTCCACCGCGCCAGCCGCTGGGGCAAGGCGAGGCGCGACACCAGCGACATCCGCTCGTCGCGCGGCAGGTACATGTCGGCCAGGATGGCGTCGGCGACGTTGCGGGCCTTGTCCAGCGTGGTGGCGCCACTGACGCCCAGCTTGGCCGCCAGGGCGTCCAGCGACTTGGGCGAGCGGATCTTCAGCTCGCCCTTCCCCTCGCCGATCGACTTCAGACGCCGGGCCGTGGACTCCGCCACGTGAAGGTAGCAGCCCGCGCCCGCGCCCACCGCGCGGAGCAGGTTGCGGGCCACCATCGTGTCGGCCGTGGCGCCGCAGACACCCTTGGGCGCGTCGGGCGTGATGCGACAGGGACCATTGGAGCACAGGCGGCAGCATACGCCCAGCTGTCCGAACTGGCACTTGATCTCCTGCTCGGCCATGCGGTCGAAGGCGGTGTTGACGTCGCTGTGACGGTCGAGAAAGCCCGAGAGACAGCTGTCGGCGGAGGCGCATCGGATCATGGACGTTTTCCTTTTTCTAATGCTACTGCATTGGTGTCCTTCTGAATCAAATAAAAAACCCGCACCCATCAGCGCGGCGGGTCGGTCAACTGGTCAATCGTGATGTCTTTGAGCTGGCGTTCCAGCAGCGTCTGCAGGCGCTGCATCTGCGTGTGCACGCGGCAGAAGCCCGAGCGGCCGCAGATGTCCTTGTCGGCCAGGCAGTGGTTGAGCTGAAGGTCCTTGGAATCGACGGCGAGCAGAACCTCCAGCAGTGAGACATCGCGGCCGGGCTTGATCAGGGCGATGCCCCCGCCATTGCCGCGTTGCGAGGCGACCATTCCGGCGGCGACCAGCTTGCGCACGATCTTCCGCAGGAAGCGAAAGGGGATCTGCATTTCCTCGGCCAGCGCCGCCGTCGACGCGGGCGCAGGTTCTCCCTGCCCCTGGCGCTTCGCCAGCGACAACACCGTCCGTATCGCATAGTCCGCTTCACGTGTGATCATGTTTATTCCCGAATGCTCCAATAATAGTAGCATTCATTCGGGCCGCGTCAAGTTTTTTTTGCCGACGGTCTGTGCCGCATCGTACTCGATGGCTGTTCTCACCCCCAAACGAGTTTGGGGGTGGCACCGAACAGATGATGCGAGGGCCGGCACAGTCCAGGCAAACAATCAACGCAGCCTTTGCGAAAGCGCGCCGGATCGTTAGAATCGCCCATTCGAAGGAACCCTTGATGGATCTACTGTTCATAAATCCCGGCGGGCGGAAGGAAGGCTACCAGAAGTTCGGCGACACGCTGGCGGCGGTCGAGCCGCCCATCTGGATCGCCATCCTGGCCGGCGCCCTGCGCCGAGCGGGCCTCGACGTCGCCATCGTCGATGCCGACGCCGAGGGCCTCTCCCCCAGCGAGGTCGCCCAGCGGGTGGAGCAAGCCAGACCCGTCCTGGCCGCCAGCATCGTCTTCGGCGCCAACCCCTCGGCCTCGACGCAGAAGATGACGTCGGCCGGCGCGATCTGCCGGGCCATCCGCCACGCGTGCCCGGACATCCCGCAGATCCTCGGCGGGCTGCACGTCTCGGCCTTGCCCGAGCGGACGCTCCGCGAGGAAGCCGTCGATTTCGTCCTGCAGGGCGAGGGCCCCCGCACGCTGGGGCCCTTGGTGAAACTGCTGAAGGAGCGCGGCGCCGGCGCCTCGGCCGACGACCTCGCCGCGATCCCGGGCCTGTGGTACCGCGCGGGCGGCCAGATCGCGCACAACGCCCCCGCGGCACTGATCGCCGACATCGAGGCCGAGCTGGGCGCCGCCGCCTGGGACCTGCTGCCGATGGAACGCTACCGGGCGCACAACTGGCACTGCTTCGACGACCTCGACCATCGCAGCCCCTACGCGGTGATCTACACGTCGCTGGGCTGCCCCTTCCGCTGCCACTTCTGCTGCATCAACGCATTGTTCGGCAAGAGCGGCATCCGCTACCGCCCGATCGACGAGGTGGTCGGCGAGATCGACCTGCTGGTGAACCACTACGGCGTGCGGCACATCAAGATCCTCGATGAGCTGTTCGTGCTCAAGCGCGACCGCATCGAGCAGTTCTGCGACATGCTGATCGAGCGCCGCTACAACCTGAACTTCTGGGCATACGCCCGCGTGGACACCGTCGACGAGGCCCTGCTGCACAAGCTCCGCCGGGCGGGCGTGAACTGGCTGGCGTACGGTTTCGAGTCGGCCAGCGCCCGCGTCCGCGACGGCGTCGCCAAGGGCTACACGCCCGAAGATCTCCAGAACGCCATCCGCTGGACGCAGCAGGCGGGCATTTCCATCATCGCCAACTATATCGTCGGCCTGCCCGACGACGACCAGGCCTCCATGCAGGCCACGCTCGACGAGGCCGTTGCCCACAACTTCGAGTACCTCAACCTCTACTGCGCGATGGCTTACCCCGGCTCGCGCCTCTACGACCAGGCCGTCCGCGAAGGCTGGCCGCTGCCCGACAGCTGGCACGGCTATTCGCAACTGGGCGAGGAAACCCTGCCCCTGCCGACGAAGCACCTCACGGCCGAGCAGGTGCTCGCCTTCCGCGACAAGGCGTTCCACGCCTATCACAGCCGGCCGGAGTACCTCCAGATGATCGCCCGCAAGTTCGGGCCTCCCGCCGTCGAGCACATCAAGGGCATGCTTTCGCACACGATCTCCCGCAAGATCACCGACAGGTATAAGACATGTCTGCCGACGGCGTAATCAGCCTGGTGCTGCCGACCCGCGGGCGCGTGGCGCTGGCGCAGCGGATGCTCCAGAGCGTCCGCACGACGGCCCGGCGGCCCGAGGCGATCCAGGTGGTGCTGTATCTCGACGCCGATGACGCGGCCTCGCACGCGCTCTCGTGCGAGGGCCTGGTGCTGGACCGCATCATCGGCCCCGGCGGCAGGATGGGGGCGATCACACAGGCGTCCTACGCCGCCTGCCGGGGCGACTACATCATGCTCGTCAACGACGACGTCATCTTCCGCACGCCCGGCTGGGACGCCCGCGTGCGTGAGACGTTCGCGAGGTTCGCCGACGGCGTGGGCCTGGCCTGGGGCAACGATCTCTTCCAGGGCCCGGTGCTGCCCAGCCACCCGATCCTCTCTCGCGCGGCCTGCGAGGTGATGGGCGGCGTGTGCCCCGCCGACTACGACCGCGACAGCATCGACAAGCACATCTTCGACATCTTCCGGCGCCTCGGCGAACGCGGCCATGCGCGGGCGGTGTACCTCCCCGACGTGGTGGTGGAGCACCTTCACCCCGAGGCCGGCA
Source organism: uncultured Planctomycetaceae bacterium (assembly GCA_964616985.1). Lineage (GTDB taxonomy): Bacteria > Planctomycetota > Phycisphaerae > SM23-33 > SM23-33 > CAZTVF01. The sequence continues at coordinate 66,000 of CAZTVF010000004.1, forward strand.
AGGGCAAGGTCGACGAAACGTACCGCCGCCGCAACCCCAGCCTCGACGAGTTCGTCTACCTCGCCTGGGCCGAGGAACGCGAGGCCCTCGCGGCGGCGCTGGCGGCGAAGATCGAAGGCCACGGAAGGTTCGCCAACACCGATGGAGCCGTCTCTTCGGTGCCACCCCCAAACTTGTTTGGGGGTGCGAACAACCAACGACTCCCTGCAGAAGCCGGGAATGTGAACAAGAATGCGGCCGGTAGTGATTCTCACCCCCAAACAAGTTTGGGGGTGGCACCGGGGAGCAGCCCGCGACAGGGCAACCCGGCCGTGATGCCGGAGATCAACCCGCCCCCGCCGTGCCCGCCCCTGCCGGTGAGCCTTTGGCCGATGGCACTGGGCATGCTGCGGCGGCAGATCACGACGAAGCGGCGCGCGGCCCAGCGGGCCCGCAGGCCCGTCAGCGAGAGGCAATGGCTGGCCCCCCTGCGGAAGCTGGCGGCGCTGGGCGCGTTCCTGCGGCGCATCGCGCCGTTCAACCGCTGGCAGGTGCACGCGTGCCGCGGGGCCCTGGCGTCCCTGGGCGGCCGGCAAATCGTCCTTTACGGCGGCGGCGAAGCCTGTAGAATCCTCTCGCGCCTCGCAGCGCGGGCGGGTGTCAAGATCGTCGCCGCCTGCTCACCCGAGCATGGGCCCGCGCCGGCCGACGTGGCGGAGGTCTGGACCCGCGACCAGCTGGCCCGGTGGAACGGGCCGATACTGATTGCGAGCTTTGTTAATATCGCCAAACGCCTCGACGAACTCGAGTCGCTCGGCGTCCCACGGGAACGAGTGACGGTTCTGAGGTAATCACAAGGTTTAGATGGAGCAACGAATGTCGAAGATTCTGGTCACGGGGGCGGCGGGGTATATCGGATCGATCATGACGCCGCGCCTGCTGGCGGCGGGCCACTCGGTGGTGGCGGTGGACAACTTCATGTACCGCCAGACCTCGCTGCTGGACTGCTGCAACCACCCCAACTTCAAGATGATCCGCGGCGACACGCGCGACAAGGACCTCCTCAAGCGCTGCCTCAAGGACGCCGACGCCGTCTTCCCGCTGGCCTGCCTCACCGGCGCCCCCTTGTGCAAGGCCGACCCCGTGGGCGCCACCACCATCATCCGCGACGCCGTCCGCGACATCCTCGCCCTGCGGTCCAAGGACCAGGTCATTATCTACCCCACCACCAACAGCGGCTACGGCGTGGGCGAGAAGGGCAAGTTCTGCACCGAGGAAACGCCCCTGCGCCCGATCAGCCTCTACGGCGTGCTCAAGGTCGAGATCGAGAACGACCTGCTCGCCGCGGGCAACGTCATCACGCTGCGGCTGGCCACCGTCTTCGGCGCCAGCCCCCGCATGCGGACCGACCTGCTGGTGAACGACTTCGTCCTGCGGGCCGTGCGCGACCGCTTCATCGTGCTCTTCGAGGCCGACTTCAAACGCAACTACGTCCACATCCGCGACGTGGCCGACGCCTTCCTGCACTGCCTGACGAACTTCGACCGCATGAAGAACCAGCCCTACAACGTGGGCCTGTCGGAGGCGAACATCTCCAAGCGCGAGCTGTGCGTCGAGATCGCCAAGTTTGTCCCCAACTTCTTCTACACCGAGCACAAGCTGGGCGAAGACCCCGACAAGCGCGACTACATCGTGTCCAACGCCAAGATCGAGGCGGCAGGCTTCAAAGCCCGCCGCACGCTGGCCGAGGGCATCGCCGAGTTGATGAACGCCTACCAGATCCTCCCCTTCAGCCCCTTCGGGAATGCATGACATGAGAATCCCATTCGGCACCATCACGATTACGCAGAAGGCCAAGGACCTGATCGCCGAGGCGCTGGCCAGCGGGCGGGTGTCCAGCGGCAAGCTGGTCCGCCAGTTCGAGCAGCGCTTCGCCGAGCTCACCGGCACCACCGAGGCCGTCGCCCTCTCCAGCGGCACCGACGCCGATGCCCTCGCCCTGGCCGTGCTGTATGACTTCGGCGCCGACCGCGGCGACGAGGTCATAGTCCCGGCGGAGTCGTTCGTCGCCACCGGCAACGCGGTGCTGCAGGCGGGCTTCACGCCCAAGTTCGTCGACGTCGAACGCCACACGCTGAACATCGACCCCTCCAGGGTCGAGGCCGCCATCACCGACCGCACCATCGCCATCATGCCCGTCCACCTCATGGGCAAGCCCGCCGACATGGACGCCATCAACGACATCGCCCGCCGCCACGAACTGTGCGTCGTCGAAGACGCCGCCGAGGCCCATGGCGGCCTGTACAAGGGCCGCGGCGTGGGCACGCTGGGCGACATGGCCGCCTACAGCCTCTACGTCGCCCACATCATCACCTCCATCGAGGGCGGCATCGTCACCACCAGCCGCGAGGAATACGCCGAGGTCCTCCGCTCGCTGCGGTCGCACGGGCGGGCGTGCAAGTGCAAGCAGTGCGTCATCAACACGGCCGAGGGCGCGTGCCGCAACCGCTTCAAGCACGGCACCGACGTCCGCTTCGTCTTCGAACGCATGGGCTTCTCGTGCAAGATGAACGAGCTGGAGGCCGCCGTCGGGCTGGGCTCGCTGGAGAACTACGAGAAGATCCTCAACAAGCGCCACCGCAACCTGACGATGATGATCGAGGGGCTGCAACAGTTCGCGCCGTACCTGGCGACGTTCCGCGAGGAATCGCACGAGCAGATCGGCCCGCACGCCTTCCCCATCCTCGTCAGCGACAAGGCCCCCTTCACCCGCGACGAGCTGGTGAAGCACCTGGAGGCGGCCGGCATCGACACGCGGAACATGTTCCCCTCGATGCCGACGCAGTGCCCGCAGTTCGCGTTCCTGGGGCACAAGCTGGGCGACTTCCCGCAGGCCGAGTTCATCGGCGACCGCGGCCTGCACGTGGGCGTGCACCAGGACATCGGCCCCCAGCACATCGACTACCTGCTGGCGACGATCAAGAAATTCCTCGACGCGAAGGTCACGGCGTGACGAACAAACACGCCCCCATCTACGTCGCCGGGCACACGGGCCTCGTCGGCAGCGCGATCGTTCGCGTGCTCAAGGCGGCGGGGTTCACCAACCTGCTGCTCCGCACGCACAAGGAGCTCGACCTGCGGGACGCCGCCGCCGTCGATGAATTCTTCGCCGATCACCGCCCCGCGCAGGTGTACCTCGCCGCGGGCGTGGCCGGGGGCATCCATCGCAACAAGACCTACCCGGCCCAGATGATCTACGACAACCTGGCGATCCAGACCAGCGTCATCGAGGCCGCCCGCAAGCATGATGCGGCCAAGCTGCTGTTCATCGGCTCGGCCTGCGCGTACCCGAAGATCTGCCCCCAGCCCATCGCGCCGGAGGCGATGCTGACGGGCCCGGTGGAGCCCACGAACGAGCCGTTCGCCGTGGCCAAGATCGCCGGCATCCGCATGTGCCAAGCCTACAACGCCCAGTACGGCACGCGGTTCATCTGCGTGATCCCCTCGACGATCTACGGCCCCAACGACCACTTCGACGCCAACGGCCACGTGGTGGCGGCGCTGATCGACCGCTTCCACCAGGCGGCCGCGGCCAAGCTGCCCGAGGTGGCGGTGTGGGGCACCGGCCGCCCGCGGCGCGAGTTCATGTACGCCGACGACTTCGCCGCCGCCGCGATGTTCCTGATGGAACGCTACGACGCCAGCGAGATCATGAACGTCGGCATGGGGGTGGACACGTCGATCGCCGACCTCGCCGCCGCCGTCGCCGGGGCCGTCGGCTACCGCGGCCAGATCACCTTCGACACGACCAAGCCCGACGGCATGCCCCAGCGCCTGCTCGATTCCTCCCGCCTCACCGCCCTTGGTTGGCAGCCCCGCGTCTCGCTGGCCGATGGCCTCGCCCGCACCTACGCCTGGTACCTGGCTTCGATGTAGTGCGGTGGTACGCGCCCCGCCCGCCTGGATCTGCACGGGAGTTGTTATGGGTCCCGTAGGGACCTGAAGTTAGCCCAGCACTTCAGTGCAGGGTCACAGAGCGGCCCGCTGCATTGGAGTCCCGTAGGGACGATTGAAACGTTTCAGCCGTCCCTACAGGACTTCGAACTCTTCCGGGTTCCATGCCGTGGCTTCCCTCCCGAAGGCAGGCGCACCCTCGCCGGCACGCTCCGCGGGGTGCCATGCCGAAGTTAATGAGTCCACGGCGAAGGTCTCCGCGGCCCGGGCGGCGGCGCAGGCGTGCTTCATCCGGGCCGGCATCGCCAACGAAAGGCACAAGGTCGATTGACTCCCGATAGAGTTCTGGACTACCGAGCCCCTTCTTGTGCGACCCCAATCGTTGTTGGTGTGACCGTGTTACTGAACCAGTAGAGCTTAAAGGAGCCCTGTTTGACGTCTATGTACCGCCGGTCCATCAGGTAGAAGGAAGACTCAAACTTGAAATCCGCACCATCTGCGTCAATGCCAGTCAACGTGAACATTGTCGAGCCTTCATCGTCAGGGAAGACAAGGCTTTCCCCAATGCTTAGGACGGTGATCCGGGAACCAGTATTGATGTCCCTTTGCACCACTTTGACCTTCGTCTCCGATGGCGTGAGCTCAAGTAGATGATTTCGTAAGAACTTCATGTAGACCCCGCTATTGTCGGCAAGGGTGTAGCGGTATTCGACTGGAGAGTTGCGCGTGCGCGCAAAATAGATGAGTGCCAGTCCAGCTAGGCCAGCAATGAGGGCAACAAGGACCCAATATCGCGTTTTGATGGACACAGTAGTCTTCCTCTAACCTTGGACGGTTGAGACATTAAGAAGTTTCAGGCGGGAGCCGAACGGATTTAAGACGGGCTGCACCCGAACGCTAATGGCCAGCCGAAGACACCCCCAAAACAAGTTTGGGGGTGGCACCGTTCTGGCTGCACCGTAAGGTCGGATGACAAATCGGTCGGGATCTAGGCTATCGCCGTCGGGACAGGGCGGTCAAGCGTGAAAGCGGCCCGGGCTTGCCTGCCGGAGGCAGGAAGGCGACCAAGCATCCACGCACTCCCGCCCCCTCAACGGAATGACAAACTCCCGACCTTGACTCACGCCGCCGTCGCGATAGAATCACCCTTGGGTCGGGGCGGAAAGAAGTATCGCGATGCACCATATAAAGGATTGGCCTGTCTGTATCCTGGCCGGAGGCCTGAGCAAACGCCTGCGGCCTCTGACAGACACAATCCCCAAACCCATGGTGCCCGTCGGAGACAAGCCCTTTCTGGAGCTGCTCTTAAACCATTTCGGCTCGCTGGGCTTTCGCCGTTTCGTCCTGGCCGTCAGCTATCTGTGGGAACAGATTCGCGACTATTTCGGCGATGGCTCGAAGTTCGGCTGGCAGATCGAGTACTCCGTCGAGCCCCAGCCGCTGGGCACAGGCGGCGCGGTGCTGTGGGCCCGCAAGCTCTGGGGCCCGCGGGCCCTGGTGGCCAACGGCGACACGTTTCTCATGGAAGACTGGCGAGGCCTCATCGAGCGGCACGAGTCGCTCACCCCGCCGGCCACCATCGCACTGGTGCAGCAGGACGATGCCTCGCGGTTCGGCCGCGTGGAGATCGCCGACGGCCGGGTGGTCGCCTTCAACGAGAAGAGCGCCGCCGGCGGGCCCGGCTGGATCAACGCCGGCGTGTACGCCCTGGAGGCCGGCGCGCTGGACGCCTTCGAGCCCGGGGCCGTCTTCTCGCTGGAGAAGGACGTCTTCCCCGCCCTGGCCGGGAGGATGGCCGCCTACACGTGCCGCCGAGTCTTCGCCGACATCGGCACGCCGCAGTCGCTGGAAGACTTCCGCCTCAAGACGCTCAAGCAAGCACTGGAAGAAGGACGCACATGAACTTTTCCGATAACCTGTTCGAGATGGAGATCACCAGCCAGGCCCCCGCGCGGATCGGCCTGGCCGGGGGCGGCACGGACGTCTCGCCCTACCCCGAGATGCACGGCGGCGAGGTGCTCAACGCCACCGTCTCGATCTTCATGCTCGCCCGCCTTCGCCTGCACGCCGACAAGAAGGTCATCATCCACGCCAACACCCGCCCCGAGCCCATGGAGTATCCCAGCTTCGCCGAGATGACCTTCGACGGACGGCTGGACTTCATCAAGGCCGCGGCCAAGGCGCTGTACAACCGCGACCACGGCTTCGAGCTCTACGTCTATTCGAGCCTGCCGATGCGCAGCGGCCTGGGCGGTTCGGGCGCGATGTGCGTGGCAGTGCTCGAGGCATTCAACGACACGCTCAACAGCCGCAAGCTCAACAGCTACCAGCTGGCCGAGCTGGCGTACGAGATCGAGACCAAGCAGCTGGGCAACGCCTCGGGCCGCCAGGACCAGTACGCGGCGGCCTTCGGCGGCGTGAACCACTTCGAATTCCTCGGGGGCAACCACGTGCGGGTCAGCCGCGTGGACATCGGCCACGCCGGCGAGCGGGTGCTGAACCAGGCGCTGGTGCTGCTGTGGCTGGGCGATCGCAAGGCCTCGGGCACGATCATCGAGGACCAGACGCAGGGCGTGAAGAATGGCGGGGCGGTGCTGGAGGCGATGCACGCGACCAAGGAAGCCGTGCCGGCCATGCACGAGGCGCTGCAGAACCTCGACATCCACCGCATCGGCACGCTGCTGGATCAGCTGTGGCAGATGAAGAAGCAGTTCAGCCGCGAGATCACCAACGCCCGCATCGACGACGTGTACTCGCGCCTGAAGGTCGCCGGGATGATCGGCGGCAAGATCGCCGGCGCCGGCGGCGGCGGGCACATGGTCGCCTGCTGCCAGATCGAACAGCGCGACGCCGTCATCGCCGCCGCCGAACAACTCGGCATCCGACACGTACCCTACTCCTTCGTGCAAGGGGGCGTGATGTCGTGGCGATCGCCGATCCGGTCGATACGGGGATAGCCCCCGGTACCCGAACGCCTTTGTGGGACCCTGGATAAGCACCAACTTGCGCAATCGAGTGGTTCAAGTCTCACAGCGCCGAAAGGCGAGCGATTGAGAACGTCATCGATTGGTCCAAGTCCTGCAGCGCACGAAGCAAACACCCCGCGCCCCCTTGACGGACGTAGTCATTCCTCGCGCCTCGTGATAGAGTATCTGTCATGACCGAATACCGCAAAGAACACGATCTCCTCGGGGATCGCAAAGTTCCATCGGATGCTTTGCACGGGATATCGACCGAGCGGGCGATCGAGAATTTTCCTCTGGCCGCGCGGGCGGTGAACGCGGGGCTCATCCGCGCGTTCGGGGCGGTCAAGCTCGCCTGCGCGAGGGCGAACCACGAGCTGGGGCGGTGGGATGAGAAGACCTTCAGCGCCATCGCCCAGGCGTGCAGCGAGATGATCGAGGGAATGCTCGACGCACACATCGTCGTCGACGCCCTCCAGGGCGGCGCTGGCACCAGCACCAACATGAACGTCAACGAGGTGCTCGCCAACCGCGCCCTGCAGATCCTCGGCCGCCCGCTGGGCGACTACGCGACGATCGACCCGCTCGACGACATCAACCTCCACCAGTCCACCAACGACACCTACCCCACCGCCCTCAAAGTGGCGGCGATCAACAAGCTCCGCTCGCTCGAACGCCAGGTCGTCGCCCTGCTGGAGGAGTTCCAGCATCGCGAGAAGGCCTTCGCCCACATCGTCAAGATCGGCCGCACGCAGTTCCAGGACGCGGTCCTGATCACCCTGGGCCGCGAGATGGGCGCCTACGCCGAGGCGTTCGGCCGCGACCGCTGGCGGATCTACAAGTGCGAGGAACGCCTCCGCGTGGTGAACCTCGGCGGCACGGCCGTGGGCACGGGCATCGACGCGCCGCGGCAGTTCATCTTCCGCGCGATCGAGCACCTGCGCGACATCACCGGCCTGGGCCTGGCCCGGGCGGAGAACCTCGTCGAGGCCACGCAGAACACCGACGTCTTCGTGGAGGTCAGCGGCATCCTCAAGGCCCTGGCGTCCAACCTGGTGAAGGTGTGCGGCGACCTGCGGCTGCTGTCCTCGGGGCCCGACGGCGGCCTGGGCGAGATCCGCCTGCCCGCCCGCCAGGCCGGCTCGAGCATCATGCCCGGCAAGGTGAACCCCGTCATTCCCGAGGCCGCCACGCAGGCGGCGATCATGGTGATGGCCAACGACCAGGCGATCACACAGGCGTGCTCGATGGGCAGCCTGGAGCTCAACGCCTTCTTGCCGCTGATCGCCGACGCCCTCCTGGGCAGCCTGGACCTGCTGGCTCGCGCGTGCGACATCCTCCGCCGCTTCTGCGTCGCCGGGATCGAAGCCGATGAGCAGCGCTGCCTGCGCCACGTGGCAAGTTCCACCGCGGCTGTGACCGCGCTGGTCGAAGAGATCGGCTACGAGAAGGCGAGCGAACTGGTGAACCAGTCGCGGACGCGCGGAATCTCCATCCGCGAAGCGGCACTGGAAAGCGGACTGCTCACGCCACAGAAGTATGATGAACTGGTCTCCCCCGAACGCGTGATGCGACTGGGCTCGCAACCGAAGAAAAATTGACAGGCGAATCTTCTCCAGCGTAACGGAGGATTCCCTCGATTGCCTCTGCTCCTGCGTCCCGTAGGGACCCAAAGACAGCATCATCGCGCCACTGCACCATCGCCGGACGCAAGGCGGACGGATCCGACATCGACCCCCAGCAGCGCCGAAAAGCGAGCGACTTCAAGTTCGGTGCTGATGCAGAACCCCGCTTCTATCTCTTGCTTCTCTTTTCTCTTCTTCGCTTCTCTCTGCGTTCTCTGCGCTCTCTGCGGTGAAACCCCCGCGCCCAGCGCCTAGACCAGCTTCCGCAGGATCGTCTGCACCGCGACCTGATCGTCTTCATTGCAGGAGTACGTGAAGCAGGCCGAGGGCGTCAGCGTGATGTTCACCCGCCCGGTCGGGCCGGCGAAGCGGACGCTGGCGGAGGTGACCCCGGCCGCGTACTCGGCCAGGAAGTCCAGGCCGTGCTGCGTATCGATGAACTTCGGCGCGTACATGCCTGTCATGTAGGCGTTGTGCGCGAAGTCGCTCACGCGGACCACGCGGAGCTGAAACTTGTTGGCCTCCTTGGCCAGCTTCTCCACGGCCGCCGCCACGTCGAACTCGATCGTCTCGGTGACGGTCTTGAAGGCCATGCAGCTGGAGAAGAAGATGCCCGCCTGCTCGATGGCCCCCACCGAGCCGGCGTACACCTCGAGGCGCTCCATCTCGGGGGTGACGGCGATGGGATAGACGGTGACCTTCTCGACCGGGGCCGAGGTGAGTTCCTTGGTCTCGGCGTCCAGTTGCTTGACCGCCTGCTGAGTCTTACGGATCAGCGTGGCGAAGGCGGAGCTGCTGGTGCCCGAGCAGTTCAGCACGCCGAACTCCTCGGTCTCCGGCAGGCCGAACGCGGTCATGGTCTCGACGATCTTCTTGGGGCTGGGCAGGCCCTTGATGCGGGCCAGATTCATCTTGTAGGAAGCCATGCGTACTCCAGGGTTAGAACGGTGGATCATAGGCTTTGGCGGCAGCGAATCAAGGCAATGATGGGCACAAAATCCGCTGTTTTTCCCATGACAGTTCGGCAAAACGTGTGTTAATATTCCTGGGTCATTTCGCAGTGACTGGCATGGCGGCCCCATCTGTCCAAAAGCGGGAACCCGTTCGAGGCCGGCATGTCTAATTGAGTGTCCGTTTCGGTTCGCTCTGCGTTTTGGCCCCGCGGCGGAACGCCCAGGAAATAACCGGTCATGCAATGCGTTCAGCTATTGGACGCAAAGAAGGCAAGAACATGTCCCCAAAGGATCTTATTCCGTCTCGCAAGGTCATGTGCCCCGCGTGCCGTTCGCTGCTGGGCGTGCCGGAGAACCTCGGCAACCGTTTCATTCGTTGTGGCCGTTGCGAGCATAAGTTCCAGCCGCCGCGCCGGCTGGAGGTGCTGGACGCGGCCGTGGCCGAGTGGCTGAACGAAGAGGGCGAGGAGCCCGATGCCGCCAAGTCAACGTTGATGGGCCACATCGCCCCCGAACTGCTCAAGGAACAGCTCGAGAAAGAAGCCGCCGCGCCCGCCGCGCCCGCCGAGCCTCCCAAGGCGGCCAAGCCCGCCGCGCCAGCGCCGGCAGCGACGGCAAAGCCAGCGCCGGTCAAGCCGGCCGCGCCGCCCGCACCCGCGGCGGCAGCGATGCCCAAGCCCGTAGTTCAGCCCGCGCCAGCGGCAGCGCCGGCCAAGCCGGCGCCCCAGCTTACGCCCGTGGCCGCCGCGGCGGCGGCGATAGCGCCCGGCCAGGCCGCCACGCAGATCCAGATGGCCCGCTGCGACCGCGACGGGGCGCTGATGACGTTCCCCGCCCACCTGCTCAAGGACCTTTCGTTTCGCTCGGCCATGCCGCGACGCTGCCTGCAGTGCGGCACGCGAACGCACCTGGAGGCGCACGTCATCATCTACGCCGGCGTCCTGGTGGACTCGGTCTCGCTGGAGGCCGAGCACGAGGCCGGCAAGCTGATGGTGCCGGTCGACGAAGCGAAGAACCTGTCGGTGGAGCAGTTGCTGGAGCGCCTGCCCCTGGTGCCCAACGTGCCCGCCCCCGGCAACATCCCCATGCCCTACTGGCTGTGCGACATGTGCAACGACGCCGGGGCCATCTCGGCCCAGATCAACGTGAACGAGGCCGGCGAGGGCGAATGCCACCTCCTGATCGCCAACTTGTGGCGTGCGGAGGAGTTTCTCTCGGCGCTGGGCGCCCGGCGGACCCGCTGCTACAGCGACCTCAGCAAGCAGATCGCCGCCAGCGTGGAAAACCCGTGGGACATGCAGTCGCTGGTGGTGAAAAACCGCCTGCAGCAGTGGTTCAAGCCCGGCGAGGGCGAGCATTTCATCGCCTATGTGCCCGACCGCGACCACACGCGGGCCGAGGACGGCATGAGCGGCATCATCGTCTCGACCCAGCGGCTGGTGCACCACACCAAGCTCCGCCACCGCGAGAACGAGGTCGCCTCGCCGATGGAAATGCAGCTGGCGATGTCCAAGACCAAGGGCAGCCTCCAGATCCGCGCCACCACCTGGGACGCCCACCTCACCGTCGACGGCGACGGCATCCTCAACCTCCGCCGCGCCCTGGCCAAGGGCAAGTTCCGCGCCACCTGGCGGTGAACGGCCCTGCCGTGTGGCTTGCCTTGACGGTGCCACCCCAAACTCGTTTGGGGTGAGAACAACCACCGTCGGCGATGGTCGCGATGAGAAGCAGCGAACAGCAGAACTCCGAACACCGAACAGCAGAACTCCGAAGGGAAAGACCCGCGATCTATTTGTCTTTCACTTCAATATTCGAAATTCCTTGTTCTGCGGTTCTGCGGTTCGCTGCTTCTTCGCCCCGAGCGCATAGACCATCATGGTGAATGGGACACGTGAAATGGTGGGCATGCTCGCCACGGCGAGTCTCGCCTGCGGCGGACCTGCCCAACCTATGTGGCAGCGTTTTCTCGTCCCCGATAATCCCGTGATGAACCACAAGTCTGGGGGTGGCACCGAACAGGCCCGCCCGGCACAGCCCTACTGTGTATTGGTCCGTGTTTACCGCTTACGGCTTCGCCCGCTTTGTGGTACATTGGCGAACCGCCCGCCGCAAGCGGGCTTGATAAGGAATCGTACTATGCGCGTTGCACTCGTTGGGCCCCCGCAGTCGGGCAAGGGTACGCTGTTCGCCGCTGTCGCCGCCGCCGGCGGGTCGCAGGTCGACCTGTCGCGAAGCGACCAGCCTCATCTCGCCGTCGTCAAGGTCCCCGATGACCGCCTCAACTGGCTGGCCGAGGTCTACAAGCCCCAGAAGTTCACCCCGGCCGAATTGGAATTCCTGGACATGCCGGGCTTCAACCTCTCCGACGAGGGCGGGCGAAAGGCGGCCAAGGCCCACTGGCTCACCATGCGCCAGTGCGACATGCTCGTCTTCGTCGTGCGCGAGTTCGCCAGCGACGCCGTCGCCACCTACCGCGACCGCATCGACCCCTCCTCCGACGTGCAGGAGCTGCTGGCCGAGATGATCTTCGCCGACCTCGACCAGGTCACCACCCGCATCCAGAAGCTCGAAGCCGCCATCAAGAAGCCCAGCCCCAACCGCGACGAACAGATCAAGGAAATGGAGCTCATGAAGCGGCTGGCCTCGGCCCTGGAGAACGGCGAGCCCATTTCCACCGCCATCAAGACCGACTCGGAATCCAAGCTCATCCGCAGCTTCGCGTTCCTTTCGCAGAAGCCCGTGCTGGTGGTGCTCAACTGCTCCGAGGACCGCATCAACGAGAAGAGCCCCGAGGCCATCGACAACGTGCCCGTCCTGCGCCTCTCGGCCAAGATCGAAGAGGAGATCGCCCAGCTGCCCCCGGCTGACCGCCCCGGCTTCCTGGCCGACCTGGGCCTGCCCAGCCCCGCGCGCGACCGCCTGATCCGCGCGTGCTACGCGCGGCTGAACCTCATCAGCTTCCTGACGGCCGGCGAGGACGAGTGCCGCGCCTGGACCATCGTCGCGGGCACCGACGCGGTGACGGCCGCCGGCGAGATCCACACCGACATCGCCCGCGGCTTCATCCGGGCTGAGACGGTCGGCTACGACGACTTCTTCGCCGCCAAGGGCGACATGAAGATCGCCAAGGCCAACGGCAAGATCCGCCTCGAAGGCAAGACCTACGTCGTCAAGGATGGCGACATCATCTACTTCCGCTTCAACGTATAACTCCCATGCGCGATACACCCAAAGGCTTCCGGCTGCACATCGGCATCTTCGGCCGGCGCAACGTCGGCAAGAGCTCGCTGCTGAACGCGATGACGCGGCAGATGGTGTCCATCGTGTCCGACGTGGCGGGCACGACGACCGACCCGGTGGAAAAGCCGATGGAGCTGCTGCCCGTCGGCCCGGTGCTGTTCATCGACACCGCGGGCATCGATGACGTCGGGGCCCTGGGCGAGCTGCGCGTGCAGCGGACGCGGCAGGTGTTCGACCGCACGGATGTCGGCATCCTCGTCGTCGCCGCCGGCGACTGGGGTCCCTTCGAAGACATGATCCTCGCCGAGCTGCGATCGCGCCAGACGCCCACCATCGTGGTGTTCAACAAGGCCGACATCGCGCGGGGCGACGCGGCTCGGCTCGAGGAGCTCAAGGCCCTCAAGATCCCCGCAGTGCACACCGTCGCCGCGCGCGGCGAGGGTGTACTGGACCTGCGCGAGGCGATCATCAAGGTCGCCCCCGAGGAGTTCATCAACGCCCCGGCCATCCTCGGCGACCTCGTGCCCGCCGGCGAGATGGTCATGCTCGTGGTGCCCATCGACCTGGAGGCCCCTAAGGGCCGGCTGATCCTGCCGCAGGTGCAGTGCATCCGCGACGTGCTGGACGTGGACGCCTACTGCATGGTCGTCAAGGAGCGTGAGCTCCGCGACGCGCTGGACCGCCTCAAGCGGCCGCCCGC
>CAZTVF010000005.1:0-79060 GCA_964616985.1 uncultured Planctomycetaceae bacterium
GCAAGACTTATGGACGTTCATTAGTGTTTTCTACAGAGCAGGACAGGCTACTTTTGTCTGCCAACAGAAAAGCTGCCTGTCCGCTTTTGCCTGTCGTCAGGTCGTGCCTAAGGTAAGCCGCTTCAGCCCGAAGGGCTGGCATTCTGCAGCCCAGGGCAGAGCGAGGCCGACAGGCCGAAGCGCCGCCCTGGGGCTGGTGGATCTGGATGGGCAAGCCCTGAAAGGGCGGCGGATTATTTCGCCCTTTCAGGGCTGACCCTTTCGCGGATCGCACACCCAGGGCGTCGCTACGCTCGCCCTGGGCCTGCCTGCCGGCAGGCAGGCTGATGAATTCGAGCCCTTCGGGCTCAAATGCCCAACATCTTAGAGCCATTGGGGACAGGCTACTCTTATCCGCCGATGGAGTAGCAGCGTGTCTACTATTGCCCGCCTGGGGCCATAGCCAGGAGCCGGAGGATGTCGGTGGGTGCGGTTGGCATCGCGGTCAGCGGTGGAGGGGTTTTTCGTCGAGTTCGACGATCTGGATTTCACCGCTTCGCCATTTCTCGTAGGCCTTGGGGAAGTGGTAGTTGGTCAGCTCGTAGGGCACGGTGACGTGGTAAAGCTTGTCCATGTGCTGGAGCGTGGCCACCGCGGTGACGGTCTTGGCGCCGGCGGGGGCGACGAAGCTGGCGTTCTGGTGCCAGCCGTCCTTGCCCCAGCGATCGGTGACGTTGACGGGCAGTTCGGTCGGCGCGCCGTCCACGAAGATGCGAACGCTGCGGATGGGGTGCCAGTAGTCGTGCCACTCCGGCGGGGGCTTGCCCGTGGTCGAGCACACCGAGAAGCTCAGCGTGTCGTCGGGGAAGACCATATTGCCCACGCACTGCTCCGGGGCGCCCGCTCGCACCTCGAACACGTCATGCTTGCAGCAGCCGGCCAGGCACACCACGGCCACGGCGGCAAGGCCGATCAGTCTTGGCAGCATCATGTCGCACCGATTCCAGGGAGCGTCCCTTGCCGCGTCGCCGCGGACGGGGGCAGGCCCTGACCTTTCCTCCCATTTAATCGGCGTTCTGGGGCGGTTCCTGTAGTGGCATTGAGGGCTCCGAAGGCTGGGAATCTGACCCGGCCTCGCTCTCGCCCTGCGGCGACGACGGCTGCGAGCCATCCTGCGCGGCCTGGCCGGGGCCCTCGCTGCGATGGCGACGGCCGCCACGACGACGCCCGCCACGGCTGCGGCGGCGGCGTTTCTTGGGCTCGCCCGTGAGCGGATCGATCGGCGGCTGACCCGCCTCGCCCGCTTCGCCGGCCGGCGCGGGGGCCTGGCCGCCTGGCGCTTCAGGGGCCTCGGCGCCCTCGTGAGCGTGCGGGATCTCGTGATCGGCTGGGCCTTCGTCGCTCAGCAGGTCCAGGCCTTCGCCCGAGCCGGCGGCGGCGATGGCATCGGTGGCCGACGCCGCGGGCGGGTTCATTTCCTGCCCCGGTGCTGCGACCGCGCCTTCGCGATTGCGGTTGCGGTTGCGACGGCGCCCGCCGCGACGGCGGCGACGCTTGCGCTCGCCCGTCTGGCCCTCGGGGCCCTGGCCGTCCCCTTGCGGGGCGCCGGCCGGCTGCGGCTGGGGCTGCTCGGCCGGGGCTGCCTCGCCGCCTTGAGCCTCGGGCGCTTCACGTTCTTCATCTTCGTCGGACGGCTCGGCCTTGGGGGCTTCGCCGGCCTGCTCGGCCAGGCGATCGAGTTCCTCGTCGCTGGGGATGTCGAAATCGTTCTCGTCGCTGAACGGGGAGGGCAGTTCCTCCTCGATGGCCGGGGCGGGCGCGGGCTCGCCGGCGGCGATGCGGGCCTGCTCGCGGGCGGCCAGCAGCTGGTCCAGCGACATCGTGGTCAGGGGCCGGGGGCGCAGATCGTGCGTGGCCGCCTGCCGCTGCCAGGCGACCTCGCTGCCGCGGTTGTTCCGGCAGGTGATGCGGACTTCGTTGCCGGCGAGGTGGTCGTCGGGGCGGACGAGAATGGTCTTGCCCGTTTCGGCCTCCAGGCGGGCGATCTGCCGCCGCTGGTGGTTGGACAGGTGGTAGGCGACGGCGGGGGTGACGGTGATCTCGACCTCGATCACGTCCTCATTGCTGGTGGCCCGCTGCAGGTCGCGCATGACTGACAGGGCGAGCGACTCCTCGCTCTTGACCATGCCGGTGCCCAGGCAGTGCGTGCAGGTGCGGTGGATGCTGTCCTTGAGCGAGGGGCGGATGCGCTGGCGGGTCATCTCTACGATGCCGAACTGGCTGATCTTGAGCACCTTGGTCTTGGCGCGGTCGGGCTTGATGGCCTCGCGCAGGGTCTTTTCGACCGCGCGGCGGTTCTTCTCCTCGCGCATGTCGATGAAGTCGATGATGATCACGCCGCCCAGGTCGCGCAGGCGAAGCTGGCGGGCGATTTCCTCGGCCGCCTCCTGGTTCATCTTGAAGGCGGTGGTCTCGGCGTCGCTGTGCTCGCGGAAGCGGCCGCTGTTGACGTCGATGGCCACCAGGGCCTCGGTCTGGTCGATGACCAGCGAGCCGCCGCTCTTGAGCTCGACGCGGCGCGAGTACATCTTCTCGATCTCGGCCTCCAGGCCGTAGTCGTGGAACAGGCCTTCCTTGCCGACGTAGATCTCGATGATCTGCTTGGCGCGGGGGACGGCGACGTCGAGGAAGTCGCTCACCTGCAGGGCCACCGGCTCGGTGTCGCAGACGATGCGGCCGATGTCGGCGTTGTAGACGTCGCGAATGGTGCGGGTGACCAGGTCGGATTCCTTGTAGATCTCGACCGGCGCCTTGGTGGTGCGGATGCGGGCGCTGACGGTCTTCCAGAGGCGCATGAGGTAGGTCAGGTCGCGCTGGAGGTCGCGCTTGGAGCGGTCCTCGCCGGCGGTGCGGACGATGACGCCCATGTCGGGGGGCAGCTTAATGTCGCCCAGCATCTGCTTGATCTTCTCGCGCGACTCCTCGTCCTCGATCTTGCGGGAGACGCCCAGGCGGCTCATGCCGGGCATCATCACCAGCAGGCGGCCGGGGATGGAGACGTACGTCGTCATCGTGGGGCCCTTGGTGCCGATGCCTTCCTTGGTCATCTGGACGACGACTTCCTGGCCGCGGCGGAGGCAGTCCTGGATGGGGGGGCGGTCGCGGTGGCCGCGTTTGCGCCCGACGGCCTCGGTGCCCTTGGCGCCGCCCTTGCCGAAGTACTGCGGGTGCACGTCGGAGATGTGGAGGAAGCCGTTCTTGGTCGAGCCGAAGTCGACGAACGCCGCCTGGATGGCCGCCTCGACGTTGGTGACGCGGCCCTTGTAGATGTTCCCCACGCGGGAGGCATGGGAGACGCGTTCGGTGTAGAGCTCCTCGAGGTGGCCGCTATTGACTATAGCGATGCGGCATTCACGCCCCTCGACGGTGTTGATCAACATTTCTTTGGACATATCACGATTCCTGATTCTGTTGCGCGGCATCAAACGCCGCGCGGCGGGTGGCGGCCTTTCGGGGCCGCCGCCTCATGGTTGCAGACCCTGGCGGCGGCGATTCAGATCGCCATGCCGCCGGGGCCAGTTTTGTCATCGTTCGGTGGCGGCTTTCGGGCCGCCACTACAGCTGCATATTCGGGGTGGCGGCCTTCCGAGGCCGCCGCTAGTCCAGGCCGGGTGGCGGCCTTCCGAGGCCGCCGCCTCTTGGCGGTTGCGCGGCGGCCTGGGAAGGCCGCCACGCCTGGCATAGCACCAGGCCGCCACGCCTAAAAACCTACCCAATCTCGTAATCGGCGCCGCGGCGCACCAGGCGGGCGAGATCCACTCGCTCGTCCAAGCCCAGCATCGCCAGCACTTCCGACGGCCGCGCCCACAGGTCGCCCTGGCGGCGCAGCGTCATCTCCAAGCCATCGCCCTCGACGCGAAGGTCCTCCACCAGCGGGCGGAGGTCGATCGCCTTGCGGGCCTTATCCGTAACGCGCTCGCGGGGCCAATGCTCCAGCGGACGCAGTTCTTCCAGCTTCGCCGCCACTGCTGCGGCCGAACCCGCCTCCAGGCCCAGGCGGTAGAAGGCCCGCACAGCCTGGGGGGGCTTCCCCGCGGCCGGGGCCGCCGAGGTGAAGCTCATGCCGCGCGGCGCACAGCGATTCAGCGCCGCCAGCACGGCCGGTGCCTCCATCGGCTCGGTGAGCGATATCATCAATACGTCATCGGCGGCTGCCACGCCCACCGGGCGGGGCAGGGCCAGCGACAGCACCGGGTGGGGGTTGAAACCCTGGCTGTAGGCCAGGGGCAGGCCGGCCCGGGCGGCCGTGCGCTCAATCGCCCGAAGACAATCATGATGCGAAAGGAATCGCAGGTCACCTTCGATCGACAGCCGAATCATCCATTTCTGCGGCAAAACAGTCCTCTGATTCTCAAGCCAGTTGTCCACGAATTCCACGAATTCCACGAAGAAGAAGACCTTCGTCCACGGATTACACGGATTTCACGGAAAGAAACAGGAGGCCCTCAAGGCATCACGCGCTCGCAAGGCCAGCATCATCCTGTGTTTCGTGCAATTCGTGTAACCTGCCTGCCGGCAGTTCGTGGACGTCTGCTCTTTGTCTTTTCCTTTCCGTGCAATCCGTGTAATCCGTGGACGAGTTCTTTTGTGGACTAGTCCGCCCAGCCGGCGGGGAGCACCTTGCGCCCCTCGGCCCGCAGGTAGTTCACGATCTCCTGGTCGGAGTCGAAACTCATGACCTTGCGGGCCACCTGGAGCGACTGCTCCATCGTGACCGAGCGAATGACTTTCTTGATCTCCGGCAGTGCCGGCGGGGCGCACGAAAACGTCCGCAGCCCCAGGCCCAGCAGCAGCATCGTGAACAGCGGGTCGGCGGCCATCTCGCCGCACACGCTCACCGACACGTCGTGCCTCAGGCCTGTACGAATGACTTCCTTCACCAGCCGCAGCACGGCCGGGTTGGCGGCCGAGAACAGCGAGGCCACTCGTTCGTTGCCGCGGTCGACGGCCAGGGTGTACTGGATCAGGTCGTTGGTGCCGATGGAGAAGAAGTCGACTTCCTTGGCGAAGGCGTCGCTCTGCAGGGCGGCCGACGGCGTCTCGATCATGATGCCGATGGGCACGTCGTTGCGGTGGTCGATATTCTCTTCCTCCAGGTCTTCGATGACATCGCGGACGACGGCCTTGGCCTGGCGGAGTTCCAGCAGGTTGGTGATCAGCGGGAACATGATCGACAGCTTGCTGTTGACGCTGGCCCGCAGGATCGCGCGGATCTGCGTCTTGAACATGGGCAGGTTCTGGAGGCAGAAGCGGATGCTGCGGCAGCCCAGCATGGGGTTGCGCTCGGGGACGCGGGCGCGCGACTGGGTGTACTTGTCGGCCCCCAGGTCCAGCGTGCGGATGACCACGGGGCGGTCCTGGCACGTCTGCAGCACCTGCACATACGCGTTGTAGTGGTCCACCTCGGCGGGCTCGACGTCCGAGCCCAGGTAGAGAAATTCGGTGCGGTAGAGGCCGATGCCCTGGCCGCCTTTTTCCAGCACCGTGCCCGCCTCGGCGGGAAACTCGATGTTGCCCAGCAGCGTGATCTCGTGCCCGTCGCGCGTGATGGCCGGCAGGTCGCGCAGGGCGTCCAGGCTGTGGATGAACTCCACCTGCTGCTGCGCATACGTCTGGTAGTTGCGGATCGTCTCCTCGTCGGGGTCGATCACGACCACGCCGCGGGTGCCGTCGATGATCACCTGCTCGCCGCCGGAGACCTCGGCCGTCACGTCGTTGAGGCCCACGATGGCCGGGATGCCCAGGGCGCGGGCCACGATGGCGGTGTGGCTGGTCTGGCCGCCGGCGTCGATGGCCAGGCCCAGGATGTGCCGGCGGTCCATGCTGGCGGTCTGGCTGGGGGTCAGGTCGCGGGCCAGGACGATCACCTCGCGGTTGAGGTGCCCCAGCGACTCGTGCCGCTCGCCCGTCAGGTTGCGGAGCAGGCGCCGCTCGATGTCGTAGATGTCCTTCACGCGCTCGGCCAGGTACTGCGGCATGGCCAGGAATTCCTTGGCGTACCCGCGGAGGATGCTGGCGACGGCGTACTCGGCGGTGACGTGGCCGTTGAGGATGGCCTCGGCGATCTTCTGCTGGAGCATCTTGTCTTCGAGCAGCCCCAGGTGAAAATCGAAGATGCTGGCGGTCTCCTGCCCCAGGCGTTCGACGGTGCTGGCGCGGAGGTCGAGGATTTCGCTGCGGGAGGTGTCGGCGGCCTTGCGGAGGCGGGCCAGTTCGGACTGCGCAGCGTCAGCGGGTACGTGCCGAAGCGGGATATCGAATTCTTCGGTATCCATCACCACGGCGGTCGCGATGGCGACGCCGGGCGATACCCCGATGCCCTTTTTGATCTTCATATCCGCCAATTCCGACGGTCCGCCGGGAGTTCTGAGATTCAGATCTCCACCGACGGTGTGTCTGTGCCGGGATTCATTTCGTCAAAGCCGTCCTCGACCAGTTTGGCCAGGTCCGCGGCCGCCGCCTTGGCGTCAGCGCCATCGGCAGTAATCTTCAACAGGGTTCCCTTGACGGCCGCCAGCCGCATCACCGACATGATGCTCTTGGCGTCGACCGTCAGCGTTCCGTTCGAGACTTCAATTTTGCTGTTATAACGATTGGCCAGTTCAACAAACTTCATCGCCGGACGGGCGTGGAGTCCGTACTTATTTACGATCTTCACTTCTTTTTTGACGATGGCCAAGTCGATATTTCCGTTCGATTGCAGGAGGGCGAGGGGTCCGATCAGCCCAGTTCATCCGCTTCGTGGATGAGGTCGACGACGGCTTCCTTGGTCTGGCTCTGGCGCAGGAACTTGCGGAAGATGTCCCGCTGCACGTGCTTGAAGATCGTTTCCATCGCCTGGAGGTGCTCATCGGGGCTGTCGGGGCTCGACAGCAGGAGGATGACCGAGTAGACGGGCTTGGCGTCCAGCGACGAGAAGTCGATGCCTTCGCTGGAGCGGCCGATCGTCCCGATGGGCTTCTTGATGCCCTTGAGCTTGGCGTGGGGCAGGGCGACGCCCTTGCCGATGCCGGTGGTGGCCTGCGCTTCGCGGGCGAGGATGGCCTTGGTGATGTCTTCCACGCTCTTTTTGGCAACGGCGCCGGCAGCGGCCAGCGCCTCAACCAATTCCACCACCGCCGCTTCGCGCGTGGTCGCCTTCAATTCGGGGACGATCGCGTCGCTTACCATAATATCTGACAGCTTCATGCATCGCTCCTGCTAACTGAGTACGCCCGCGCAGAGGCGGGCTGGAACAACAGGTCTTCCAACCGCGGCTACTCGCCGGCTTCAGACGTCTGCCCGTGCGAGGGGCCCTGACGGTCGCGCACCTTGTCTTTGTGCCGCCGAACCTGTTCGGAAATCTTGTGAAGGCACTGGTCGATGCACGTGTACATGTCCTCGTGGCGATCAGTGGCGACGAACTTGTTCTTCTTCTTGGCCGTGGCGACGATTTCCACCACGGACATGTCGGCTTGTTTATCCAGAATTACTTCGATCGACAGCAGGCTGTCGTAAAAACGCTCCAACTTGGACACCTTGGACGCCACATGCTCACGCAGGGTGTCGGTCACGTTCATGTGGCGAGCCTGAACCTGTATATCCACGCAAAAGCTCCTTTAAGAGCCCGTCGAGGGGCTCTCGCTTTGCGGTGGTTTGTTCCGCCACCGCGCCGGTGCCAGACCATCCTAGTGACTGCCCCTGCGGGCGTCAAGTACTTGACAGGCAGCGAAGTTTCGCATAACACAGTTGCCGTCCTTTGTTTATTCCCACAGCCGATGCCCCCGCGGGGGCTCGTTCTTTTTGAAGAGGCTCCAATGAAAGTCTTTGTCGTCAACTGCGGCAGCAGTTCCATCAAGTACCAGCTCTTCGACATGACCAATGAATCCGTCCTTGCCCGCGGCATCATGGAGCGGGTGGGCTCGGCCGACGCCAAGCTGGCCCACGTGGTCGGCGAGAAGAAGCATGAGAAGCAGGTGGCGGCCCCGAACCACACCGCCGGGATGAGGTTCATCCTGGAGGCCCTGGTCGACCCGCAGATCGGCGTGCTCAAGAGCATCGGCGAGATCAACGCCGTCGGCCATCGCGTGCTGCACGGCGGGGAGAAGATCTCGGCCACGTGCGTCATCGACGAGAAGGTCATCGCGGTGATCAAGGAGAACTTCGTCCTGGGCCCCCTGCACAACCCGCCGAACCTGATGGGCATCGAGGCGGCGATGAAGGACATGCCGGGCGTGCCCAACGTGGCGGTTTTCGACACGGCGTTTTTCAGCACGCTGCCGCCCAAGGCCTACCGCTATGCCGTGCCCGAGGAGTGGTATCGCAAGCACCACGTGCGGCGGTACGGTTTCCACGGCACGAGCCATCGCTACGTCACGCGCCGTTCGGCCCAGCTGCTGGACAAGCCCCTCGACCAGGTCAACCTGATCACCGTGCACCTGGGCAACGGGTGCTCGATGACCGCGGTGGCCGGGGGCAAGGCCATCGACCACTCCATGGGCATGACGCCGCTGGAGGGCCTGGTAATGGGCACGCGAAGCGGCGACATCGACCCGGCCATCCTGCCCTACATGATCGGCCGAGCCAACCTCACCCCCGAGCAGATCGACACCATCCTCAACAAGTCCTCGGGCCTGCTGGGGCTCAGCGGCATCAGCAACGACATGCGTGACCTGCTGGCCGCCGAGGCCAAGGGCGAGAAGTACGCCGAGCTGGCCCTGTCGGTGTTCGTCTACCGCATCCTGAAGTACATCGGCTCGTATTACACGATCCTGCCGGCGCTGGACGCGATCGTGCTGACCGGCGGCATCGGCGAGAATTCGCTGCCGATCCGCCATCGCGTCTGCGAGGGCCTCTCGCGCCTCGGCGTCCGCCTGGACCCCCAGCGCAACGAACGCACCATCCGCGGCGTCCATGGCCCCATCTCGGCCGAGGGCTCGCCCCTGGCCGTCTGGGTCGTGCCCACCAACGAAGAACTCATGATCGCCCGCGACACCGCCGAAGCCGTGAAGAGACAGTAAAACCGGGAGCCATGCCCCGCAGCCGACGGGTGCCATGAGGTGCCATGGGTGCCATGCTTTTAGCCCCGCAGGGGCAAAAGCATGTTTACAGCGCACCCAATCACGGATGACGTCGGGGTCTGGAACGTGTGACGACTGTCCCCCCGTTGGCGCGAAGAAAAGAGAAACCGGGGTCATCGTCTCATCCGCTCCGCCTCGCAAGTTCTGCCCACACGTCGCTATCGCTCGGCCTTTCTGCGCTGTAGACCCGGCATTTGCGGACGGCTGGGAGTGCGGCGCCGGTTGTATAAACATGCTTTTGCCCCTGCGGGGCTAAAAGCATGGCACCCGGAATAGGAGCATGGCACCCGGAGCAAGAGCATGGCACCCGGAGCGCAGGCGTCAGACGCCTGTGCACGGGCAACACGCAGACTTTTCTCCGTCGCCGCCGTTTACTCCGTCGCCGGCGCGGAATTCCATTGCCTCCGGTTGCGGCGAAAGCTTTAATGGACGCTCAAGGATAGCACCGCCACGGAACGTCACGAAGGAGCCAATGGAATGCGCACCGACGTCAAGATTGGAATAACGACCGGCCTGGTCGTCTGCGTAGGCATACTGCTGTATTTCGTCTTCACCAACAACAAGGACACCCGGCCCGTCAGGAATCGCGATGGCGACGTGGGCCTGCGGTCCGACACGCCGCCGCTGGCCACGCCGCGAGGCGAGGTTCCTCGTTCGCCCCTGGCCGTGGCGTCGCCCACGCCCCAGCCCGTGCCCGCGCCGACGCCCGCCATCACCGTCAGCGAAGGCAACTCCAGCGTGGTCTCCACCGTCCGCCCCGACCGGCCTTCCGAGAGCACCGTCAACGTCACGCTGCACGACGCCAACAAGGCCGGCGATAGCATCGTGATCGACCCGCCGACGGCCGAGCCCAATAAGGATGTGCGAACGGGCGAGGCGGTGCTGCTGCCGGTGACTCCCGGCATCCGCGAGGGCGTCCGCAGCGGCGAGCCCAACGCGACCGCCGTCGCCCCCCGCACCACGGCCAATGAAGAGCCCGGGTCCGTGATGGTTGGCGCGGCCGGCGAAAAGTATTACATCGTCAAACGCGGCGACAACGGCCTGTGGGCCGTGGCCGAGAAGGTCTATGGCGACGGCAAGAAGTGGGAACTGATCGCGGCGGTCAACCCGCCCGAGGTGTCGCGCAACCCGCTGCGTCCCGGCCAGAAGATCAGCCTGCCGGCCAATGCAGGCGTTGCCGAGGCCCCGCCGGTTCGCCCGCTGGCTTCGGCGGCCAGCACCTCCAAGCCTGCCGACGGCGAGAAGTACGTCGTCAAGTCGGGCGACACGGGTCTGGAAGCGATCGCCCGGAAAGTTTATAACGGCGATGGCACGCTTTGGCCTGCCATCGCAAAGGCCAACCCGAACGTGGACTCCGCCCGCCTTCGCGTCGGCCAGGAAATTATCATTCCTTCATTGAACGATGCAAAGCGGATGCTGGGGGTCGCGGCGACGGCGACATCCCGGCCGACCACCGAGCGGGCTCGAAGCACGCCGACGGCCAGGCCCACGGAAAAACCCAAGGCCACCGACAGCGGCAAGAAGTTCGACTGATCCCTCAAGGAGTAGCTGATTGGAATGAGCAGCTGGGCTTTCCGATCCGTCCGCCGGCCCGCCCGGCGGACGCGGTGGTCATGACATGGCCGCGGGGCGAACTCGCAAACCCCGGGCCCCAGCAGCTGCGCCTCATCCCGAGACGCGGAACACTCCCTGCATGAACGGAGACTGGGCATGCTTCGGTACACTCTGATTTCACTGGCCACGGCGTTCGTCTTCCTGGGCATCAACTGCACCCCCAAGCCGACCCCTCAGCAGCAACTGGAACAACAGGTCCGCGCGACCCACATGTCCGGCACGGTGGCGGAGTTCGCCATGTTCGAAGGCGCCGCCGACCTGCCGGTGCAGGGGTATGGCGTGGTGGTGGGGCTGGGGACCAACGGGTCCCGCGAGGTGCCCGCGCACGTCAAGCCGTATCTTGTTGAATACCTTGGCAAGCTCGGTTTCGGCTCGGCCTCAAAGAACCTGCTCCATATGACCCCCAGCAAGGTGCTCAGCTCAACCGACACCGCGGTGGTGCTGATCGGCGGGGCCATTCCGTTCGGCGCCCCGCCGGGCACGAAGTTCGACCTGTTCATCGAGGCGATGCCCAACACCCAGACCCGCAGCCTCTGGGGCGGCTGCCTGCTGCAATCGGAACTCCGCTTCGCCGATCGCGGCATGGCCATCCCCGGCGGCCCCACCCGTCCGCTGGCGGCGGGGCAGGGCGACGTATTCTGCAATCCCTTCGTGGACCCCAACGACGAGCGCGAGATGGTGAAGTGGCGTTCCGGCCGCGTCCTCGGCGGCGGCACGGTGGGAGTCCCCACGCCGATTCTGCTGGTCCTTCGCCAGCCGGACTACGCCCGGGCCGACCTGCTCCAGCGGCGGATCAACGAGGTCTTCGGCGCCAACGCCGTCGCCGTCGCCAAGGCCACCGGGCGCCGCGTCATCGAGATCACCGTTCCCAAGGAATGGCACAAGGATTACCAGCATTTCCTGCAGCTGGTGCTGCATATCCCGCTGGATGCCTCGAGCAACTACGAGGTTCGGGCCCGCGATCTGATCCGCGCCATGGAAGCCCCCGACGCCCCTTGCCAGGACATCGCGATGATCCTCGAAGCCACCGGCCGGCAGATCGTGCCGATCCTCAAGAGCCACTACACCGACAGCAACCCCAACGTCGCCTACTTCTGCTCCCGCACGGGCGTGAGGCTGCGGGATGAGACGGCCGGGACGGTCGTCGTCCGCTTCGCCAAGACCCCTTCGCCGCTGCAACTGGAGGCGATCGGCGAATTGGGGAGGCGCAACGAGATCCTCGAAGCTCAGATGGTGCTGCATGACCTGCTGGACGATGACAATATGAGCACCCGGATCGCCGCGTACGATGCTCTGGTCCGCCGCGGCGACCGGCGCCGTATCACCCGCCTGGACGTGGACAAGCAGTTCAAGCTCGACATTGTCGAATGCCAGAAGACGCCTCTGATCTACGCCACGCAGACCGATCAGCCCCGCCTGGTCGTGTTCGGCAAGGCGATGCCTGTCAAACGCCCGATGTTCTTCAACACCTCCGACGACCTGGTCACCGTCCGCTGCAACGAGGGCGAGGAGAAGCTGACGGTCTTCCGCAAGACGTTCGACAACCGCTTCAGCGACAGCTACGAGGTGAACCCCGACGTGCAGTCGCTGGTGCTCAAGTTGGGGTCCCGCCCGATGATGGGCGACGACGGGTCGATCAAGGGCCTGGGGCTGAGCTACTGCCAGCTGGTGGCGGTGCTGCACGGAATGTGTCAAAAGGGCGATATTCCCGCCAAATTCAACTTGCAAGAACTGGCCCCCTCGCCCACAATCTACGACAGCAACGCACCGGTGATACCGCAGGCGGCACCGCCGGCGGAATCGCCGAAGTGATCCCAGGGACGACATCATTCGTTGCGTTAAGGAAGACGCCAGGAAATGAAACTAAGAAAGCTGATCCTTTCGGGCTTCAAGAGTTTCGCGGACCGGACTGAATTCGACTTCGACGACGGCATCAGTTGCGTTGTCGGCCCCAACGGCTGCGGCAAGAGCAACGTGGTCGATGCCTTCAAGTGGGTCCTCGGGGAACAGTCGGCCAAGAGCCTCCGCGGTACGGAGATGATGGACGTCATCTTCAACGGCTCGTCGGCGCGCAAGCCCGCGGGCATGGCCGAGGTCACGCTGGTTTTCGACAACAGCGACGGGCTGCTCCGCATCCCCAACTCCGGCGAGACCACGCCCCAGACGGCCATCTCCGTCACCCGCCGCCTATACCGCAGCGGGCAGAGCGAGTACCTCATCAACAAGCTGCCCAGCCGCCTGCGCGACATCCGCGAGATGTTCATGGACACCGGCGTGGGCGTCGACGCCTACAGCGTCATCGAGCAGGGCAAGGTCGAGGTCTTCCTCCAGTCCTCGCAGGACGACCGCCGCGCCATCTTCGACGAGGCCGCCGGCATCAGCAAGTACAAGGCCCGCAAGAAGGAGGCCCTCCGCAAGCTCGAACGCGTCGAGCAGAACCTCCTCCGCGTCACCGACATCCAGGCCGAGGTCGAGAAGCGCCTCCGCTCCATCAAGTACCA
Organism: uncultured Planctomycetaceae bacterium; assembly: GCA_964616985.1. Taxonomy (GTDB): domain Bacteria; phylum Planctomycetota; class Phycisphaerae; order SM23-33; family SM23-33; genus CAZTVF01. The sequence continues at coordinate 13,214 of CAZTVF010000005.1, forward strand.
GGCCGGCAAGGCCCGCAACTACCAGGAATATAGCGAGCGCCTCAAGGACCTCCGCTCGCTGTTCTTCCAGGCGCAGTACCACACGCTGTCGGGCTCGCGCACGGAACTGCAGAAGAAGCTCGACGCCGCCACCGACAACCTCGGCCGCATCACGGCCATGATCGAACAGCTGGAGACCGCCCGCCGCGGCGTGGAGGTCGAATCGGCGGACCTCGACGGCACGGCCCGCGAACTGCAGGGCCGCGTAGGCTCGGTCACCGGCCAGATCTCCACCCGCAAGGAACGCGTCGAGATGCTGTCCTCGCGCGTGGGCGAGCTCGGCCAGCAGATCGTCGCCGCCGTCGCCCGCTGCGAGGAACTCGAGGCCAAGATCGAGGCCTTCGACCAGGCGTTCAACGCCCGCCGCGAGGACCTCGTCCGCGTGGAGGTGCAGTCGACGGAGCTGGCGCAGAAGTGCGAAGCGGTCCGCATCGAGCACACGTCGAAGGAAGCGGACATCACCGAGCTGGCCGACCGGCTGGAAGATGAGAAGGCCGGCACGATCGACCTGCTCCGCCGCACCGCGCAGCTGCACAACGAAATCCAGTCTCACAGCATCCGCCGCGAGAATCTCGCCGGCCAGCAGACCCGCCTCAGCGGTCGGGCCGAGGAGATCGCCACGGCCCTGACGGCGCTGTTCGAGCAGCGGGCCGCCGTGGAGATCAAGGTGGCCGAAGTGCGCGAGGTGCTCACCGCCTCGCAGGCCCGCCTCGAAGAGATCAAGCAGGCGGGCAAGGATCTCGACGCCACCCGCCAGGCCGCCCAGACCGAACTGGGCAACCATCGCGAGCAGCGCAGCGCCCTGCAGAGCCGCATCCAGGCCCTGCGCGAGATGCAGGCCCGCCGCGAAGGCGTCGCCGCCGGCGTCCGCAACGTGCTGGAGGCCGCCCAGAAGAACGAACTGCCCGCCATCCGCGGCATGCTCGGCGACTTCCTCCAGTCCGACGTGCAGCACGCACAGATCGTCGAGGCCGCCCTGGCCGGGGCCGACCAGTCGCTGCTGGCCGCCCGCTACGACGACCTCGCCGCCGCCAGCGAAAAGATCACCAAGATCCTCGGCGGCAAGGGCGCCGTCGAAGTCCTCTGCCTCGACCGCCTCGAGACATTCACCCAGGACTTCGAGCTCGCCTCCTGTCCGCAGATCAACGGCCGCGTCATGGACTGGGTCACCTTCGACGGCGACCTCGCCCCGCTGATGTGGCGGCTGCTGGGCAAGACCTACGCGGTGGCCACCATGGCCGACGCCGCGGCGGCCGCTGCCGTCGCGCCGCGCGGCTCGCGATTCGTCACCGCCGGCGGTGAAGTGCTTGAGGCCGACGGCCGCGTGCGCCTCGGCGCCGCCAACCGCGGGGCCGGCGTCATCGCCCGCCGCAGCGAGATGGTCGAGCTGGAGGCCCGCGTGGCCCAACTCGATCAGAAAATCGAGGAGCTCCAGGCCCGCTGCCAGACCATGCGGTCGGAGCGCGAGCACCTGGAGGAACTGCAGCAGAAGATTCGCACGGCCATCTACGAGGCCAACACCATCCGCGTCGAGTGCGTCAGCCGCCTGGGCGCCCTGAACGAGCAGGCCGGCAAGCTCGAGCGTGAAAAGCCCCTGGTGGCCGAGGACCTCAAGAACCTCGCCCTGCAGGTGGAGCAGGCCGTCTCGCGCGAGCACCAGGCCCGCGAGAAGGCCGCCGAGCTGGAGGCCCTCAACGCCGAACGCCAGCAGGAGGTCGCCCGCCTGACCGAGGAGATCGCCGCCGCCCGCTCGCGGCAGGCCCAGCTGACCGCCCAGCTCACTGAGCACAAGGTGGCCCTGGCCCAGTCGCAGGAAAAGATCCTCTCGCTGAAGGAGGCGATCAACTCGCTCTCCCGCCAGCGCGAGCAGATGGCCAACGACATCACCTCCGGCCGCTCCGAGATCGAGCTCTCCCGCCATCGCCGCACCGAGGCCGAAGAAGGGATCAAGGCCGCCCAGGTCGAGTTGGAGCGCCTCTCGGCTGAGAAGGAGACCCTCGAGGGCGAGCTGCAGGACGTGGAAGAGACCCGCAAGGGCCTGTTCGAGAAGCTCGAGGAGATCCGCCGCCAGCTGACCGCCCAGCGAGGCGAGCACGACCAGGCCTCCAACAAGCTCAACAAGAACCGCGTCGAGCTCAGCGAGGCCGATGTCCGCATCGAGAACCTCATCTCCCGAGCTTCGGACGAAATGCAGATGAACCTGCTGGAGCGGTTCGCCACCTACCAGCACGACGAGGCCCGTGATTGGGCCGCCGTCGAGGCGGAGATCCACGACCTCAAGGGCAAGATCGAACGCCTGGGCAACGTCAACCTCGACGCCATCGCCGAGCAGGAAGAACTCACGCAGCGCCAGGAATTCCTCGGCGCGCAGCTGGAGGACGTGCGGACCTCGCAGAAGCAGCTGGCCGACCTGATCGAGAAGATCAACCAGGAAAGCCGCGACCTGTTCCTCAAGACCTTCGAGGCCGTCCGCGCGAACTTCCAGGAACTCTTCCGCAAGCTCTTCGGCGGCGGCAGGGCGGACATCTTCCTGATGACCCCCGAGGACGTGCTGGAAAGCGGCATCGAAGTCGTCGCCCGCCCGCCCGGCAAGGAAATGCGGAGCATCACGCTGCTGTCCGGCGGCGAGAAGACGATGACCGCGCTGGCGCTGCTGTTCAGCATCTTCCGTAGCCGCCCCAGCCCCTTCTGCATCCTGGACGAAGTGGATGCGGCGCTGGACGAGGCCAATAACCGCCGCTTCAACCTGCTGGTCAGCGAGTTCATCGGCACCAGCCAGTTCCTCGTCATCTCGCACGCCAAGCGCACGATGAGCATGGCCAGCGTGCTGTACGGCGTGACGATGCAGGAGCCCGGCGTCTCCCGCCGCATCAGCGTCAAGTTCGAGGACGTCGGCGAGAAGCTCGAGCACGACCTCAAGCCCGCAGCGGCGAAGAGTTGATCAGTTAATCAGTTAATCGGTTGATCGGTTGATCCGTGGATCAGTGGATCAGTTAATCAGTTGATCGGTGCATGGTGTATCCCAATCGATCGACAGTGATCCCCGATCTGGTCTATCCGACGATTTGGGTTTCCGCTCGCGATTTCGCGCACGGCGGCCCCTCCTGGGGTGGCGGCCTTCCCAGGCCGCCGCCAGATTGATGAGACGCAATGGTGGGCAAGCCTGCCCACCCTACGGTGGCTGATGCAACGATTCACTGATTCACTGATTCACTGATCAACCGATTCACTGATTCCCCACCGCGCGGCGATTATCGCTTTGCCAAACCCACCGCTTCTGCCGTATATCTTGCATATCTATGCACAACGCAAACCCCAAGGTCGCGCTGGTGTCGCTGGGCTGCCCCAAGAACCTCGTCGATAGCGAGAAGATGCTCGCTACGCTGGCCGAGGGCGGCTGCGTCGTGGGCGCGCCCATGGAAGACGCCGACGTCATCGTGGTCAACACGTGCGGCTTCCTCTCCTCCGCGCGCGAGGAATCGCTGGGCGTGATCCGCGAGGCCCTGGGGCTCAAGGAGGGTGGCCGCACGCAACGCGTGGTGGTCGCCGGCTGCCTGGTCAATCGCGACGCCAAGAAGCTCTTCAACATCGTCCCTGGCATCGACGCCATCGTCGGCGTGAACGACCGCGACGCAATCCTCGCCGCCGTGCGGGGGCAGCGGCGCGTGACCAAGGCCCATGCCTATGACGGCGGCATCCTCAGCGACGCCGGCCGCTTCCGCCTCACCCCTCGCCACACCGCGTATCTCCGCATCGCCGAGGGCTGTTCGCAGCGGTGCACCTTCTGCACCATCCCGGCCATCCGCGGGCCCTTCCGCTCCAAGCCCGTCGAGCAGATCGTGCAGGAGGCCCGCGAACTGATCGCCGACGGCGCGGTGGAACTCAACCTCATCGCCCAGGACACTACCAGCTTCGGCCGCGATCTCGAACAGGACCAGACGCTCGCCGGCCTGCTCCGCCGGCTGGACGCGCTGGACGGCGTGCAGTGGATCCGCCTGATGTACGCCTACCCGCGCCGCTTCACCGACGGCCTGATCGAGGCCATGGCCGAGTGCGAGCACGTATTGCCGTACGTCGATATTCCGCTGCAGCACATCTCGGACAGTGTCCTGCGCCGCATGGGCCGCGGCGTCGGCCGCTCGGCCACCGATAAGCTCCTGGCGAAGATGCGCGACCGCATCAAGGGCCTGGTGATCCGCACGGCCTTCATCGTGGGCTTCCCGGGCGAGACGGAGGCGAACTTCCAGGAACTGCTGCAGTTCGTCAAAGATTTCCGCTTCGACGCCTTGGGCGTTTTCGAGTTCTCGCCCGAGGAAGGCGCACCCGCCGCCCGCCTGCCTCACGCGGTGGCGGCCGAGGTGAAAACCCATCGCGCCCGCCAGATCATGCTCGCCCAGCGCAAGATCGCGTTTGCCGCAAACCGCCACAAGATCGGCCGCTCGCTGCAGGTGCTTGTCGACGGCCCCGGCGGGGCGGGGCCGACGACCGGCCGCTATTATGGGCAGGCGCCGGATGTCGACAGCGTTTGCCTGTTGACGAAACGCGTCCGGCAGGGACAATTGGTGTCCGCGAAGGTCGCGGGAACCGACGAGTACGACCTGGTAGTGGACCCGATGTAAGTATGAACTGGAAACTGCCCAACCAACTGACGATCGGCCGCATCGTGCTGGCGGCGATGTTCTTCGTGCTCCTGGGGATGTACGAGCCGGCACGGTGGTGGTCGAACTGGCTGATGAACGCCGCGTTCGTGATCTACCTCGTCGCGGGCATCACCGACATTCTCGACGGCTACCTCGCCCGCAAGTGGAACCTCACCAGCGCCTTCGGGCGCATCACCGACCCCTTCGTGGACAAGGTGCTGGTGGTGGGGGCCTTCGCGATGCTCGCGGGCTCCAACTTCGTGATGCAGGCGTCGGCGGCCGACGTGGAGCGGGGCCTGCCGCGCTGGATCACCGGCAACATGGCCACCGGCGTGCAGGCGTGGATGGTCGTGGTCATCATGGCCCGGGAGTTCATCGTCTCGGCCGTGCGCGGCTACAGCGAGTCGCAGGGCATCAAGTTCCCCGCGACGCCCGCCGGCAAGATCAAGATGTTCGTGCAGTCGTTCGCGATCTGCGCCGTGCTGTACCAGTTGGCGAACGCGCCGTCGGCGGCGTGGGCGATCTACCTCAAGGTGGGCTCGGTGTGGCTGTCGGTCATCATCACCGTGCTCAGCGGTCTGGCGTACGTGGGCAAGGCGCGGCACCTGTTGTCGAGCGACCACGTCGAGATCAGATCAAAGGATGACACCAAGCAATGACACGCAAGGCATGGATGCCTGTGATCGTGGCCGTCGCCGCCGCGGCGATGCTGGCCGCTCCCGCAACCGCCGCCAAACCTGAGGCGACCTCGGCCCCCGCGTCGCAGCCGGTGCAGAAGATCACCGTGGCGCAGGCGGCGATCCTGGGCGTCGTCGAGGGGATCACCGAATACCTCCCCGTCTCCTCCACCGGGCACCTCATCCTCGCCGGCAACTTCCTGGGCCTCAGCCACACCACCGACGAGCAGACGCTCCTGGGCCGCAAGATCCAGAAGGACCCCGCGCTGGACGCCTTCGACATCGTCATCCAGCTGGGCGCGATCCTGGCCGTGCTGGGCCTCTATCGCCGCCGCGTGGGGCAGATGTGCAAGGGCCTCGTCGGCCAAAGCCCCGACGGCCTGCGCCTGCTGGGCCTGCTGCTGCTGGCCTTCGTGCCCGCGGCCGTCGCGGGGCTGCTGCTGCACCACAAGATCGAGGAACACCTGTTCGCGCCCGTGCCGGTGACGTTCGCCCTGGTCATCGGCGGGCTGTTGATGATCGTGGTGGAAGATCACTTCTGGCTGCGAAGCAGCACTCGCAAACGCACCACCGACGTGGGGTCGATGCAGTACTGGCAGGCGCTGGCAATCGGCATGGCCCAGTGCCTGTCGCTGTGGCCGGGAACGTCGCGCAGCATGATCACGATCATCGCGGCGCTGATCGTGGGACTGGACATGCTGACGGCGGCTGAGTTCAGCTTCCTGCTGGCCCTGCCGACGCTGGGGGCGGCGACGCTGTACTCGGGCTACAAGCAATGGCACGAGCTGCTGCAGGTGGCCGGGCCGCTGGGGATCGCGGTGGGGCTGGTGGTCAGCGGCATCGTCGCGGCCATCGCCGTCAAGGGCTTTGTGCGATGGTTGACGCGTCACGGGCTGGTGCCGTTCGGCATCTATCGCATCCTGCTGGGCGCGGGGCTGTTCATCTGGTTCGTCGTGCTGGACAAGTAGTCGAGGCCGCCGGCGGCGGTCCCGGGGCGGCCTGCCGTCAACATAGCCGGCGCGTTGGCACCCGACGCCTGGCTATGCGTCGAACTCATGGGCGAACCCACCCCCGGGCGTCGCGTCGCGAGGGTCAATTGCTTTTGCCGTCGCCCTATGATAATGTCAACGCACCGAGGCCCACTGGGCCGGGAATGATGAGTATGACCAAGACCAACACGCGGCTGGGCGTCTTTCCGGGGACTTTCGATCCGATCACCAATGGCCACCTCGACGTCATCCGCCGGGGCGCTAAGCTTTTCGACGGCCTTATCGTCGCCGTCGGCGAGAACCCCGAGAAGGCCGCCATGCTCAAGCAGGAAGAGCGCGCGGAGATCATCCGCGAGGTGGTGGCCGACATCCCTAACGTGCGCGTCGAGGTATTCAGCGGCCTGACCGTCGACTTCGCCCGCAAGGTGGGGGCGGCGGCGATGCTCCGCGGCATCCGCAACAGTTCCGACCTTCAATACGAGTTCCAGATCGCGCTGACCAATCGCGTGGTGGCTGGCGTGGAAACCGTATTCATCATGACCAGCACCGAATACGCGTTCACCTCCTCCTCGCTGATCCGCCAGATCGCCCGCATGGGCGGCGACGTGTCGGCCATGGTGCCGCCGCAGGTGTTGCCGCACATCCAGGCCCGCTGCCGGGGCGGCGGCAACGACGGGACGCTTCGCGAAACATGAGGATCGCCAAGGGGACATTCCTTCTGCTGGGCGCGATGGCGCTCGCGGCAGCGGCCTTGGCCGCCGACGCGCCGCCGGCGGCGGCCACCGCGCCTGCCCCGGCCATCGCCGACCTCCCCATCCGCATCGGCGGGCACGTTCGCGTGCTCGCGCCGCTGCTGACGCACGAGACCTCCGCGCCGCAGGCTCGCCAGGAACTGCTGGCCCTGCAGGAATCGTTCTTCTCGACGCTCGGGTCGTTCGCCGATGACGAGGACCTCGAACTGCGGCTGCGAACGCTGGCCTCGCTGGAGGATGGCATCCTGGAAGTGCGCGTCGCGAGGATCCTGGCGATCCTGCCCCTGGAGCAGGCGGATAAGATGCTGCGGTTCCGCAAGGCCCAGCCTCGGCTGTTCGCCGAGATGTTCAGCCAGGACTGGTCCCGTCGCACGAAGGCGATGAAGCAGCTCGCCAAGGCGACCGACCCGCAGAAACTGGCCGAGCCGCTGGTGATCATGTCGCTCCGCCATCCCGACTCGCAGCTGGTGGCGCAGGCGGCGCTGGCCGCCGGCCGCCTGGGATATGATTCGCCCGCCATCACCGAGGCATTGATCGAGGTGGCGCTGCAGGACGATAACGACAACGGCTACCTGGTCGATCCGGACGGCACGCGGACCTCCTCGTGGATGGCGGCGCTGTCGGCGCTTCGCGATATCAACAGCGCCCAGGCGGCGCCGGTGCTCGCCTCGCTGCTGATCTCCAACAAGAGCAACTGGGGCAACTACGAGCGCTATGCCTCGGTGGCCGAGGCGCTGGCCAACAGCAACGAGATTCGCGTCCTGCCCGCGCTCATCGCCAGCCTCGACAACCGCCGCACGGCCAACTACAGCTGGTCGAACGGCGACTCCTCCGGCGGCACGAGCCTGTGCGACTACGCGTTCTACGCCGTGCTCCGCCTGACGGGACAGGCGGGGCAGGAGTACGCCTTCATTGTCAATTCGAACTATGGCAATACCAACATGGGCTTCAGCGACGAGAAGAGCCGCCGCGTTGCCTACGACCGTGTGAAGCAGTGGTGGGCTGCCCACAAGGATGAGCCGCCCTACAAGACGATGGAGCCGCTGGAGATCAAGCCGATGAGCCGCCCCGGCAACAAGGCCGCGACGGCCAGTTCGGCCCCGGCGACGATGGCCGCGTCGGCCCCAGCCCCGGCGTCCATGCCTGCCCCCGTCCTGCCCCCCAGCCTGGCCGCGTCGGTTGCGGAGTACCTCAGGCCGCTGGCCCGGCAGTGCGCGGCGCCCAATCTCCACGTTCGTCAGGCCGCCCAGCGGGCGATCGCCGACCTTGAGGATGTGTACCTGCAGTCGCTGGTCGAGGCCGCGCGGGAAGGCGAACCGGCCCTGCGCGACAAGGTGCTGGACCTGCTGGCCGAGGCGTTCGCGGAGGGGACGATCCAGTCGACACTTTGCCGCCTGCCGGCGGCGCAGAAGGCGAAGATGTTCGCCTTGCTCCAGGATTCGCCCAAGGCGGCGCGGGACATGTTCTCGTTGAACAGTTCGGCCAAGGCCGAGGCGATGAAGACGCTGTTGGCGCGGCCGGACCCCAACACGCTGGCCGAGCCGCTGCTCCTGCTGACGTTGAAGGACCCCGCACCGTTCGTCCAACGGTTCGGCATCTCGCTTGCCGCCACCGGGCGCTATCGCAGCGACGAGAGCATAGATGCCCTGCTGTGCATGCTGCTGGCGATCTCGCAGGATGAGTGGAACCAGGCGGCCTACAACAGTGATCGCCCGCTGCGCAAGCTGCTCGAAGCGCTGACGAAGATCGGCAGCCCCCGTGCGGCGCCAGTCCTGCTGGGCATGCTCAACGTCAACGAGTACAACCGGGCGGCCCTGCTGATCGAGCCGTTGGTGGCGACCGGGCAGAAAGGCATGATCCCCGCGCTGATAGGCCGGCTGAACAACACCAGCGTCTACAGCACTCACTCCATGAATAACAAGAGCGTGACGCTGGCCAGCAGCGATACGGCGCTGGTGGTCCTGCTGCGGCTGACCGGCCAGGACATCAAATCGTACGGTCTGGAATCCATCGACAGCGGCGTCAAACTGTACGGGTTCAAGGACGAAAAGACCCGCAAAGACGCGATCAAGAAATTCCGCGACTGGTGGGCCGCCAACAAGGACCAGGCTCCCTATAAAGACATCAAGCCCATCGGCGCCCAGACACTCACCGGCGCCGACGGTCGGCAGCAGGGGGACTAGGGCGTCTTACAGGGGGGGGCTCCCAGCGGGAAGAAGCAGCGAGCCGCAGAACGGCAAAACAAGGAATTTCGAATACTGAAGTGAAAGACAATGGGTCAGGAAAAGGTTCCTGACTGGCTGACCCCTTTTCCTCCTTGAGGGGCAATGCGAACGTCTGCCGCAGTGGAACGCGCTGATGTTGTGTCATGGGTCCCGTAGGGACCGCTGAAGCTAGCCCAGCACTTTAGTGCTGGGTCAGGGGGCCGAGCGCACTTGAGTCCCGTAGGGACGATTGAAACGTTTCAGTCGTCCCTGCGGGACTCAGAATGCGGGGAATACCTGCGTTTCCCCAGCACTGAAGTGCTGGGCTATTCTCAGCCGTCCCTACGGGACGCAGTAGCGGAAAAGCCATCCCACGCGCCCCGTCGGGTTCTGCGTGACGCACGCGACCTGGCCCCGAGGAGGCGGGATGCATAGACCGCCCGGATGGATCGCTCAGGTGGGATGGTGGGCAAGCCTGCCCACGCTGCCCAAACGGTTTGGGCCGGCCAAGGGCGTCGGGCGGCGAGAAGCGGGTGGCGTTCGGAATCCCGTGAAGAACATTTGTTGTGGAGGGGGGCGGCTTGGCTTGGGGGGCGTCGTTACATATTCATGATAATGAATACGAATGAGTGGAAATAAAATCGGCGTCAGGGGAGGGGAGCCTGACGCCGTAAACTCGGTCAATAGAGGGACTCTTTTGACCGAGGAGCCTCACCGTAACGCGCCACTTCTATTTATAACGCAGAATTGGGATGTGTCAAGAAAATGAGAGAAAAAAAGTGGCATAGTAACCATTGATCCGCCGCCCGCCAGTTGAGGACGGACAGGGCCACTCACTCCGCGTTTGCTGTTCCGTAAAGCCCGGTCCCAGCGATATATGCGCCCACGGCGTCGGGAACCCAATGTCGTATCGACAGGCCCGTCGCCCGCCGCCGGCGGATTTCGGTGGACGAGATATCGATCAGCGGCGTGGCCACCACGTTCTCCCTCAGCCGCTGCACAGCCTGCAGGCCCAGGGAATCAGCCAAGTTGTGAAACACGATATCGAGCTTCGCGTCCCAGGGGGGTCTGACGGCCACCAGCAGCGTGGCCAGGTCGAGCACGTCTTTCACCCGGTGCCAGCTTGGCAGATCCGCCAGCATGTCGGCGCCGATGACCCAGTTCAACTGCGTCTGCGGGCCGTACTGCTGCCGCAGGAAGCACAGCGTGTCGTAGGTGAAACTTCGGCCGGGGCGATGGATCTCGATCTCGCTGATCTCGAAGATGTCGTCCCCTTCGGTCGCCAGGCGGAGCATCGCCAGGCGGTCTGCCGCCGACGCGCGGGCGGGGCCCTTGTGAGGCGGCAGGCCCGAGGGCACCAGCACGATCTTGCCGATGCCCCTGTGCTCGGCCAGCGACCGCGCGACGATCAGGTGCCCGTTGTGCACCGGGTCGAACGTGCCGCCGAAACAGACGATGGATTTCGCTTCGGTCATTTTCCCTGTCGCTGGGCGAGGAATTCGAGGAGGGCCTTGTCGAAGGTCATGGCGTTGTCGACGGTGATGAAATCCGCCCGCACGCTCTGGCACTGCCGCTTGTACTCATCGATGAACGCCTGAATTTCCTTGAGGTACGACGCGCGGATCGCCTGCGGGTCGACCTCGATCGTCTCGCCGGTCTCGGGCTCCTCGAACCGCACCTGCCCGTCGAACTCGAACGTCAATTCGCTGTGGTCGAGCACCTGGAAGATGATCATGTCGTGCCCGCGGTACTTGAGGTGATGCAGCGCCTTGATCACTTCCTCCTGCCCGGCCAGCAGGTCCGACAGCAGGATGATCAGCCCGCGTTTCTTGATTCGTCCGGCCACGTCGTGCAGCGCGGCGGCCAGGTTCGTCTTCGCCGACGGCCGCGTCCGCGCGAGGATCGACAGGATATTCATCAGGTGCGACCGCTTGCTCTTGGGCGGCAGGAAGCCTCGCACCTTCTCGTCAAAGGTCACCAGGCCCACCGAGTCCTGCTGATGCACCATCATGTACCCCAGTGCCGCGGCCAGCGAGATGGCGTAATCCATCTTGCTCATCCGGCCGCCGGTGGCGTACGCCATCGACCCCGAGCAATCGACCAGCAGGTATGCGTCGAGGTTGGTCTCGGCCTGGTACTTCTTGATGTAGAAGCGGTCGGTCTTGCCGTACACGCCCCAGTCGATCTGGCGAATGTCGTCGCCGGGCACGTACTTGCGGTGCTCGGAGAACTCCACCGAGAAGCCGTGGTATGGCGAGGCATGCAGGCCCGAGAGGAACCCCTCGACGATGAATCGCGCCTTGAGGTCCAGCCGCACCACCTGCTGGATCACGTCCGGACGCAGATACTGTTCGATGTTCAGTGACATCGTCTCAGAGTGTACCCCATCGCAAGGGCGGAAGGAAGTGCGGCGCGTGGCTTGGCGGCTGCGTTCGCGTGACGCCCAGATTCGGTGGGCCCCACCTGGACGTCCAGCCCCCGTAAGCTTCTGAACATGTCAGCCCATGGCGGAAACCATGGGATTCGGGGCCGCGTGTCTGCAAGCCCCGGCAGGGGCGACATACGCGTCGTCCGGTGTCGCCCCTGCCGGGGCTCAGGAAAACGCTCAACTGACCTCATCGACCCACGGCTTCCGCCGTGGGCTAACATGTTTGAGGACCGCTTTGCTCAAACGCGTGCCCGCCGGGGGCCGGTACAGGACAGAGCCTTGCCGCGGCAACGGATTCGTCCAGAAACAACGGCCACGCCTGTCACGAACGTGGGATCGTTCTCACTTCGCCAGGAACGCCTCGATGGCGGCGGCGCAGGCGTCGAGCGAGACGCGGCCGGTCTGTGGATTGCCGCGGACGCCGCCGATCCACTCGATGGGCTTTTCCATGAAGTACGTCTCGTGCACCTTGTACATCATCTGGTAGCAGAAGCGTTGTGCGTCCAGGACCATCGCCTCGCGTGCAGCCGGCGGCAGGTCGGACGACAGTCCCGGCCACGTCTTGCCCGCGGCGAGATTGACGGCCGCCAAGGCCGTCACCACCGTGGTGGGGGCCTGGCCCTGGGCGGCGAACCCGCCGGCTTCATCCAGGGGGCTGTCGATCGGCACCGGCAGCGGCAGGGCGGTTGTCACGCCCTCCCAGTTGCGCGTCTCGGCCAGGCCCGCGCGGATCATCCAGCAGGCGGACAATGCATCCTGGGCCACCAGCTTGGGCGGCGGCTGTATGGCGGGGGCGTTTGACTCGGCCAGTCGCGACAGGGCCAGGCCCGCCAGTGTCGCGTTGAGCAGCGAGGCCGGCTGCGTGCTCGAGCGGTCCAGCGTCGCCGTCGGCCAGCCGTCGCGTAAGGCCCGGCGCATCGCGGCAGCCAGCTTGGCCCGCACCGCGGCGATCTGGTCGTTGGGCTTGAGCTCGCCGATGGCCAGCAGCATCAGCGCCGTCGCCGCCAGCTGGTCGTCCTCGGCCTCGGTCATCAGGAATGCCCCGCCGGCTTCTTCGCGCAGGCAGGTCATCGCGTAGTGCATCGCCGCGTTGACGGTCTTGGAATAGTCCTCGCGGCCGGTGGCCTTGGCCAGGCGGGCGAGGGCGTAGGTGGCGTACATGTGCTCGCGGAGGCTGGGCTGGGCCAGCGGGGCGATGAACTGGCCGCTGGTGTCCTGGCTGCGGACGAGGAAGTCGGCCACCAGCGACGCCCCCGTGCGGACGGCGTTGGGGTCCATCGCGCCAAACGGCTGCAGGGCCTTGCCGCGATACAGCCACACCACCTTCTCCTGCGGATAGCTGACGAACTGCGCCACCGAGAACGCCGACCATCGTATCGGCATGCGGACATTCTCGGGCTTGACCGGCAGCTGGGCGATCGCGAGGTTGCGGATTCTCGACGGCGTGAGGCCGTCCTGCAGCTGGGCCGAGGGGAACACGAAGGATTCATCGACGCCCCGGGTCGCCTTCACGCCGGTCAAGCCAGGCATGGCCAGGCGGGCGAAGGCCTCGGCGTTGCCGTCGATGGGCACCGTCGCGGTGAATACCTCCAGGTCCAGCGTCGTCGCATCGAGGACGGCGGGCGTGACCTTGTCCGGCAGAGGCTCCGCGCCGCGCATCACCTCCAGGGCGGCCGCGATCACGTTGCGACCCAACTCGCGCCCTTGCTGAATGCTCGTGGCGGCAACGACGCCATCCTTCCGCAATGTCAGGCGGGCGGAATAGGGGCGCTTCGCCAGGGCCGCCAGCCGATCGGGGATGAACTGCTTGTCGGCGGGCGCTCGCGTGCGGAGATACTCGCTCATTGCCGACCTCGCCAGGTCCAGCAGGGCCGTGCCATCGCCAAGGCCAAGCTCGGGGACGGGGGGCAGCGGGTCGGCCGGCGCCTGTGAATACGCCGCAGAGCTCAGCAAAAGGACGATTACCATCGGAATGGTTTTGGCCATGGGCATACTATAGATGATGACGTCGAGGCAGGGCAATTGCATTATTCAAGGGTCGGCGGCCTTCCCAGGCCGCCACCACAGCCGTCTGCAGTTGGCGGCCCAGGAAGGTCGCCACCCCGAATCACAACCGTCGTCGCGAGCGGTCTGCTGAGTCGCGAAATGGGCATCGCTCGGCTGCTCAGGGCCTCTGGAGCCTTCATCACCGGTTTTACGGCCGGTAAGCCCAAGAGGGCAAAAAATCTTTAACGGATTGCCGGACAAGAAGATACATCGAAAACTGCGACTTTTCGTCTGGGTTTGGCCGTGCAATTCCAACGATTTGAGGTGATGATCCCTAATCACAAAATCCTTAGCTTGCCGATTTATAAGCTAAGACGAGCCCGTTGGGCTCGCCGGCGATCCGTTCAACGCCGGGGAAAACTGGACCGGTGCGGAATCGCAGTATGAGGCCGCTTCCGGCGTACACTTAGGCTAAGTCCCCTTAGTTTGGACAGGACGCGCTGGAGAAAGGCAAATGGCTGTCGTTACCTACGATGACCGCAGCTTCCTCATCGACGGCCGCCGCGTCTGGCTGGTCAGCGGAGCCGTGCATTACTTCCGCACCCCGGCGGCGTTATGGCAGGATCGTCTGCTTAAGGCAAAGCGTTGCGGCCTCAATTGTATCAGCACTTCGATTCCCTGGAACTTCCACGAGACGGCCGAGGGCCGGTGGAACCTCACGGGGGATCATGACTTGGCGGCCTTCGTGCGCCTGGCGGGCGATCTGCGCCTGTACGTCATCCTCAAGCCCGGCCCCTACGTCGGCGCCGACTGCGACAACGGCGGCCTGCCCGGCTGGCTGAGCACCAAGACCGGCATCGGCTATCGCACGAGCAACGCCACGTACACTCATTACTATGACAAGTACTTCCGGCAGGTGCTGCCTCGCTTGGCCGACCTGCAGGTGACGCACGGCGGCAACATCATCCTGATCCAGAACGAAAGTCACTACGACAACACGGTGATGCCCGACCGGCTGAGCTATCTCGAGTTCGTCAGTCAGCTCTTCCGCCGCAGCGGCTTTGACATCCCCATCATCACCTGCAACGACATCTCGGCCCCGCCCGTTCCCGGCGCGGTGGAGACCGCCGCCGGCTATGGCACCGCCGAGCTGAAGCGACTGCGCCAGCGTTCGGGCAACGGCCCGATGATGATCAGCGAGTTCCGCCCCGCCCCGGCCGACTGCTGGGGAGAGGCGCACGCGAAGAGTGACCCGCGCGAGCTGGCCCGCAAGGCGCTGGAAGCCTTGGGCTGCGGCGCGATGTTCGACTATTACACTTGGCACGGCGGGACGAACTTCGATTTCTGGACCGCTCGCAGCGACCGCGGCCCCGCGGCCTACCTCACCACCAGCTACGACGGCGACGCGCCGCTGGCTGAGGGCGGCGGGCTGACCGAAAAGTATTACTTCAGCCGCCTGGCGAACCTGCTGGCCAACCACATGGGCCCCTTCATCGCCGGCTGCACCATGGACGCCCCGGGCGTGACGGTGCAGGACTGCACGCAGACGTTCAACATCTCCGGCCCCGCCGGCCGCTGGGCCGTGATCACCAACAACGGGCGGTATGACATCAAGACCGCCCGCGTCGCCTTGCCCGATGGCCTGGAGCTCGATGTGTCGCTGGAGCCCCTGGGTGCGGTGGCGATCCCGGTGGGCGTCACCCTGAGCCCGACGGTGGTGATGGACTTCGCAAACCTCATGCCGCTGGGCCTGTTCAACGACCGCTACCTGGTCTTCCACGGGCCGGCGGGCTTCGCGGGCAAGATCAGCCTCAACGGCACGGTGCTGGCTGTCGCCGTGCCCGCGGGGGAGACGCCCACGCTCGTCGAGGCGCAGGGCCTGACGGTCGTGGTGATGAACAGCGACCTGGCGATGCGGACCTGGGCCATGCCTGACGGCGTGGTGGTGGGCCCGCAGTTCGTCGGCGCCACCATCGAGCAGGCCTCCGCCGCGCCGCACGCCAAGGACTGCATGCTGCTGCCGCTGGAAGATAAGCCCAGCCGCCTGTCCGTCACCCACACCCGCGCGGGCTCGCCCCCGCACATCACGCTGGGCGCGTGGAAGCGTCTGGCCGTGTGCGTCGAGCCCGTCGCGCAGGACCTGCAGTGGCAGGCCATGCCCGGCCCGCGCGACGTGGACCAGATCGGCATTCATCACGGCTACGCGTGGTATCGGATCGTGCTGGACCAGCCGCGCCCGCGCAAGGTGCGACTGTACCTGCCGGAGTGCGAGGACCGCGCGACGCTGTTCCTCAACGGCGAACTCATCGGAACCTGGGGCCGCGGCGCCGACGCCGAGCGCGAGCCCATCGGCGTCTCGCTGGGCAAGGGCGCCAATACGCTGGTGGCCCTGGTGGACAACCTCGGCCGCTTCAGCGATGAGCCCAACCTCGGCGGGCGCAAGGGCCTCTTCGGCCACATGTACGACGCCAAGGCGATCAAGCCTCTGAAGTTCAAGGTCAAGGCCGACGGCAGCTTCACGCGGCGACTGGTGCCCCGGCAGCATTCGCACCTGGCCGGCGCGTTGGAGAAGATGCCGATGGTCTCGGCCGAGCTCTCGATCCCGCTGACGCAGATCACGCCCCTGCACCTTTCGTTCCATGGCGTGCCGCACGCGGTGGCCATCCTGTGCAACGACCGCATGGTGAAGTTCTTCCCCCAGCCGCCGGCCGGCGAGAACTTCGGCGACGTGCTGCTGGCGGCCGAGCTTCGCAAGGGAAAGAACAACCTCCGCGTGCTGCTGTGGGGCGACGTGAAGCCCGAGGCGATGGGAAACTTCGGCCTGCACGCGATGGAAGAAAACCTCACCGAAAACGCCGCCTGGAGCTTCCGCACCTGGTCGCTGCCGCATGGCGGCGGGCACGTGGTGGGCAAGGACCAGCCGGCGTGGTATGTCACGCCGTTCAAGTACAAGCCTACGGACGAGCCGCTGTTCCTCCACATCATCGGGGCCAAGAAGGGCCAGATCTTCCTCAACGGGCACAACGTCGGCCGCTTCTGGACCGTCGGCCCGCAGGAGCACTACTACCTGCCGGCGTGCTGGCTGAAGGAAGAGAACGAACTGATGATCTTCGAGGAAGGTGGGCTAATCCCCGCTAAGAGCAGCCTCGAATTCCGCCCCCAGGGGCCGTACCACAAGTAGGCGTCCGGCGGCACGCGAGATTTCTTCGCCCCGCCGATGCTCGGCTATCGCTCGCCTTTCGGCGCTGTTCGATAGTTGATGCCGGGCGAAGCCGGTTTCACATGGCACCTCGTCTGCGTGTCCGGCCGAGCATGCCGGCGCGGGTACGCTTCGGCATGGCACCCCTCGGTATCATCTGGTAGGATGCCCTCATCAGGAGCATCCTTATGTCTTTGAATTCCCGCTTCCGTTCGCTCGCGTTGGTCGTCTCGTTCGTCTGTCTTCTGTTCTCTTCCCGCGCATTCGCCGGCGGGGGGCCTGAGGGCGTCGCGGTGGTGGTCAACGCCGAGAGCTGGGCCTCGCAGGCGGTCGCCAACGAGTACATCCACCTGCGGAAGATCCCGCCGCTCAACGTCATCTACCTCAGCGGCCTGCCCACCTTCGAGACCATCGGCGTGGAGGACTTCCGCGAGAAGATCCTCAAGCCCGTGATGCTCACGCTGGCGCAGCGAGGCGTGGCCCCGCAGATCGACTGCATCACCTACTCCAGCGACATCCCTTACGCAGTGGAAGCCCGCGCCGACGCCAACAAGGACCAGATGGACAAGCTGTTCCCCGGCATGGCCCGATTCCTGGCCACCGAGGCATCGATCAACTCGATGACGTACCTGTACGAGCTGGTGCTGGCCAAGGATATCCATTACTTCGACCTGGGCATCAACTGGTATTTCCCCTCCGAGCCTCGCGGCGCGGGCCGGCGTGAGAAACGCTGGAGCGACGCCGAGGGCAAGGACGGCCAGGCGGTCGAGGCCTTGCTGCGCGAGAAGAAGTACGCCGAGGCCCTGCCGCTGCTGGAGAAGCTCCGGGCGGCGCATCCCGACAGCGCCGACGTGGCTTATCGCGTTGCGCTGTGCAGCGCCCAACTGAAGAAGATGGACGACGCCCTCGCCGCCCTGGAATCGGCGGTGGAGCACGGGTACACCAACTGGCCGCGCGTCGAGAATGCCGAGGAATTCAGGGCCCTGCGCGGCAAAGAAGCGTTCACCGCACTGATCGAGAAGATGAAGAAGGCCAAGCCCGCCGTGCCCGTCCCCGATGCCCGCGCCTTCGACTCCAACATCGCCTGGAAATCGCCGCGCGATGGCGGCCAGCAGCACTACGTGCTCTCGACCATGCTCGCCGTGACCAGCGGCCGCGGAAACTCGGTCTCCGAGGCCCTGTCGCAATTGCGGCGCAGCGCCTCGTGCGACGGCGTCAAACCTGCGGGCACCGTCTATTTCATGGCCAACAGCGACGTGAGATCGACCACGCGCGAGTGGGCCTTCACGGCCGCCGCCGCCAAGCTCAACGCCATGAGCGTTCCGGCCGACATCATCTGGGGCGTCCTGCCCCAGAAGAAGAAGGTGGCCGGGCTGGTGGTGGGGGCCGCCGATTTCAACTGGGGCGCGTGCGGCAGCAGCATCGACGCCGGCGCCATCTGCGAGCACCTCACCAGCTACGGCGGCATCATGCGAGACAGCGGCCAGACGCCGCTGACGGAGTTCCTCCGCGCCGGGGCCGCCGGCGCCAGCGGCACGGTC
This sequence comes from uncultured Planctomycetaceae bacterium, assembly GCA_964616985.1. Classification (GTDB taxonomy): domain Bacteria; phylum Planctomycetota; class Phycisphaerae; order SM23-33; family SM23-33; genus CAZTVF01. Next base: position 31,669 of record CAZTVF010000005.1, read on the forward strand.
ACCGAACCCTTCGCCATCCAGGCGAAGTTCCCCTCGCCGTTCATCCAGGTCTACTATGCCCAGGGCGCCAGCCTCGCCGAGGCGTTCTACATGTCCGTCTCGGGGCCGTACCAGCTGCTGATCGTGGGCGACCCGCTCTGCCAGCCGTGGGCGACGATCCCTGACGTGCAGGTGAAATCGCCCTCGGAGCCGGTCAAGGGCACGCTGAAACTCGAGGCGTCGGTGAAGCAGAAGGACCTGCCGATCGCGTCGTACGAGCTCTTCGTCGATGGCAGGCGAACGGCATCGTCCCCGTCTTCGCCGCTGGAACTCGACACGACCAAGCTCAGCGACGGCTACCACGAGATCCGCGTCGTCGCCATCGCCGCCAATGCCGTGCGAACGCAAGGCCGCGAGATATTCCCCATCGTCGTCGCTAATGGCGCCGGCGAACTGAAGATCACCGGCCCCGAGCAGAAAGAGATCGCGTATGACGGCCCGCGGTTCTCCATCGCCGGCCGCATGGCCGGGGCCAAGCGGATCGTCTTCACCTTCAACGGCACCGAGATCGGACGGCTCAACAGCGGCGACGGCAAGATCGAGGTCGATCCGCGTCAACTCGGCCAGGGGCCGGTGAAGATTCACGCCACCGCCACCGTCGAGGGCGAGAAGGGCGAGGTCACCGTCGCCGCGGCCCCCCTGGAACTGACGATCATCCCGCCGTTCCCGCTGGAGGCGGTGAAGCTTGCCGAGGGCGCGAAGCTGGCCAAGGGCGTGCAGATCACGCTTGAAAAGGGCGAGAAGGTCGTCGTCGAGCAGGCGATTCCGAACTGGCTGGCGGCCGCCGGCGTGAAGGCGAAAGAGAAGTTCGTCATTGAAGGTTATCTTCAGGCGTCGGCCGACGACGTGTACCAGTTCCAGGTTAACGCGGCCTCGCCGCTGGCGCTGGAGGTGGATGGGGTGGCCCTGCGCCCCAGCGGCGCGGCGTGGAAGTTCGCCCCGGTGACGCTGGCCAAGGGCCTGCACAAGTTCACCGCCCGCGGGACGGCATCGGACAAGCTTGACGTCGAGATCCGTTTCGGCGGCAGCGGGGCGTACAACATCCTGGGCTGCTGCCAGCACGTCGCCATCGAGGGCGAGCGCGTGATTCAGCCGCCCGCGCCCAAGAGCCAACCCGCCAGCGCCAGCAAGCCCGCCACCGCACCGGCGACCGGGCCCGCGGCCAAGACAGCGACCGCGCCATCGACGGCGCCATCGAGTCAGTCCGCGAAATGAATCGCCGGGATCGCGGTGCTGACGCCACGCACTCGCCCGATGCAAGACAGGAGACGCCTGTGAAGATGCGCCACGCCGTAGTCGCGATGCTGTGCTGCACGCTCGTCTCATCGGCAGCGGCCTCCGCGGCCGACAACGTCATCTACGTCAACAACCAGACGGGCTCCGATGCCTTCGACGGCCGCTCGCCCGCGCCCGCCGATGGCAAGCGTGGCCCCGTGGCCACCATCATGGCCGGTGTGGCAAAGGCGGCCGTCGGCGGCGTGGTGTCGATCGCCAACACGGGCAAGGACTATCGCGAGTCGGTGAGCATCGAGAAGTTCGGCAAGGGGCGGGCGGCCACGCCGCTGGTGATCGAGGGCAACGGCGCGGGCGTAACCGGCCTGCTGGAGGTGCCCGCCGCGCGGTGGACGCTGGAGAAGGACGACCTTTACTACTTCGAGAACAAGCTCTCGGACGACCCGCCGAAGTACGGCCCGATGCCCAACAGCAACTGGCTGGGCTTCCTGAAGCACCAGGGCTGGTTCCCCGAGCCGCAGGCCCCGCGGATCTTCTTCCTCGACGGCAAGGAGGCGCCCGACAGCCTCACGCTGGAGGGCATCCAGCCGGGCGGCTTCTTCTATCAGACCCAGGGCAAGCCGCGTCGCGTGTACTTCCGCCTGCCGCCCGGCGGCAAGCTCGCCGACTGCCGCATCGAGATGCCGCTGAACACCGGCGTGTTCGTGAGCGATGACTACGTGGTCGTTCGCAACCTCGCCTCGCGCCATTCGCAGGACGACGGCTTCGCGGGCTTCTGGGGCCAGGCGGTAGTGTTCGAGAACGTCAATGGCTCGTTCAACTGCGACCAGGGCATCTCGTTCCACGGCACTAGCAGCACGCTGATCGACGGCGGCCTGTTTGAACGCAACGGGGGCGGCGGCATCGTGGACGTGATGTCGTGCGTCAGCGTCTATCGCCGCGCGGTCTCGCGCGATAACCTCATCTCCGGCGCGCTGCTGCAGGGCACGGCCCACAGCATGCTGGGCTGCCAGTTCTTCGGCAACGCCGGCCCGCAGGTGAGCGTGGGCGCGGGCACGACGACGAACCTGACCAACTGCCTCGTCATCGGCAGCGACGCCAACGGCCGGCGGAGCCCCGGCGTGGTCATGCACTACGGGCGGCTGGACCGATGCACCCTCGTGCGGTGCAGTGTGGGCCTGCAGGTGCCCCAGCGGCCGGGCGGGCTGGGGGCGTCGCTCCGCAACAGCATCGTCCGCGACTGCAACGTCGCCGTCTCCATCCAGCCCGATCACCTGGGCTCGTTCCGCATGGCCAACAACATCATCGAACTGGGCGTGATGTCGATCGGCGATCAGAAGGGCAAGGCTGCGAACTGGCAGGATTTCGCCGCCGCCAACAAGCTCGGCAGCGACAACGTCATCGATGCCCCCGAACTGGAGGGCCCCACGTTCCTGCTCCCCAAGGATTCCGTGCACGCGACGGCGGGCGAAAACAAGACCACCCCCGGCGCGTCGGTGCAGCCTTACGCCGGGTGGAAGTCGCTGGGCGATGCCCCGACGACGCAGCCGTCGCCGTGATTACATCCCGCACGCCTGCTTGAGGCGGCCGACGAAGTAGAGGAAGTCGCTGTAGCTCACGTCGTGCGGCAGGCCGTGGTCAAACCAGGGCACCAAGCCGCCCGCCTGCACCGTCCGAGCGATTTTGTCCATCTCGCGATCGATCGCGCCCCGCCCAGCCGCCAGCGCCTTTTTGTCCACGCCGCCCAGCATCAGCAGCCGGGGGTATCGCTTGCGGTATTCCCACACGTCCATGCCCGCCTGCGCCTCCATGGGCACCACGCCGTCGATGCCCGCCTCCAGCCAGATCGGGATGAGTTCATCGATATAGCCGTCGCTGTCGAGCACGATGAACGGAATGCCCTTCTGTCGCAGCTTGGCCACCATGCGGCGGTAGCGGGGGAGCATGAACTGCCGCACCTGCGGCGCGCCCAGCAGCGGGGCGGTCTTGTAGGCCATGTCCTCCCACAGGCAGACGGCGTCGGGCACGAAGTCGCTGAACATCGCGTCGCACAGCCGCTCGAACAGGTCCACCACCGTCTCCATCATCTCCTCGACCAGTGCGGGGTCGTCATAGAAGAGGTAGCTCGTCGCCTCCACGCCCATCATCTCGCGGATGGAGCCATACAGGCTGCCCGCGCGATCCATGTACACGATCAGGGGGGCCGTGCGCTGGCGCCAGGCTTCCTTCTGCCTCGCCCAGGCGTCCCCGACGCGGGCCTCGTCCCAGGCGATGCGGCCACGGTACTTGTCCCAATCGGCCCGCGAGGTCACGGGGAAGCTTTCGAAATGGGGCATCGACTTGTAGTTGTCCTTCTTGAACTCGGTGCAGACGATGCCGTTGTGGTTGACGTACGTGACCTTGTCTTCCGTCTCGCCGAGCACCTTCCGCTCGAAGGGCGGATACACCCAGATGCTGGCGGCGGGGCCTGACCAGAGGTGATGCTGCAGCCCCAGGTGGTCGATGAGGCGGGGGATGTCCTGTACGCCGGCGGGCATGCCCTCGCCGCGCCACCGCTCCAGCGTGCTGGGCCAGATGCCCCCCAACGTCGCCAGCGTGCGGCCGGGCGTCTGGAACCGCATCGCCCCCAGGAACGTCTCTCTCGCATTGTTCATGGCACTTCCCTTTGCGGCCATCAGGGCCGGGGACGAAGCCTAACCCCTCTCGCCGGGCGAGGTCAAGAATTGTCTGTTGACGCGGGGGAGCTTGTCGCGGTACGATTGGATGCGATGAATACGTATTCATCATAGATGAATCGAGGCCGCGTGTGCCGGGCAGCCAGACAATTCAATCGGTGGAGCGGGCGATGGACGCCCTTGAGCGCATCGCGCAGGCGCCGCAGGGCCTGACGCTGGCGGCGCTGGCGGCGGGGCTGGGCCTCAAGCCGCCCACCGCGCACGCGATCCTGCGGACGCTCGCCGCCCGCGGCTACCTCCGCCGCCTGGACAAGCCCGCGCGGTACGCGATCGGGCCGGCTGCGGCGGCCTTGGCTGCGGCGGGCGCGCCGCTCCCCTGGCGCCAGGCCGCCCACGAGGCCATGGCCCGCCTCGCACGCCAGTTGCCCAAGGCCACCGTCGTCCTGGTGGAGGCCGTTGGCGGAGAGCTGATGACGACGCGGCGGATGAGCCCCGAGCAGCCGGGCGTCCTCCAGAAGCCCTCCCACCAGGTCATGTCGCCCTATTCCTCCGCCTCCGACCTGGCTTTTCTCGCCTTCGCGCCGGCCGATGCCGCGGCCAGCCATTGCCGCCGCTACCCCTTTGCCGAGTACGGCGCGCACCAGTGGCGCGGTGAGGCCGAGCTGGAGACCTTTCTCCAGCGGGCCCGCCGCCTGGGATACGCGCTGCGGGTGGACGCATTCTACCTCCTTCGGGCGGCCGCTCCGCTTCTGTCGCCCGAGGGCGAGCTGCTGGCGATGCTGGGGGTCTCGGCCCCCAAGGCCGGGATGACGCCGGCGATGAAGAAGAACATGATCGCCCGCCTGCTGGCGGCGACCTCTGCGATCCATCAATCACTCAAACTTACCGCACAGGAGATCTCATGACGCTGACATCGGAATTCATCAAGAAGGAAGCACTCGCGCTGGGCGCCGACGCCGTCGGCATCGGCAGCATCGATCGCTGGGCGGGGGCGCCCCTCCAGCAGGACCCGCGGCAGATCATGCCCGAGGCGCGGTCGGTCATCGCGCTGGCCTTTCGCGTGATGCGCGGCAGCCTGCGCGGCATCGAGGAGGGCACGTTCTTTTCAAACTATTCCGCTATGGGATACGGCGGCATCACGTACCTGTACATGCCGATGACGGTGATCAACGTCGCCAAGATCATCGAGGACGTCGGCTACGAGGCCATCCCGTATGGCCACCAGAGCGACTGGCGCGGCATCGATAACGTCGGGCAGACGTATGACCATTTCAGCCGTCCCGTCGCCCCCGGCCGCGCGGCCCCGGACGTGGCGGTGCATCTCCGCATCGCGGCGTACCTGTGCGGCCTGGGCGAGATCGGCTTCTCGAAGATGCTCCTGACGCCGCAGTTCGGGCCCCGGCAGCGCGTGGGCATCATCCTGACCGAGGCCGAACTGGAGCCCGACCCGATCTACGCGGGCCCGCCGCTGTGCAACCGCTGCCTGGCGTGCGTCCGCGAGTGCCCCGGCAAGTGCTTCGACCCCTCCAAGACCGTGAAGGTCACGCTGGCCGGTCGCGAGGTCGAGTGGATGGACATCGACTGCAACGCCTGCGACGTCGCCTTCCGCGGCGCGGTGGTGGACGATTCGACGCCCCCGCAGGAGTCGTACATGGACACCTTCGGCCACCGCACGCGGCCGGGGTCGTGGTCGCCGTTCTACAAGAAGCCTCGCAACCTCTACAACACCGGCCAGGCCGTCTGCGGCTCGCGAGGCTGCACGCGTGCGTGCATGATCTCGATGGAGTCTCGCGGGGTCGTGGCCAACAAGTTCCACCAGCCCTTCCGGCGGCGCAAGCCCTGGAGCATCGACTGGTCGCAGCCGCCGGCGGACGGTGAATCCACGGATGGTCTCAAGAGCGACACGGACTGAAAGGGCGATGCGACCGGGCAAGCAGGGCGGCTCACCGTCGGTCGGTAGTAGTGCCCTGCAATACAATATGTGAATGCGTGTGGCGGCGGCTTGCCGTTCGGCGCTGTCAGATATGGGTGACGGCATGGGCTTCTACAGCGCCGAACGGCAAGCCGGCGCCAAAGCCTTGCTCCAAGACTGAACCGTGGAAAACTAATACAAGAGGTGAACGGGATGAGCCTGAGCAGTGCGGACATCAAGAGGCGTGCGATGGAGCTTGGCGCCGACCTCGCCGGCATCGGGAACATCGAGCGATGGCAGGGGGCGCCGCGCCAGATGGACCCGCTGCAGATCATGCCCGAGTGCCGCAGCATCATCGTCATGGGCTTCCGCGTGCACCGCGGCACGCTGCGCGGCATCGAGGAGGGCACGATGTTCAGCAACTACGCGGCCATGGCGTACGGCGGCATCACGTACCTCCGCATGCCGCCGGTCATGTGGGGCCTGGCCGACATGATCGAGGATGAGGGCCACGAGGCCGCACCCATCGGCCAGATCGACTGGTGGCGAAGCTACGACGACGCCGGGCGCGTGTGGAAGGGCTTCAGCCGGCCTGTTGCCGAGGGCAAGGCCGCACCCGACGTGTCCATCCACACCCGCGTGGCCGCCTACCTCGCCGGCCTGGGCGAGTTCGGCTGGAGCAAGGTCTTCCTCACGCCGCAATTCGGCCCCCGGATGCGGTTCGGCATCGTGCTGACCGACCTGGAAGTGGAGCCGGATCCGATCTACGCCGGCCCGCCGCTGTGCAATCGCTGCATGGCCTGCGTCCGCGAATGCCCCGCCAAGGCCATCAGCCCCGACAAGAGCACCAAGGTCGTCCTGGCCGGCCACGAAGTGGAGTACGGCGAGTTCGACGCCATCCGCTGCTGCAACGTGTTCGGCGGCGGGGAGATTCCCGACGACCAGGCCTCGATCAAGAATGAGGATATTTACTCCTCCTGGCTGGGGCTCAAGTCCGTCCGGGGCTCGCACACGCCGTTCTGCAAGAAGCCCTCGCCCGTCTATTGGACCGGCCAGGCCATCTGCGGCGGCAAGGGCTGCGTGCGGGCGTGCATGATGTCGCTCGAGGCCCGCAAGGCCGTGGGCAACCAGTTCAAGTCGCCCTTCCGCCGGCGCAAGCCGTGGTCCGTCGACTGGACGAAGGACGCCCCCGCAATCGAGGATCCCATCGCCGATTACCGTCCCCCGGCCGACCGCCCGGCCGAGGACTTTAGCTGAAAACTGGCGTGGCGGCCTTGCGGGGCCGCCGCCAGAGCCCTGAGGGTGGCGGCCTTCGCAGGCCGCCGCCCGTCATATGAGCAGCGACAGAAGGCATAGCGCGATCGAACGCTTGACGCAACCGTAGAAGGCACATGATGACCAAGACAAGCGACAGCACGTTCCCGCGGTTCTCGGTCGGCTACCAGCTCGCCGAGGAGGGCGAAGAGTCGTTCGTTGACATCGTGAGCGACTACCGGCCGCACGTGGCGGAGGTGTACTTCCCGTGGGCCGCCATGCCCTCGGGGCGGGCCTCGCTGACCGAGCGGCGGGGCTACGTCGATTGGTCCGGCCAGGGGCGCCTGGAAGCTGACCTCAAGGCGCTGCGCGCGATGGGCGTGCGGCTGAACGTGCTGTTCAACGCGAACTGCTACGGCGGCAAGGCCGTCAGCGAGTACCTGCAGAACCAGGTAGCTTCGGTGATGGAACGCCTGCAGGAAGTCTGCGGCGGGGCCGACGTGGCCACCACCTGCTCGCCCGCCATCGCGCGGCTGATCAAGACGCACTTCGCCGCCACGCGGACGCGGGCGTCGGTCAACATGCGGATCGGCACGGTGCAGGGCATGCAGTACGTGGCCGACATCTTCGACGAATTCTGCGTGCAGCGCGACTACAACCGCGACCTTGGCCGCCTGCGCCAGCTGCGCCAGTGGGCCGACGCGCACGGCAAGAGCCTGTCGATCCTGGTCAACAGCGGGTGCCTCGCCTTCTGCAGCGGGCAGACGTTCCACGACAACCTCGTCGCGCACGAGCGCGAGGTGGATGAGAGCGTCAACGTCGCCGGGTGGTCACCCACGGTGTGCTGGGGGCTGCTGAAGGACAAGGCGAATTGGCCGGTGCTGCTGCAGTCCACGTGGGTCCGCCCCGAGGACATCGGCCAGTACCGCGGCCTGGTGGACATGGTCAAGCTGGCCACGCGGATGCACCAGCGGCCGCGGATGGTGATCGCCGCGTACGTGCGGGCCCGCCACCATGGAAACCTGCTGGACCTGATGGAGCCCGCCTTCTCGCCCGCGATCGCCCCGGCCGTCATCGAGAACGACCGCATGCCCGCGGACTTCTTCGAGCGCACCAGCCAGTGCGATCGCCAATGCGACCGCTGCGGCTACTGCGCCGAGGCGCTGTCCAAGGCGCTGGTGACCCCGGAGTGAGAGCTCGTAGTTCGTAACACTCCAGTATGTAAATGCGTCTGGAGGCGGCTTGCCGTTCGGCGCTGTAGAAGCCCCAGGGCGTCACCCATACCTGACAGCGCCGAACGGCAAGCCGCCGCCAAAGCCTTACTCCCAGATTCAACCGTGCAGGATTACTACGCCTTCACCGGCGGGCGGGTGAAGGGGCGGCGGGGCAGGGAGGTCGCCGTCTGGTATCGCCCGGGCGTGATGTGCTCTTCACCGATCACGCCGCCAGCGGCGAGCAGGTGCTGCTGCAGCATCGCGACGGGAAGCTGGCGGGGCGTGACGCCCTGGCGGATGGAAAGAGCCGCCGCGGCGCCGGCGGCCTCGCCCGTGCCCGCGCACTGGGCCATCACCCGCGTGGAGCCCAGGGCGACGTGCGTGACGCTGATGCAGCGCCCGGCCACGAGGATGTTCTCGATCTTCCGCGGGACCAGCACGCGGTAGGGGATGTGGTAGCGGAAGCCCGTTCGCGGCCGCCACGTCGTGCCGTCCATGCCGGGCCCGTCGATGCGGTGGATGTCGATGAAGAACGAGCCGTAGCAGATGTTGTCGTCGAAACGGCACTCCTTCATGATGTCCTGCTCGGTCAGGACGTACTCGCCCATGATCCGCCGCGACTCGCGCAGGCCGATCGTGTTGGGCGTCGAGACAAGGTAGCACTCCTCCATGCCGGCGACGTACTTGCGGAAGACGTCGATGCAGTGGAAGGCCTGGCGTCGGGCCTCGATGGTCGCGCGCGTCAGGTCCTCGGCCTTGGTCGTGTCGATGCCGTTGACGTGCGTGAAGTTGATGCCCACGAAGTGCGGCTGCGACGAATTCCACCAGAAGCCCATGATGCAGTGCTGAAAGGGCTCCATGTCGCCGTTCTGCTGGGCCTTCTCCCACACGTGGTTCATGCCGTAGCTCTGCTTGCCGTCGGGCCCGACGCGCCACGCCTCGACCTTCGCCCAATCGACGCCGCCGATGGTGAACATCAGCGTGACGGGCTGGCACTTGTGGTCGCCGGGGCGGCCGACTTCAAACTCGCAGCCGGCCGAGGCGGCGAGGTCGCCGTCGCCGGTGCAGTCGACGAGGCGCTTGGCGAAGACGGCCTGGCGGCCGGTCTTGTTCTGGATGACCGCCCCGACGGCGGCGCCGTCGCGGACGATCGCGCCGCACAGGAAGGTGTGGTAGAGGATCTCAACTTTCGACTCGAGCATCATCCGCTCGAGGAGGAACTTGAGCCCCTCGACGTCGAAGAACGCGCCGCCGGGGTAGCGGTCGCCGAAGCCCTCGTCGCAGACGCGGTCGACGATCTCAGCGGCGATGCCGCCGACGATGCGGTCCTGGTCGCCCCAGCTGGAGTAGATGGCCATGTAGCCGTGCCCGCCGGCCCCGGCCACGCCGCCGAGGCAGTTGAACTGCTCGACCAGCAGCGTGCGCTGCCCCAGCCTGGCCGCCGCCAGCGCCGCAGCCACGCCCGCCGGCCCGCCGCCGGCCACCACAACGTCATACTCGCCCTTGACGGGCAGTTCCCTGGCCTCTTCGAAATACCGCTGCATGCTCACTCCTTGCACTTGAGGAAATCAGCCGCCATCTTGCCGGTGAGGGACTTTCCCGGGGTCCTGGCGGCGAGATCCTCGAGAAATTTAGCCATATCGGGCTTCAGTACGCCTTTGTCGCTGAAGAAGCCGGGGCCGCCCTTCTGGGCGAAGGCGCCGGCGAAGACGCCCAGTGTCGCCACTGCCGCCGAGGCCTTGGGTTCCTTCTTCGCCGCGGCCAGGGCGTCGGCGACCTCCTTGGCCTTGGGATGGCCGTTGAGCTGCCGCGTGAAGATGGGCCCGTAGTACGCGCTGAGCGACGGGTCATGCTGGGCAAGCTCCTTCGTCAGCTCGACGACCTTGTCGACCCGGGCCTCGATGACCTTCTGCAGAGCGACGGCCTTTTCCTTCACATCGGCGGGGAGCTTCTCATCGGCGACGACTTTAGTGATAGCGGCGCTGGCCTTGCCCAGTTCCAGAGCGTTGGCTTGGGCAACGATGGGCTTGAGCTCCTTCTGCGTGTAGTCCGGCGCGTAGAGGAAGGCGCAGAAGGCCAGGTCGCTGCGGCGAAAGACCCACGCGGAGGCATCGATGTCTTCGCCGGAGATGGAATGTCCCTTGCCTTTCTGGATGTGCAGGTAGATATCCGGGTTCGTGGCGCCCTTGGCGGCGCGGCCGAAAAGCTCCTGCGCTCGCTGCGGCTGGGAGGCCCCCAGCGTAGGCCGGCCGGCGTTCCACTCCTCGGTGCCCAAGGCGATCAGCCAGCTCAGCCGCGGGCAGGCGCCGGAGACGGACGTCCAGAGGTTGGAGCTGTACGGGGCCGAGTGGTTGAACTGGAAGCCGGGGGCGTCGCCCTTGCCGTACTTGTCCAGGAACAGGCCATGGATGAGCCCGCCGCCGGAGAAGGAACTGATCACGCCGCGGCCGGGGATGATCTTGTAGTCCGCCTGCACCTGGGCGATCGCTTCGAGGGCAACCTTGAGCTTGCCGTCGGAGTCTTTGGCGTTATCCCCGTCGAGGTACGACATCTTGATGCCGATGAGATTGAACTTGTCGAGGAACTGGCCCGGCCCGTAGCCGCTAGCGGCCTCGGCGTTGCCCTTGCCCTGGCCGTGGAAGAAGATGTAGATGCCGGCCGGGTTGTCGGCGCTGTACGTCTTGGGGACGTGGACCCAGTACTGGTAGTCGGGGTTGGCGGTCGTGAACTTGAACGAGCCCGTCTTGCCCGCGTTTTCCGACGGTTTGGGCCCGCCCAGCAAGGGGGAGGCGGTGAGGCACAGGATGGCCAGGAGCGTGACAAGGAACGCGGGGGGCAAACGCATTGGTTTCTCCGGTGATGGCGTCGCAGTTACTTCGCCGGGGCCGAAGTGGGCGGCTCGGCGGCAGGCGTCATTATAACGCGTCCCATCCGCTCGGGCACGTGGTTATTGTTGCTGTGGACGGGCGACCACATGGATCGTTCCATGCCGTACATGTGACGCGTGCGGATGACGTTGAAGGCAATCTTCTGCCCGGTGGCGGCGTCCTTAACGCCCAAGGTCTTCCAGGGGATGGCGACTGTGAGCGTCCAGGACGTGGCGTCCTTGTCCGCGTGGACCTGCCAGGGGCCGTTCCAGTTGGCGTCCCAGACCTCGCCCTCGTACTGCGTGCCGATGGAATTGGCGACGAACTGGAAATAAGTCATGGCACCGGCGTTGGGGTCGACGAAGATCTCGACACTGTCCTCGTTGTACACCGCCCCGTCGTGCTGCGTGACAGATGGCCTCATGTTCGCCAAGATCTTCTTATCTTCGAAACAACGGATGCTGAGGTATAGGGCATTGGCGTCGTGCAGCAGCCGCACCTCAGTGGGCTGGGCCGCGTTGGCGTCCCCCGTGGCGTTGACGAAGCCCGGCAGGGCCGACGCCTTCGCCCAGGCAGGGTCTTTGAGGCCATCCTCGATCTTGGGCCCCTTGGCCACCGCCGGGCACAGGGCGCGGGGCTGGCGGGCCAGCGCGACCGCTCGCGCGTCGATATTCACCGGCGGCTGCACCAGCGCGTTGGCGTCGGCTGCGAGGCCGACCGATACCACCGGGTGCGGCTGGACTTCGGCCGGGTTGCCTTCAAAGGCCAGGGCGAAGGACACCTCCCGCGATTCGCCCGCGGCAAGGTTGGCCTCCGCCCGCAGGGGCGAGACCTTCCAGCGGCAGTTGGCTGGCAGCGTCCACACAGCCGCCTGCGCCGCCGGCTGGGATGTCGCATTCCGCAGCGGCACCTTCACGGTACCGCAGACGGCGCCCGTTTCATCGCTGACGGCGAAGTCGCGGGCCGTCAGCGGCCGGACATATTGCAGCCCGCCGCCCGGTGGGACGTCGATCACCACGCGGATGCCGGCCGTGGACAACGGTTGCCGATCGGCGTTGAGCGGGCGACGCTGCGCCGAACGTCCGCCACGCGCGACCTTTCGGTCGGTGGCTGCCGGCCCGGCGGGGTCTACGGCCGGGCTGAAGGCATAGTAGTCCTTGGCGTACCAGTCGGCACACCAGTCCAGGCCTCCGTGCATGCCGTAGAGGCCCCAGGGGTTGGGCAGCGGCATCACGTCGAAGTCGTGCTGCAGGGCCGGCTTGTCCCCGAACGACCATCGCTCTGGCGTGCCGGCGCGGGCGGCGTATTCCCACTGCGCCTCCGTCGGCAGATGTGCGCGCAGGCCCGTCTGCAGCGAAAGGCGGCGGCAGAAATCGGCCGCCTGCTGCCAAGTCAACTCGGCGGGCATCCTCGCCGCCGCCTGCTCGATCGCCGTCACCACGCTCGGCGACAGCTTGACGTCTGTGGCCTGGCCGCTGACACCATCGGGCGTCTGGCCGGGAAGGTGCCCCATCACAGCGCAGTACTGCGCACCGGTCAAGCGGGAGGCGCTGATGTAGAAAGGCTTCGACAGCGTCACTTCGTGCTGCGGTCCTTCATCGGCCTCTCGCTGGGCCTCGTCGGCGGGCGAGCCCATCGTGAACTTTCCCGCGGGCACGAGCACCAGCGGCATCAGCACGCCTCCGGCCAACTCGAGGGATTCGGCCTTCGGAGCATTGGGGCCGCAGGCCAGGGCGGCCGCCGCCTGCATCATGGCGGCACGCGCGATGGCCGCCAGGCGAGGATTGGCGCCCGCGGAGGCCTCCACCGTTTTGAGGGCCTCCACGGCGGTCGGCGAGCCAAGCACTGAAAGGACGCGGACCGAGCGCAGGGAGGTCATCTCCTTGGCCTGCACCTGCACGGCCTCACGGTCCAGCAGTTCCTGCAGGCGCGCGCGGACCTCTTCGGACTCGGTAGTCTTGAGGGCTTCTCGCAGCAGCGGGGCGGCGACAGGTCCGATCTTGGCGAGGGCGTCCGACGCGGCCTTGCGATTGGCGAACTCATCGGCGTCCAGCTGTGTCACGAGCTTGGCGACCATGGCGGCATCGACCCCGCCGCTGGCATGCTTGGCGGCGATGAACTTCGCCGCCGCGTCGCCGGCGGCCACGAGGGACCATTGCGCATCGATCCCAACCGGCGCGGGCTCGCCCAGCCTGGCCCACAGCACTTCCATCTGCGATTTGGTAAGGTCCACGACCGCGGCGATGGCTTCGACCCGCACGTTGTCCAGCCCCCAGGCGATGATGCTACCGCCCGCGCCCTGGCCTTCGCAGACGAGGTTCGCTTCGGGGGCCTCGTGCGGCAGGACGACACTGACCTGGTGAATCGTGTTGTAGCTGGGCTCGTGGCCCCGGCTGTTGAGGGAGAGCTTGTCCCTGGCCGCCGGCTTGGGGTTGAGCTCATCGATCAACGTGAGGCTGCCGGCCGTCGCATCGGATCCCGTGAAGGTCAGACGTGTCAGCAGCTGTCCGCCGCCCGTGCGAAGCGACCACGACGAACTGCTGGAGGGAAAGCTCATCAGCATGTATACATCGAGCGTCATCCGCAGGAACTTGTGCGGCGGGAGATTGTGAAGCGAAAGGGTCGGCCCCGCGTTCTCGAAGCGGCCCAGGAAGGTCCGCTTGATCCCGGAGGCGTTCTCGCGGCGGTCGCTGGACCACTCGCTGCCGACGCCGGCGGCGAAGTTGGATTCATAGACGAGCGTCTCGCCGCTGGTTCGCGACGAGGCTGCCGCCTTGGGGGCCTGCGCCTCGGCGGCCGAGAACACCGCCGCCAGCAGCGCGAAAGCACAAACGCTCCAACCTGCGATCCGCATGAGATGGCTCCGTAGAGGTGATGCCCCTATTCTCTAGCCACCCCTGGACGAAATGCAAGGAAATAGATTACGCGTGGGGCCAGAAATCGGAAGCACGAAGCCCAAAAACTCGAAGCACGAAGCCCAAAAACTCGAAGCACGAAGCACGAAATCCGAAACAAGCCCGAATACGGGTTCGGATTTCGTGCTTCGGATTTCGGATTTCTCAGGCGCCTCCAGCGGCGACAAACGCCTCGTAGGCCCAGTCGTCCCACTCGTTCTTGACGCCGATGCCGGGCAGGTCGGGATAGTTCTTGGCGATCAGGCCGCCGCGGAACGTATCCACCATGCGGCGCGTCTCGCGCTCGATCAACTCGCGGTCGCCCGTCGGCAGCACCTTCTGGATATCGCATGGCGAGTACAGCCCAACGCCGTGCTTGCGCAGTTTGGCCGCCAGGGCCGGCAGATCGTACACGGCCGGCTGATCGAACTGCAGGCAGTCGATGCCCGCCTCGCACAGGTCGTCCACCAGGGCCCAGTTGTAGCCGCACGAGTGCTGGATCACCTTCATGCCGTACTGATGGGCCTTGCCCGTGAGACGCTCGTACAGCGGGCGGAAGATGTCTCGCCACATGGCCGGGCTCATCAGGGTGCGGTCCTGGATGCCCAGGTCCTCGCAGAACATGATGCCGTCAACGCCGGCCTTGCCGTACTGCTCGATCACGCCCTCCAGCATCGTGGTGACGCGGTCGTGGAGGATGTCGATGCGCTCGCGTTCCTCGATGAGGTCGAGGAAGTAGATCTCCATCTTCCGCAGGTAGCGGCAGGTGGCGAAGGGCCAGCCGGGCATCCAGCCCAGGCGGAAGCGGTCGGTACCCGAGGCGGCCAGGTCGCGGGCGCCCTGGAAGAAGGCGGGGTTGGCCAGGTCCGGCAACTGCAGGCCCTCGAGCTTGTCCCACGTGTCCAGGGCGGGCTTGAAGATCTCGCCGCCCTGCGACATGCCCGAGATGCGGTGCCACACGTTGCCCCAGGCGTCGGTGCGAAACTCGATCTCGCCCTCCGTCCACACCTCGGCTTTGAAGCCATCGTTGACCCCGCAGCCGGCGAAGTCGTTGCGGCGGTCGCGGTCGAAGTTCAGGCCGATGCGCTCTTCGCAGCGGCACTCGATGTTCTGGCGAATCACTTCACGCGGGGTCAAGGGCATCGCGGGCTCCATTCGTTTCAGGCTGTGGTTGCAGGGATTATCCGCTCCCCGGCGCGCCGGTCAAGCCTTCCTCGCGGCCGAGTCGCTGCGGCCATAGGCGTGCAGCCGGAATCGGCACAGGGTGAGGCGGTCGTGCAGCACCACGCCGGTGCCGTGGCAGGACTCGTCGCCGTTGAGGCGGCGGGTGGCAAGGAACTCGCCGCTGGCATAGCGGCCCTCGTCCGATTCCAGGATCTCCGCCGCGACCAGCGAGCCGTCCGTCGGCTCGGAGGTGAAGATGATGTTGTAGCCCATGGCCAGGAATACCCCGCCGCCAAGCGATACCAGCAGGGCCGAGCCGGGCACGGCACACTCGGCCAGCTTGCGGCTGGTCCGCGGCCGCAGGCGGAAGCCATCCAGTTCCACCATCCACGACTCGTCATCGGCCTGTTGCAGGAAGCCCGCGGTCCTGCCCTGGGCCGCCGCCTCGGCCAGGGGCGGCCCCATCTCTCGAAGTGCGGCATACACGTCGGCCAGCGGGTGGGGGGCCTTCATTGCGTCAATGCCGAACGGCGCGAACCCGATGGCCCCGTGCTGCCCGATCGCGTAGAGGCACTTGGCCGCGGCGGCGGGCGTGGCGTTGGTCTCGGGGACGAACAGCGGGTTGTCCTCGCGGGCATAGTCGGCCGCGTGGTGGCGGAAGTCAGGCTGGTAGATGTCCGGCGCCAACAGGGCGATGCTCGGCGCCGCGGCCCGCCAGATTTCGTACACCTTGGTTACCGGCCCGCCGCTGGGATACTGTCCGGGCTTGTAGCCCGGCCCGGCGATCAGCCACGCGTTGGCGTACATCGGCAGGTCGTACTCGGCCTTGCCCGCGCGGGCCATCTGCTCCACGTACCGCGCCACGTGCCAGGCCATGAATACTTCGTCGGCCTCGCCCGCGAAGACCTCGGCCCACGTGCCCTGCATGCGTGCGCCCGCGGCATCCCACGCGTCGCGGATGGGCGCACTGAGCCGGTCGCGGCGCCGGGCCAGGTGCGACATCAACTCCGCCGGCACGGCCTGGGCGAACGCCGCCTCGGCCGCGGCCGAGCGGTCGCGGGCGATCGACAGCACGCCTGTCTCGTTCTCCACCTGCACCATCAGCACGGTGTGGCGGTCGGCGTCGATCTGGCCGATGCGTCTCATCACCGCCGCGAACGCCCGGGCGTCGGCGGCCAGCACGGCGGGGCTGAACATGCTCAGCGTCCAGCTGGGCTTGCCCGCTTCGCCCTCGGCACGGGGGAATCGCTTGAGGTCGGTTTTCACCCACGCGGGGGCGTAGCAGGAGATCGCGTTCTTCATCGCCCCGAACCACAGGAACACCAGGTGCAGCCCGCGGCTGCGGCACGACTCGACGATGCCCTCGAGCAGCGTGAAATCGAACCGGCCTTCGACGGCCTCGACGAGGTCCCAGTACAGCGGCAGGATGGCCAGGTTGGAGTTTAGGCTCACCAGGCCGTCGAGCACCGGCTGGATGTACTCGAGGTTGGACCCCGAGCTGTTGTTCGTCTGCCCGCCCAGCAGGATGCTCGGCCGCCCTTCAATCACCAGTTTGCCTCGCCCGCCGGCGGTCTGTGCGGGCGGGATGATCTTGATCCAGTCGTGGCTCATGCGTGCTCCGTTGATGACGTTAATGAGGCTTGGCCGAGGGGTTAGTGCCGGGTGCTCCCGGCCAGTTGGCAGTAGTGTTTGAGCAGGCGGACGTAGGTGTGGAAGTCGGCGAGGCTGACGCCGGGCGGGGTCTGGTGGTCGGTGGAGGGAAGGAAACCGCCGCTGCGCATGACGGGCAGGAGGCGTTCGCACTCGGCCGTGATGGCGGCCTCGCCCAGGTGCGTGACGGTCTTGTCGAAGCCGCCGATCATCCGCCACGTGGGGTAGAGGCGGCGGAGTTCGGCCACGTCCACGCCGGCCATCCGCTCCAGCGGCAGGCAGCCTTCGATGCCGGCCGCCTGCATCCAGGGCACGACGGGCATGACGTCGCCGTCGGTGTCGACCATGGGGATCACGCCCGCCTGCTTGAGCCGCGGCACGATGCGGCGGTAGCGGGGGGCGATGAACTCGTCGAACTGCTCGCGGCTGAGCATCGGGCCGTGGTTGTAGGAGAGGTCCTCGGCGAAGGTCAGCACGTCGGGGGCGAGGATCGCCAGCACCTGGTCGAGGACGGCATTGTTCCAGCGGCACAGGTCGTCGTTGATGCGGTGCATGAGGGCCGGCTGGTCGTAGAAGGCGAAGAGGTGGGGCTCGACGCCGAAGATCTCGCGCGGGAACCAGAAGAAACCGTCGATCTGCATCCAGACCACGACGTCGCCCGTGGCCTGGGCGGCGGCGATGCGGCGGAGATTGGCCGTATCCAGAACGGGCGCCTGCCGCAGCGTGGGCGCGACGACGCGTTCGTAGTCGGCCTCGCTGTCGATGTAGCCCGCGCTGCGGGGCCTGTCGGCCGGGCGGGGCAGGGTCCACCGCGGGCTGATCCACACCCATTCGTTGACGGCCAGGCCGAAGTGCCGCAGCGTGTCCTCGCGCGAGAGCTTGGGCAGCCCCTCGCCGCACCATCGCTCGAGCGTCTTGTCCCACCAGGAAATCCATTCCATCGCCGGCAGGGCGCCCGCCGGCTGGAAGTTCATGAGGGCCTTGAACTGCTGGCGGATGTTCATCGTGTGGCCTCCGCTCCCATCACGGTCGAAAGGAACAGCTCGCGCAGGCCCGGCGCGTTGGCTTCGGTGGTGACGTGGATGCTGGCGCCGTTGCTGCCGGCGACGGTCATGCCGCGGGTGCAGTCGCCGCGCGTCTCCACGCGGATGGACATCGGCTGCGTCTTATAGAACGTGCGGTCGAAGGCGTGCACCATCGGGAACAGGTCGTACATCACCGGCCCGGGTTTCCAGTTCTGGCCCGGATGCCACACGTCGATCGCCTTGCCCATCGCGATCGCCAGGGGGGAACGGCTGCGGCGGAAGACGTCGCATTCGGCCATCGTCAGCGTGAACTGTCGCGTCACGCTCCAGGTGCCCATGTGGATCGGCACGCCGCTGGTCAGCACGATGTCCGACGCGACGTAGTCGTACGCCACGTTATGCTCGCAGCGGTTGAGGACCATTTCACCGCCCATCATGGCGATGTATTGGATCTTGCCCGCAATGTCGGGCCGCCTCCGCAAGGCCGTCGCGATGTTCGTCAGCGGGCCGATGCACGCCAGCACGATCTCGCCCGCGTTCTGCTCCACGGTGCGGATGATGAGGTCCACCGCGTCCTGCCCGGAGGGATCGTCGATCGCTTCCTCGGGCAGGGCGAAGGCGTAGTGGTTCATCGACCGCGACATGTCGTGCTGCTCGGCGAGCTCCTGGGGGCCCACCGGCCGCAGGGGCAGTTCCATGCCCGCCGCTACGGGGATGTCATCGCGGCCGAGATATCGCAGCAGTCGCTTGACCAGCCTCACCCGCTTGTCGCTGGGCCAAGTGACGGTCGTGATCGCCTTGATCTGGAGCTCCGGGCGGAGCGCCGCGAACCATATCGCCAGGAGGTCGTCGATGTCCTGGCCCGGATCAGTGTCGATGAGAATTCTCTGCATGCGATGATTGTACGGGAAGACAGGCGATTGGGGAATTCCCGTCAGACCTCATTGGGGAAATACCCGTCCGATCTCATGGGTGGCGGCCTTCCCAGGCCGTCGCCTGCAGCGCCCGTCTTGGGTGGCGGCCTTCCCAGGCCGCCGCCTCTTGCCAGACGTATTCTTGCAGAGACCGCCGCTCCCGCATACCATGTCGATACGAGGTGATCGATGGATCTGATTGTCGGAAACTCCCCGAACTTGCATGGCACGGTGAAGATCCCGGCCAACAAGAGCCACTCGTTCCGCGCGCTGATCATGGCGGCGCTGGGCGAGGGCACCAGCCGGATCGTGAACCCGGCCGTGTCCAATGACTGGATGCTGGGGACCGAGGCGCTGGAGATGTTCGGCGCGCGGATCGAGCCCAAGGCCAACGCCGTGTGGGAAGTCACGGGCACCGCGGGCAAACTCACCACGCCCGAGGATGTAATCAACTGCGGCAACAGCGGCATTATCCTGCGATTCTTCACCGCCCTGGCCGCCTGCTGCGAGGGGTACACTGTGCTGACGGGCGACGAGTCGCTGCGGCACATCCGCCTCTGCCAGCCGCTCATCGACGCGATCAACGCCCTTGGCGCGTTCGCCGTGTCCACCAAGGGCGACGGGCATGCCCCGCTGGTGGTCCGGGGGCGGCTTCGCGGTGGCAGCGCCGAGATCGACGGCATGGACTCCCAGCCGGTGTCGGCCCTGCTGATTGCCTCGGCCCTGGCCGACGCCCCGACCGAGCTGATCGTCCGCCGCGCGGGCGAGAAGCCGTGGGTGGGCATGACGCTGGCGTGGATGGACCTGTGCAAGGCCGAGTACTCCAACACGAACTTCGAACACTATCGCGTCCGCGGCAAGAGCCGCTGGCACGCCTTCGAGAGCCACATCCCGCTGGACTGGTCGGCGGCGCTGTACCCCATCGCCGCGGCGGTGCTGACGCCCAACAGCGAGGTTCACATCCCGGGCCTGGACTACCGCGACACGCAGGGCGACAAGATGGTCGTCGACGTGCTGCGGAAGATGGGGGCCCAGATCGACACGGCCGACCGCTCGGTGGTGGCGCGTTCCAGCACGCTCAAGGGCATGACCATCGACTGCAACGACTTCATCGACCAGTTCATGCTGCTGGCCGTGATCGGCGCCTGCGCCGAGGGCGAGACCGTTCTCACCAACGCCGAGGTCTGCCGCTACAAGGAATGCGACCGCATCACCGAGATGCGAAAGGCGCTGCAGGCCATGGGGGCCAACGTCGAGGAACGCCCTGACGGCCTGGTGATCCGCAAGAGCCAACTGCACTCCGCCCGCCTCGACAGCCGAGGCGACCATCGCATGGTCATGACCATGGCCGTCGCCGGCCTGTTGGCCGAGGGCGAAACCATCATCACCAAGCCCGACTGCGTGAAGAAGACCTTCCCCCATTTCGTCGAGCAGATGCAGCAACTGGGTTGCGACATGCAAATGTCCTGAGAAAAGCTGCTTGCGTCACCGCAGGCCGACGTGCGAGAGAGCTTTTTGGGAGTAATTTCGCGAAGTTTTTCGAGTCCTGCGAAATTGCTCTTGACCGATTCGCCCTTTCTCTATAATGTTACCAATCCGTTCGCGCCGCTAGCTCAGTTGGTAGAGCAGGTGACTCTTAATCACCGGGTCGTAGGTTCGACTCCTACGCGGCGCACGTAAAGACCGGCCCGAAAGGCCGGTCTTTGTTTTTTGTGGGGAAGGCTGTTGCCCGGCGGGAGCCTGCGCTCGTGCCCGTCCGGCGTGTGTGCGGCAGCGACGATCATGCGTGCCGCGGCGTTTGCCACTTGGCATTGCCGGGGCGGTCGGGTAAATTCCCGCCCATGATCAAGAATACATTTCTGCGGAGCTACGCACTGTCGCTGGTGCTGATCGGGGCCATCGTGGTCGGGTCGCTCGTGGGCCTCGTGTTTCCGACCGCCACGACAAACTTCCCCATCCAGTGGCACGACACGTCCTTCAACACGTGGCTGCTCACCAGCGTCATCAAGCCGTTTGGCGACGTCTTCCTCAACGCATTGTTCACCGTGGTCGTGCCGCTGGTGTTCTTCTCGATCTCCTCGGCTGTCGCGGGCATGGTGAGCACGAAGCGGCTGTTTCGCATCCTGGGCTGGATGATGGTCGTCTTCATCATCACCGGCGTGATCGCATCGCTGCTGATGGTGGCCGGGGTGAAGCTGTTCCCGCCGGCCGAGGGCGTGCACCTGACGGTGCAGGCGGGGGCGGCCGTGCAGAAGATGAGCACATCCGACCAGATCGTCAGCGCCGTCAGCACGTCGGACTTTGTGAACCTGCTGTCGAAGAGAAACATGCTCGCCCTGATCGTCTTCGCGGTGCTGGTGGGGCTGGCCGCATCGGCGGCGGGCGAGAAGGGAAGGCCCTTCGCGAACTTCCTCGCCTCCGGCAGCGAGGTGTTCATGAAGGTGATCTCGCTGATCATGTACTACGCGCCGCTGGGGCTGGCGGCGTACTTCGCGTACCTGGTGGGGGTGTTCGGGCCGGACCTGCTGACGGACTACGCGCGGGCCATGGCGCTATACTACCCGCTGTGCATCGCGTACTTCTTCATCGCCTTCACGCTGTATTCCGGCCTGGCCGGCGGGGGCTTGGGCGTGCGGAGGTTCTGGGGCAACATCGTGCCGGCATCGCTGACGGCGATGGGCACCGGCAGCAGTTTCGCCACGATCCCGGTGAGCCTTCAGGCGGCCGACCGCATCGGCACGCCCCGCGAGGTGAGCGAGGTGGTGATCCCCATCGGCGCGACGATCCACATGGACGGCTCGTGCCTGGCGGCGGTGCTGAAGATCGCCTTCCTCTTCGGCATCTACCAGATGCCTTTTCAGGGCTTCGAGACGATCGCCATCGCGGTGGGCATCGCGATCCTCAGCGGCACGGTGATGAGCGGCATCCCGCAGGGCGGTTTCACGGGCGAGATCCTGATCGTGGCGATGTACGGCTTCCCGCCCGAGGCGCTGCCGATCATCTCGATGATCGGCACGCTGGTGGATCCGCCGGCCACGATGGTCAACGCCGTCGGCGACAACGTCGCCAGCATGCTTGTCGCCCGCCTCATGGGCGGCAAGGGGTGGATGCAGGCCGGCAATGCGCCCCAGGCCGATGCGAACGTGTGCTGCGTCCGGGCCGCCGCGAATGACGAAGAAGCAGCGAACAGCAGAACCGCAGAACAAGGAATGTCGAATACTGAAGTGAACGGCAACGCGCCTCAGGCCGATGCGAACGTGTGCTGCGTCCGGGCCGTCGCGAATGGCGAAGAAGCAGCGAACAGCAGAACCGCAGAACAAGGAATGTCGAATGCTGAAGTGAAAGACAAATAGATTGAAGAACCAAACTTGTCTGGGGGTGCGAAGGCGTCACCGGGTCAATTCTCGTCTGGCGGCAAATGGAACCCGGCGGCCGGGGCGGCATATCCATCGTCCTTTATGTCCCGTCTGTGCCGCCCGAAACTCGTTTGGGAGTGCGAGCCGCATTCCAAGCGAGCATGCCGGCGCGGGTACGCTTCGGTATGGCACCGGCGAGCATGCCGGCGCGAATACGCTTCGGCATGGCACCGGCGAGCATATCCGGCGCGAGTACGCTTCGGCATGGCACCCATCGCCGGGCGATCAGAAGATGTCCGTGGCCCCCAGCTGCTGCGCGAGCTTTTCGATGGCCTGCCGCAGGAGCTTGACCTCGTCCTCGAGCTTGTCCACCCGTTCGGCCACCGCAGGGTCGGGCGGGGCGGCCTCGGTGGGCGCAGGGGCACTTGACGATTCCAGCGGGTGAAGTTCGGGGCACAGAAGCTGCGCGTACCGCGTGGCCCGGCCGCCCGCGACGGGCCTGACCAGCGGCTCGGGGCGGTCCATCATGTGGGCCAGCGTGTTCTGCACCACCTCCAGCGATTCCAGCGGGTGCATCCGCGACGCGCGGCCGCGAAGCTCGCCCACCGTCTGCGGACCGCGAAGGAGCATCTCCGTCAGGATCACCAGCTCGGTCACCCCGACGCCCAGCGACTCATTCGCACTGTGCTTGTACTTCATCACGCGGCTGCCGAGGGTGTCGGCGTAGATGACCAGCTTCTTGTCCCGCAGGCCGTCCAGGGCCCGCACGACACGGTCCTCATCGATCGTGATCATCGGATCGCGATTGCTCTTCTGGTTGCAGCCATTGATGATCGCGTTGAGCGACATGGGGTACTGTCCCGGCGTGGTCAGTTCCTTCTCCACCAACACACCCAGCACACGGCACTCATCCGGGGTCAACTGAATCATTCCTGCCTCCGGTTGGTTTATACGATCTGTTGCGGCGAATGACACACGAATCCGCAAGGCGGCCGCTACTTCGCCGGCGCCCATCCCGGCAGCGAGACATTTCCACGTCGAATGGGGGCGTAGACCCGCGAGGCCGCGGTTTTCATCGGCCCCGGCGTCAGGATGTTGACCACCCGGCCGGATTGGAGCACGATCTCGTCGCGGGGGTCGCCGGTGAGGTCCTGCACCATCGCCATCGCGCCGTTGGCACGGTTAGGGCAGGGCACGTCGAACTTCACCAGCTTGCGTCCGGTTGCATCGTAGAGTCCCAGGGCATCCTGCGAGCCCATCAGCAGGATATGCTCCCACCCGTCGCCGGTCCAGTTGACGGGGCAATGCATCGCGCCGAGGTAGTCGCACTGCAGCGTGCCCAGGCGTTTGCCGGTGGCCGAGAAGACGGCCATGTAGCCGTACGTGCCCCAGCGGCTGTTGGTGAGCACCTGCAGGCCGTCGTGATCCTCGAGCAGCCGGCCCACCTGGCACCACTGCACGTGCCCCAGGCGGTGGATGGCGAGCGTGCGGCCGGTGCGGGCGTCGACGACGGCGTTGCCGTTGCAGCCGAGCTGCAGGTGCGCGACGGGGCCGATCTCGCTGTCGGCGTCGAAGAACCCCATGGCGACGGAATCCACGTGGTCGGGCCGGTGATAGTGCCCGGGCTGGTAGAGAAGGTCCGCATCCTCCCACTGCCAGATCACCTTGCCGTCGTGCGACAGCAGCGTGGGCCCGGCGAGGACCTCCTCGCGGCCGTCGCCGTTGACGTCGCAGAAGGCGAAGCTTCGCGAGTGCCCGAACGGCGGCAGGATCCGCTTCTCCCACAGGATGTCCAGTTTGCGCGAGACGGCCCAGCAGCGAAAGCCCGCGCCGCCGCTGGTGGGCAGTTCCTCGCGGAGGAAGAACTCGCCGGCCAGGGGCGCCCCCGAGAGGTTGGCGACGCACTCGCCCACCGGCACGACGATGGCCTTGGGGTCATCCGACGCGGGCGTCTTGAGGCGGCGGACGATGCGGCCGGTGGGGCCATCGACCAGCACGTGCTCGTCGCCCAGGCGGCCGAAGATGTCGTTGAGGCCGTCGGCGCGCGGCGCGGCGATACAGGAGGTCAATTCGCCGGCGAGCCGCCAGATCTCGCGGCCGCGAAGGTCCATGCACAGGGTCGCGCCCGCGCCGCCGGCCTCGCTGCCGGAGCCGATCAACTGGGCCTCGTCGCGCCGGGCCAGGCGGGCGGCGAAGGTGACGGCGGCGATGGGCTCGGCCAGGGTGAAAGTCGAATGCACGACGGGCTCGGGCATGCGCTGCGCCATGGCCGCGCGGCGGTCTTCCTCCCGGGCCTGCTGGGCAGCGAAACGTCGCACCGCGGGGCCGTCGGCGCGGATCACGAGCTGGTCGACGTACGCCGCGGCGTTGGTCCGCACGCCCGCCAGGCCGCGTTCGAAGCGGTCGTCGGTGACGGCAAAGACGCGCCGGCCGTCGAGGCTGGCCTCGAGGCGGTCGCCTCGGCAGGAGAGTTCGAGGCAGTACCAGGCGCCCATTTCGGGCTTGATGCAGGTGGAGGCGAGTTCGAGCCACTCGTCGTCGCTGCGGCGGATGAGGGCGAGCTTGCCGTCGGCCTGGATGCACAGGAAGTAGTACTGGCGGACGTTGAGCATGCGGGCGACGATGCCGACGGCGGCGATGCGGTTGTCGACGCGGTCCTCCAGCGGTCGCGTGCGGTCCGACAGCAGCGCGACCCGCGCGCGGACGATGCAGTCGGGCGGCACGGGTTGACGAGTCACCAGCGAGCGGTCGAATCGCGTGCCGTCCCAGCCCGCGCGGGCGTCAGCCTCCAGGTCGAAGTGCAGCACGGGGCGGTTGCTGTGCCCGTGCAGCACGGGGCCCTGCGGAAGGTGCGCCACCTTCATGAGGCTGTAGTGCTTCCAGTATGCCGGCGGCACGGTGGGGGCAACCCATTCCGTGAAGCAGGCGTCAACGTCGGCGCTGGGCTCCATCGGGTTCAGCACCCAGCCCTGGGGGCAGTTGTCCAGGCGAAGCTCGAGGTGACACTGATTCATGCCAAACCTTTCCTGAGTCATGCGACTACGGGCTCCCGCGGGAGCTCGGATCGCCGCAGTGGCGGCTGCACGGCCTATAGTTCTGAAAGGCAAGAGGGCCGGCGTCGAATCTATGATGCTCGCGGGCGTGGGTCAACGCATTTTGATTTGCCGCCACGCGCGCCGCGGACGATAATCTCGCACCAATCGAAAGGATCACCCATGACCAAAGAGAAGCACACAATCCTCGGCGTCCACATCACCGACCGTCTCAAGGAAGCCGTCGAGGTGCAGAAGCTGCTGACCGAGTACGGCGACCAGATCAAGATGCGCCTGGGCCTGCACGAGGTGGGCAAGGGCGTTCAGCGCAACGGCCTGCTGCTGCTGGAGATGATCGAGCCCGACCTTCGTATCCAGGAACTCTGCGACAAGCTCAACGCCATCGAGGGCGTCGAAGTCCAGTCGATGGTCTTCTACCACCAGGCGTAGAACCGCATGATGCTTGATGGGGTGACGGCCTTCCCAGGCCGCCGCCGGGCGGTCTGTTGGTGGCAGCCTGGGAAGGCCGCCTCCCTGGCCGCGAGTTATCGCACGATCCCCAGCTCCCTCAGCAGCCGGGGCTGCACGGGCAGCTGGGCCAGCAGGGCGAGCAGTCGCTGCCGCGCGGGCGGGAAAGAGCCCCCGATGCGGCGGGCGAGGATGAGCTCGTTCTTGAGGCTGTGTTCCCAGCCGACCAGTTCGGTCACGGTCACCTGGTAGCCCGAGGCCTCCAGCGTCAGGGCCCGCAGCACGTTGGTAAGGTGGCTGCCGAACTCGCGCCGGTGGATCGGGTGCGCGTACAGCTCCGCCAGCGGACCTTCCTTGAGTTTCGCCAGCTGCTGGGCCACCTCTGCCTGGCAGCAGGGCACGACGGCGATATAGTCGGCCTTGGCCCGCAGGCCCTGCAGCAGGGCGTCGTCGGTGGCCGTGTCGCACGCGTGCAGCGCCACCAGCATGTGCACACGCTCGGGCAGCGGCGCTTCCGCCGCCAGCGCCCGCTGGCATCGCAGCCGCCCGAACCCCAGTCTTGTCGCCAGGGCGTTCGCCTGCTCCACCAGTTCCGGCCGCGACTCGACGCCGATGATTCGCCCGGTGGCGTGCTGGCGGAGGTAGAGGTCGTACAGCAGGAAGCCCAGGTAGGACTTTCCCGAGCCCACGTCGACGATGGCGGGGTCGGGGAAGCGTTTGAAGATGTCGTCCAGCGCCGGCCGCAGCAGCGTGATGAGGTGGTTCACCTGCTTGAGCTTGCGGCGGGCGTCGGCGTTGAGGTCGCCGGCCGGGGTGAGCAGGTGCAGTTGCTGCAGCAGCTCTCGCGACTGCGACGGCAGCAGCTCCTGCTCCACCTGCGGTGCGGGGACGGCGGCGCGTGGTTTCTTTGTGGGCATGCCTTGAGTATACCGTTCAGTCGGCCCTGGTGGCGAGGTCCTCAGGGGCGACGCGGGGCGAGGTGGCGGCGCACTCGGGTTTGTCGCTTGTGGCGTTAGGGGGCGTGTCGGCGCCCTCGGGGTAGGGATAGAAGCCGAACTCTCGAAGAAGCTCCAGCTTGGGCAGAACGTTATTCGCCAGGTCCACGTGGAAGAAGCCCGGGAAGATGTCGGGGTTGTCCATGATCAGCTGGAAATACTCGCGGTGGCGGGGCGGGATCTCAATCTCGCCGCCGCGCGAGACCTCGTGCCCGGTGAACACGAACTCCGGCAGCAGCCACGGGCAGAACTCCAACTTCACGCGGCCGGCCCAGTCGCGGTAGACCTGCGTCTGCGGCAGCAGGCTCAGCAGGCTGGGCAGGATGCGGGCGCCCATCATGCGGAAGGCGATCATCTGGAACAGCGACTGGCGGAAATCGTCGATCGTCTCAAATGGGAAACCCCACACGAAGAACGTGTCCACCCGCGGGAACAGCGGCACGGCCTTGGGCACGATCTCGAGGCTCTGGGCCGACGTGAAGCCCTTGCGGATCTCGGCCAGCACCTTGTCGCTGCCCGACTCGATGCCGAACCGCATCTCCATGCAGCCGCACTGCGACATCGCCCGCATCATCTCTTCGTCCATGAGATTCACGCGGCCGAACGCCTTCCACCGCAGGGGCAGGTTCGTGGCGGCGAGTTCGCGGCAGAACTCCATCACGTGCCGTTTGCCCGAGACGAAGAATTCATCCTGGAAGAGGAACAGGTCCACGCCCGCCTGCTCGTGCAGATGTTTCATCTCGGCGACGATGTTGGCGGGGGAGCGGGAGTGGCTTTCGAGATTCCACACCGGGGCGACCGAGCAGAAGGTGCAGGGGTACGGGCAACCGCGGCTGGTCATCATGCCGTAGCCGGCGTATCGCTTGATGTCGATCTTGTGCCACGCCGGGAAGCCGATGGCGTCGAGGTCGGTGATCCGCGGGCGGTCGGGATTGTGAATGACCTCGCCGCCGGCGGTACGGTAGGAAATGCCGCGAACGCCGCCGAGGTCGCCGCCGGCCTGGATCGTCCGCAGCAGATCGATGCCGGTAAGCTCGCCCTCGCCGCGGCAGATGACGTCGATCCAGGGGAATCGCTGGAGGATCTGGGCTTCGACGGCCTTGGAGCCCACGCCGCCCAGCACGAGGATGCGATCGGGGTAGCGCTGGCGGAGGGCCTTGGCGGCCAGGATGGTGAACGGCAGCAGATTGGCCATGCACGACAGGCCGATCACGCGTGCCGGATTCGACAGGAAAGAGAGGAAGACCTGCATGTCGAACGGTTCGTCGCTGTCTACGACCTGGTAATCGCGGAAGTCGACCTCCAGCCCGGCGTCCTCCATCGCCCTGGTCAGGTACAGGCAGCCCAGCGGCACGTGTAGCTCCCGCTCGATCTCCTGGCCGTAACGCATGAACAACATATTGAGGTTGATTAACGTGATATCGGCCACTCGATGAACTCCTGGCGTCCCGGCGGGGGCTAATCCGCGCGACGCCACCGATTCTACCGCGTTGCGGTGCTGAAAGACCACTCTTCAGTAGACGCTCGATTGCCCGGAAGGATTCCCCGCCGGCCCCAAACTTCGCCACGCGTGTTCCTGAAGTACGACAGATTGTTCGGATTGTGCCCTAGCCGCGCCACGATGTATCGCATATCGTGATGGCGGTGGCGAGTGATCGAAATGACGAGTGATTGGATTGCATTATGATCGATGAAGTTCCCCGCGGCGTCTGGCCGGTCATGCTGACGCCATTTCGGGATGACGGAAGCGTGGACTGGCCCGGCGTGGATGCCCTCACCGACTGGTACATCGCCAGCGGCGTCGCGGGGCTGTTCGCCGTCTGCCTGTCCAGCGAGATGTACCACCTGTCGCCGCAGGAGCGAGTGCAACTGGCGGCCCGTGTCGTCCAGCGATCGGCCGGTCGCGTGCCGGTCGTTGCCGCGGGCGCCTTTGGGGACTCGCTGGAGCAACAGGCCGCGGCGGCCCGGAGGATCGCCGATACCGGCGTGGCGGCCGTGGTGCTCACTGCCAACCAGCTGGCGGCCGAAACGGGATCGGATGCCGCCTGGCAGGAGAACGCCGAGGCGATGCTCGATGCCTGTCCATTGATCCCGCTGGGGCTGTACGAGTGCCCCGTGCCCTATCATCGCACGCTGAGCGCGGAATTGACCGGCTGGGCCGCACAAACCGGGCGGTTCCTGTTCTTGAAGGACACCTGCTGCCGGCGCGACCAGCTCGAGGCAAAACTGAAGCGGCTGGACGGTTCGCCGCTGCGTTCGTACAACGCTCACTGCCCGACGTTGCTGCATTCGCTCTGCACGGGCGGGGCCGGCTACAGCGGCATCGCGGCCAACTTCTACCCCGAGCTGTTCGTCCGCCTGTGCGCCCAGTTCGCGGATCGCCCAGCCGAGGCCAGCCGCCTGCAGCGATTCCTTACGCTGGCCGACCTGACGATCCGCATGCGGTACCCGGCGTCAGCCAAGCGGTATCTTGGCCTGCTGGGCCTGCCGATCGGCTCGTTCTGCCGCCTGCCGATGCCCGCGCCCCGCGCCGATGATGATGAGGAAATGATGCTGGCGAACCTGCGGCAAGCCGTTGACGAGATGAAGGACGAGTTGGGGTGTCGCACGAAGGCCGCGCAGCGATAGCGAGGAGAGACCATGGGAGCCCCCGGGAACGTTCAGCACGTGAAGGTGTATTCGGAGCAGGGCAAGTTTGCCGGCTGGCCGGCCAACAGCGGCCTGTGGGCCTGGGGCAACGAACTGCTGGTCGGCTTCGCGTTGGCCGATCACGACGAAAGCCAGAAAGGCCACAAATACGCCTACCAGACGGCGCGTCAGCAGTTTGCCCGCAGCCTCGACGGCGGCCAGACATGGACGCTCGAGGACGCATTCGGATGCGGGATCACGGCCCTGTCGCAGGACCACGTCGCCGTCGCCAACGCCGCCGCGCCGGGGGATTGCCCCGGCAACTGCGACTTCACCCACCCGGATTTCGCGATGACCTTTCGCCGGGCCAACGATGTAGACGGCCGATCGCATTTCTATGTGACGAGCGACCGTGGCCGGGCCTGGAAGGGGCCGTACGCATTTCCAAACCTGGGCAATCCGGGCATGCTCGCACGCACCGACTATTTTGTTGAAGGCCCCCGCGCGATGCTGGCGATGTTGACGGCGTCCAAGACGAACCGCCAGGAAGGGCGCGTCGGCTGCGCCCGCACCTGCGACGGCGGCCGCTCGTGGCAGTGGGTTTCGTGGGTGGATGAGGAGCCCAAAGGTTACGCGATCATGCCGGCGACGGTGAGGCTGGCGACGGGGCGGCTGGTGTGCGTCGTGCGCCGCCGGGGCGATAATCGCTGCTGGCTGGCGGGCTACATCTCCGAAGACAACGCCGCGACCTGGCGGCGCATCGCCGACCCCGCTCCCCAGACCGGGCACGGCGGCAGCCCCGCTGCGCTGGTCGTCTTGGCCGACGGCCGGCTGTGCCTCGCCTACGCCGTGCGGGGCACGAGCCCCCAGGACGCATCCCGCATCTGCGTGCGGTTCAGTGCTGACGGCGGCGAAGGCTGGGGCGAGGAAATCGTCATTCGCGGCAACGATGGCGCGAACTGGGACATCGGCTATCCGCGGATCGCACAACGCCCCGACGGCAAGGTGGTGGTATTGTATTACTACAATCACGGCTGGATCGAATCGCCCTCCTACCGCTACATCGCGGCGACACTGTTCGATCCGCAAGCCTGATCGCTGGTGGACCTGATTGCAGGAACGCCGTAGCCGGAGAACCCGACATGGAGAAGATTGTCTACTCACGTGAGGTGCCCGTCCGCTGGAATGTGGACGTGGCCGTCGTCGGGGGCGGCATGGCCGGCGTGTGCGCCGCCTGCGCCGCGGCCGATAGCGGCGCGACGGTGGCGCTGGTC
Source organism: uncultured Planctomycetaceae bacterium (assembly GCA_964616985.1). Taxonomy (GTDB): domain Bacteria; phylum Planctomycetota; class Phycisphaerae; order SM23-33; family SM23-33; genus CAZTVF01. Next base: position 62,263 of record CAZTVF010000005.1, read on the forward strand.
GAACGCTTCGCCTCCACCGGGGGCATGATGACCAACGGCGGTGTCAACAACTTCAGCGGCGAGACGGGCGGGCAGGGCCGCGTTTTCGACGAGATCATCGCGCATCTCGGCGCCTTCGGCGCCATCGCGCCGTACAAGCCGTGGGTCCCTTTTGGCCCCGAGCGGGGCTTCGACCACGAGATCCTCAAGAGCGTGCTCCAGGAAGTCCTGCTGAGGCGGGGCGTGATGCTGCTGCTGCATAGCCGGTTTGTGGATGTGGCCGGGGCGGCCGACGGGCGGATCGACAGCGTTGTGCTGCGGGGCAATTCCGGCCCCGAGGCGTTGCGGGCGAAGCAGTTCATCGATTGCACCGGCGAGGGTGAGCTCGCCCACATGGCCGGCTGCGAGACGATGAAGGGGCGGCCGGGGGACGAGCTGCAGCTGCCGATGAGCCTGATGTATTTCGTGCGCGAGGTCGATGACGCGGACCGCGCCGCCCAAGTGCCCGAGGGCTGGCAGGAGCAGATCGTGGTCGAGGCCGACCTGCCGATGACCAGCATCTGGGCGAACGGCCCGCGCAGCAAGGCGATCAAGATCAAGGTGATCGGCCACGATTCGACCGACACCGAGAGCATCAGCCGGGCCGAGATCGCCGCCCGGCGTCGGATGCTGCAGGTGCTCGATTTCCACCAGCGGCGTTCGGGCAAGCCGTGGCGGCTGGCGTATGCCTCGCCCATCATCGGCATCCGCGAGGGGCGGCGGGTCGTCGGCGAGTACGTCCTCACCGAAGCCGATGTCCGCTCCGGGCGGGCCTTCGACGACGGCGTGGCCGTGGGGAGCTACTACCTCGACGCCCACGAGCCGACGACCGACAAACGTGTCAGCACGATCGCCGACCGGGAGCAGGCGCGGGTGCCCCCTTACCACATCCCGCTGCGCAGCCTGGTCGCGCGGGACGCCCGCAACCTCTGGATGGCCGGGCGGAACATGTCGGCCGACTACTTCGCGCTCAGCTCGGCCCGCGTCTCGCCCACGTGTGCGATGATGGGCCAGGCCGCCGGCGTGGCGGCGGCCATCGCCGCACAGCGTGGTCTTGCGGCCCGCAACGTGCCGGCGGGGGAGGTGCGGCGGGTGCTGCTCGACCGCGACGCTAATCTGAACACCACTGGGCGCCCATCGTCGCCGCCACGGATCGCCAATCCCGGATATGACGCGAGCACCGCCCGCCCGCTGCCGGTCGAGCGGACGTGGCTGTATCAGCCGGCGACTGAATGGACCTATTCCCACCACCCGCACCTGGCCCACTTCAATGGCCGCTATGTGGCCGTGTGGTCCAATGGGCGGCAGGATGAGGACGGGCCCGGCCAGCGCGTGCTTTGCGCCACTTCGACCGACTTCCGCCAATGGACGACGCCGACGCCGCTGCTGGATACGCAGCCGGGCAAGCATACGGAACTGGTGCTGACCGCGGCGGGGCTCCATCGGCACGCGGGCAACCTCGTCGCGTACATCGCCTGCTACGAGTGGTGCCCCGACGCCCTGGTCGACGGCCGGCGGCAGAAGGGCATCCGGAAGCACTTCGACAAGACGCTGCTGACGATGACGACGGCCGACGGCGTGCACTGGGCGGGGCCCGCGGATCTGCAGATGGGCATCGTGCCCAACCATGGCCCGCAGCGCACGGCGTCGGGCAGGCTCATCATCAGTTGTGATAGCACGTTCCCATTCACGGACGACCAGGCGGGGCTGGGCGGGTGGCAGATGAGCGGCATCCGCCCGTGCGACATGCCGCCGGGCGTTCACCTGTGCGAAGGGTCGTTCTACCAGACCGACGACGGCGTGCTGCACATGCTGCTCCGCAGCGACACCGCCCGCTTGTGGCTGACCGAGAGCCGCGACGACGGCGTGACGTGGTCGGCGCCGGTGCCCACGCAATTCACCGACAACGCCACCAAGTTCCACTTCGGTCGCCTGCCGGATGGGCGATTCTACTACGTCGGTTGTCCGGATCCCGAGCCGCCATGGCAACGTTGTCCGCTGGTGCTGTCGCTGTCGCGTGACGGCGTCCAGTTCAGCCGTCACTTCATTCTCGCCGGCGCCGACACGCCCTACACCCGCCGCCGCGACGGCGTGTGCAAGGGCGGCGACTACGGCTACCCCCACACGCTGATCCACGGCGATGCGCTGCACGTCATCGTCTCGCGACGCAAGGAAGCCGTCGAAGTGTTGAGCGTGCCGCTGGCGGCCCTGGGCGCTGAGTGATGACCGTGCCTGCCGGGCAGGACGTTACCGGTGGGAACTTTGCCATAGCTCCCGGATGCGTTGGGCGATGCCGATGTAGTCGTCGAAGCTGGATGGCTTGAGCAGGTATGCCCCTTCCTGCAGGTCGAAGAGGGAGACGAGGTCGCAGTCGACGACCCCGACGGTGACATCGGTCGTCGGCCGCACGCGGGTGGCTCGCGAACGCGGCCTCTGGCGATCGACGATGCCCAATGCGGGGGCGCTTCCACTTGTCGACAACAACTCTCCGCGCGGAGCGTACAGAGGAGTGTGCCGGTAGGATTGCGGCACACCGACATCAACAACGACTGGGGCAATGATGAACGGCGCTCACGTATTCAAGGTCCTTTTGGTCGAGGACAACCCGGGGGACGCCCGCCTGATTGAGATGGCTCTCAGAACGCCGGCGGCTGCATTCCGTCTGATTCACGTCGAGACCCTGGCCGCAGCCTTGAAGGAGATCCGCCAGTCGCCATATGACTTGGTCCTGCTGGACCTGCATCTTCCCGACAGCGATGGCAGCGAGACCTACGAGAATATTCTGGCCGGTACGCATCAGGTGCCGATCGTCGTCCTGACCAGCCAGGAGGACGATGTGCTCGCGATGAAAGCAATCGCCGCCGGGGTGCAGGACTACCTGGTCAAAGGCTCAATCAGCGAATTCGCGATGAGGCGATGTCTACGCTACGCGCGGGAACGTAAGCGACTGGAATTGGAGCTCCAGAAGGCGAACGAGACCCTTGAGCAGCGCGTGAAGGAGCGGACGGCCGAACTGGAGAAATCGGTCACGCTGCTGGGCCAGGAGATGACCGAGCACACCCGCGCCGACGAAGAGGCCGAGGAGGCCCGGAAGCGGTTCTACGAGATTCTCGACGAACTGCCCATGGTGTTCTGGATCGCCAGCGCCGACTCCATGCAGACCATCCATTGCAGCCGCCACTATGAAGAAGTCACCGGCCGCTCCTCCGACTCGTCCGGCAACCGCGGCTGGGCCGAAGCGATCCATCCCGACGACCGACCGGCGGTAGTGGCCGAGTTCGACAATTGGCTTCACCAGGCCCAGAGGGGCCATATGCCTCCCCTGGAGCAGAGCTTCCGAGTTCAGGGCGTCAACGGCCGCACGTTGCCGTTCCGCTGCCGCACGTTCGGCATCTGGGAGGCCAACGGGTCGCTCCGGTACATCTGCGGGATCGGCGAAGAGCGACCCGTCGAGGAAGCAGCCGGGGGCACGGCGTCCCGCTGGCAGAAACTGAGACACGTTCTTTCGAAGTAGGTGGTGAACTGCCGATGACGCCCGGCCGCGACGCGTCACACCCCCGACAAAATCACATTCGGCCCCCGACAGCGGGCGATGGGATTCGAACCCACGACAGCTAGCTTGGAAGGCTATGAGCATAGCGCGCAAGGGGATGAATCCACCGATACTTGCAGCGCGGCCCCCGGCAGTGCCAACCAATCTGCCAACCATTCCGCGCAAGAACTGGCCGAAATCGTCAAGGCTTGGCCTACGCTCCCCGACGCCGTCAAGGCTGGTATCCTGGCGATGGTCAAGGCCAGCGGGACGGCGAGGTGAGACCGTGAGGACGCCGACGCCAACGACTGGCCCAGACCAAGGCAGAACCCGCGGCAGCAATGGCCGCTTTCGCAAAGGCAACCCCGGCGGGCCGGGCAACCCTCACGTCGGCAGCGTCGCGGCCTTTCGGGCCGCGCTCTTCGAGGTCGTAACCGAGAAGGACATCGTGGCCGTCTGGCGGAAGCTTGTAGCCCTGGCCAAGGCCGGCGAGCCCTGGGCCATCAAGGAGTTCCTGGACAGGACGCTGGGCAAGGCCGTGCAGGCGGCTGAGGTGCGCGATGAGCCCGATGAGGAGAAGCGGTCCGTGAGGACCTGGGCCGAGATCATGCGACCCTACACGAATATTCGCCTGCCCCTGCCGCCAGGCGTGCCGCGTCCCCACCCAGGCCCAGAACGCCGGGCATGACCACCCCTGTCGCACCCCTATGTCATCATGCGGCTGTCTCGAGCTTGCGGGCTGAGCCAGTTTGATGGATAATCCCCCGGCCACCAGTCTTCGTGATTGCCGGGGAACATAGTTTTCGAACGAGTCGGCAGCGAAGTACGGGGCCTCAAGGCCGCTATGCAATGACAACTGCCTACCATGCACGCTATTACGCCTTCAGATACAGCCAGTAGCGCCGTCCTGCGCGAATGGCTGCGGGACGTGATCGGCTCGCAGAAACGATCCGGCGCAGCTGGAAGTGTTTGTCGGTTGCGGCGGCCAGGTCTTTCCGGCGGGAACACCCCGCTCTTGAAGTGATGAACAAGAAGGAGTGAAGTGGATCGTGGATCAAACAATGCAAAACAAGATCGTCTCCTTCATCTGGGGCATCGCCGACGATGTGCTGCGCGACCTGTTCAAACGCGGTAAGTATCCGGACGTGATCCTGCCGATGTGCGTCATCCGACGCATGGACGCGGTGCTCGAACCGACCAAACAAGAGGTGCTCGGCACCAAGAAGATGCTGGACGAGAGCGGCATTACCGAGCAGCGCGCGGCCCTCTGCGAGGCGGCGGGACAGGCCTTTTACAACACCTCGCGCTTCACCCTGCGCGACCTGAAGTCGCGCGGCAGCCAGCAGCAACTCCTTGCCGACTTCGAGGACTATCTCAACGGCTTCTCGCCCAACGTCCAGGACATCATCGAAAACTTCAAATTCCGCAACCAGCTATCCACACTGTCGAAGGCCGATGCACTGGGTACGCTGATCAGCAAGTTTCTCGACCCCGATATTGACCTCTCCCCGGCCGGCATCGACAACCACTCGATGGGCACGGTCTTTGAGGAGCTGGTCCGCAAGTTCAACGAGGAGAACAACGAAGAGGCGGGCGAGCACTGGACGCCGCGCGATGCCGTGCGGCTGATGGCGAACCTCGTCTTCCTGCCAATCGAGGCGAAGCTCAAATCCGGCACCTACCTGCTCTACGACTGCGCGTGCGGCACCGGCGGCATGCTGACCGTGGCGGAGGAGACGCTCACGGCCATCGGCGCGAAGCGTAAGCGGCAGATCAAAAGCCTCCTCTACGGCCAGGAGATCAACCCCGAGACCTATGCTGTCTGCAAGGCGGACATGCTGCTCAAAGGCGAAGGCGAGAGCGCCGACCACATCGTCGGCGGCGCGGAATGGTCCACGCTCCAGCACGACGCCTTCCCGGCGCAGGAGTTCGACTTCATGCTCGCCAACCCGCCCTATGGCAAGAGCTGGAAGAAGGACCTCGAAGCGATGGGTGGCAAGGATGGCATGCGCGACCCGCGGTTCAAGGTGATGCTCGCCGACGAGGAGTTGTCGCTCGTCACCCGCTCCAGCGACGGGCAGATGCTCTTTCTGGCCAACATGGCGTCGAAAATGAACGGCAGGTCGGCACTGGGCAGCCGCATCGCCGAGGTCCACAACGGCAGCTCGCTCTTCACCGGCGACGCGGGCCAGGGCGAGAGCAACATCCGCCGCTGGCTCATTGAGAACGACTGGCTGGAGGCCATCGTCGCCCTGCCGCTCAACCTCTTCTACAACACCGGCATCGCCACCTACATCTGGGTGCTGTCGAACAGGAAGCCCGAGCATCGCAAGGGCCAGGTCCAGCTTATCGATGCGACCCAGTGGTTCAAGCCGCTTCGCAAGAACCTCGGCAAGAAAAACTGCGAGCTCTCGCCCGAAGATATCGAACGTATCAGCCGCACCTTCCTTGAGTTTAAGGAAACGCCCGAGTCGAAGAGATTCGTCAACGCCGCCTTCGGGTACTGGAAGGTCACGGTCGAGCGCCCGCTGCGCCTGCACAGCCAGCTCTCGCTCAAGGCCATCGAGACGCTGCGGTTCGCCTCCGGCGACGAAGACGTGCGCGCCGCACTCTATGAGGAGTTCGGCGACGACCTCTTCACGAAGTTCGCCAAGATCTCTTCCTCGCTGGAAAAACGCCTCGCTGACTGGGGCGACGATGAGGACGACGATGAAGAGGGCGGCAGCGCCAAGAAGGGCATGCCCGAGAAGAAGAAAAAGAAACTGCTCGACCCCAGGACCTGGGAGCGAGACGGGCGCCTCGTCGAGACGGCCACGGCACTTCGCACGGCGCTGGGCGATAAGCTCTTTAAGGATCATAACATCTTCCGCGATCGCGTGGATGCCGCGATCGAGAAGGTCGACCTCAAGCTCCCCGCCGGCGACCTGAAGCAGATACTCAAGGCCGTGAGCTGGCGAGTCGAGACCGCGCCGCCGGTGATCGCCAAGGTCCACAGGCCGGGCAAGGCGACGGTGGATCCGCTGCACGGCCGCTACGCCTCGCCCGTCGGCGACCCGAAACTCGTGCTGGAATACGAACCCGACTCCGATCTGCGCGACACCGAGCAGGTGCCGCTCCTGGAAGAAGGCGGCATCGAGGCCTTCTTCCGCCGCGAGGTGCTGCCGTACACGCCCGACGCGTGGATCAAGGAGGACGCCACGAAGATCGGCTACGAGGTGAGCTTCACCCGCCATTTCTACAAGCCGCCGCCGCTGCGCACGCTGGAGGAGATTAGCGCCGACATCCTCGCCATCGAGAAAGAGGCCGGGGGGCTGCTGGATGGGCTATTGAAGGGGGTCGCGAGGTGATCGCCGATCTCAAGCCATATCCGGAATACAAGGAGTCGGGGTTGCCCTGGCTTGGTGGAATCCCGCGGCATTGGGACGCCGGGCCGGGTTTCGCGGCTTTCCGTGAAAAGCAGGTCAAGAATACCGGGATGCGAGAGAAGACCGTGCTCTCGTTGAGCTACGGTCGCATCGTGGTGAAACCGCCCGAGAAACTGCACGGCCTCGTGCCGGAATCTTTTGAGACCTACCAGGTTGTTGACCCCGGCGACATCATCATCCGCTCGACTGATCTGCAGAATGACTGGAACAGCCTGCGGGTTGGGCTTGTTCGCAATCGCGGCATCATTACATCCGCCTATCTTTGCTTCCGCACGACGGGTACGCTCCATCCTGAATACGGCTACCAGCTTCTTCATGCCTTCGATTTGATGAAGGTGTTTTATGGCTTGGGCTCGGGCCTGCGCCAGAATCTTGATTTCGGCGACTTCAAGCGGATGCTCATATTCTTGCCATCGCCCGCGGAGCAGGCGGCGATTGTGCGGTTTCTGGACTGGGCGAACGGGCGGCTGGAGCGGGCGATCCGGGCGAAGCGAAAGGTGATCACGCTGCTCACGGAGCAGAAGCAGGCCATCATCCACCGCGCCGTCACCCGCGGCCTCGACCCCTCCGTTCCCCTCAAACCATCCGGCATCCCCTGGCTCGGGGACATTCCGCAGCATTGGGAGATTTCGCGCAGCAGGAGGCTGTTTTCTGCTCGAAAAAATCTTGCATTGCCCGACGACGTGCAACTTTCAGCAACTCAGGCATATGGGGTGATTCCACAGGCTGACTTTGAAAAGAAGGTCGGGCGACGAGTTGTAAAAATCTCTATGCATTTGGAGAAGCGTCGTCACGTTGAAAGAGATGATTTCGTTATCAGCATGAGGAGCTTTCAGGGAGGGCTCGAACGTGCATGGGCGCCAGGAGCCATCAGGTCCTCATACGTCGTTTTGAAGTCAGAGCAGAACGTTGATGTTGGTTTTTTCGCCTACCTATTCAAATCACGCGGCTATATCGGCGCCTTGCAGGCAACTGCCGATTTCATTCGAGACGGACAAGACCTCAATTTCGGGAATTTTTGCCGAGTCGATCTACCATTGATCCCGCTAGAGGAGCAGAGGACAATCGCGCAGTTCATTGCCAGCGCGACGGTGGGTATCGACACAACTCGTTTCCGCCTCGAACGCGAGATCGAGCTCCTCCGCGAATACCGCACCCGCCTCGTCGCCGACGTAGTGACCGGCAAACTCGATGTGCGCGAGGCAGCCGCGCGGTTGCCCGAGGAGCCCACTCCCGACGCCGCGGTTTCCGACGAAGATTTGCCCGACGACGTGGAACTTGAACCCGAGGCCACCGAATGAACGCGCAGGAACTTACCGCCCTGTTGGATCGCCTTCGCCGTGAACCGCACGAGACGGAGTGGCTGGAGTTCAAGGAGAACCAATATGAGCCGCAGCTTCTCGGCGAGTATCTCTCCGCGCTGGCCAACGCGGCCTGCCTGGCCGGCAAGCCGCGAGGCTACCTTGTGTTTGGCGTCCAGGATCAAACCCATGCCGTGGTGGGCACGCTGTTCGACCCCCACGCGGCCAAGGGCAAGGGGAATCAGGATTTGCTGGTGTGGCTGGCGATGGGGCTCCAGCCCAATATCGGCTTTGAAGTCCACATCCTCGCCCACCCCAAGGGCAAGGTGATTTTCTTCGAAGTCTGGCCGGCATGGGATCGGCCGGTCCGCTTCTATGGTGCGGCCTTCATCCGCGTCGGTTCGAGCAAGACCGAACTCCACAAGCATCCGGAGAAGGAGCGGGCCATCTGGTCGCGCCGCACAGATTGGTCGGGCCATGTGTGCGAAGGCGCGACGCTAGCCGACCTGGATGCCGCCGCGTTGGTGAAAGCACGCGAGCAGTTCCGTATCAAGGCCCCAAAGCAGGCTGCCGAAGTCGGCGATTGGGATGATGCCACCTTTCTCAACAAGGCCCGGCTCACGGTCCGCGGCGCGGTCACGAACGCCGCGCTCCTGTTGCTGGGAAAGCCTGAATCCGCCACGCTGTTGTCGCCAGCCGTGGCGCGGATCTCTTGGATTCTCAAGGACGCCCAGAACCGGGAACTGGATTACGAGCATTTCGGCCCGCCCTTCCTGCTTCAGGTGGATCGCGTCCTTGGCCGCATCCGCAACCTGAACATCCGCACCCTGCCCAGCGGCACATTGTTTCCGCAGGAGATCACGCAATACGATCCGTGGGTCATCCGCGAGGCGTTGCATAACGCGATCGCCCATCAGGACTATGGCCTGCGCGGGCATGTGAACGTGGTGGAAACGCCTTCGTCCGTCCTGCTGACCAATGTGGGAAGCTTTCTCCCGGGAGACGTGGACAAGGTCATCCGGCAGGACGCGCCGCTGGAAATCTACCGCAACCCGTTTCTCGCCGAAGCGATGGTGAACCTGAACATGATTGATACCCAGGGCGGCGGCATCAAACTGATGTTCCAGAAGCAGATGAAGCGTTTCTTCCCGATGCCGGATTACAACCTGACCGAGCCCGATCGCGTGCAGGTTTCGATTCCGGGAAACATCCTCGACGAGCAATACAGCCGGTTGCTCATGGATCGTGCCGATCTCGATCTGTGGCAGGTCATTCTCCTCGACCGAGTCCAGAAACGCCTGCGCATCACGCCCGAGGCCCATCGCCTGCTAAAGTCGGCGGGGCTGGTGGAAGGGCGCTACCCCAACCTGCTCATCGCCGCCAGGGTAGCCAAACTCACCGGGCAAAGGGCGCGGCACATCCGCGAACGCGGCTTCAGCAAGCAGTATTACCTGGACGCCATCGAGGCGCTCGTCCGCGAGCACCAGCCGATTCCACGTGGGGAGATTGACCGCCTGCTGATGGACAAGCTGCCCGAGGTCCTGAACGAGAAGCAGAAGAAGATGAAGATTCACAATCTCATGGCTGAACTTGCCCGAAAGAGCAAAATCGAGAACCGAGGCAGCCGCGCGAAGCCGGCGTGGCATACCGTGAATAAGCCCGGCAATTAACAAAGGAAAACCATGATTGAACTAGATCAACTCCGAGATACAGCCGCACAAGTGCTTGCAGGCCAGCGGGTTGTCCTTTGTTCGGATTACCGTGCTTCCTGGGGTTTATCAAAGGCTCAAACAAAGGCCGGGACGCCAAGGCCACGCATACCGGGGGTACGGTTATGACCACGGACATCAGCGAAAAAGGTCTCGAATCGCTCATCATGCGTCACATGACCGGCGCGGACGGCTTGGCCGCCCAGGCAGGCATTTCGGCCGAGCCGCCAGCGCCCTGCGGCGGCAGCGGCTACATCGCGGGCAGCGCGAAGGAGTATGACCGGGCCCACGCGCTTGACGTGGTGCAGCTTTTCGCCTTCCTGCGAGCCACCCAACCCGACGCGTTCAAGAAACTGTCGCTGGCCGACGCCGACGACCCCAAGGATATCAACCGGCTCAAGTTCCTCGCCCGCCTCTCGTCCGAGATCGGAAAGCGCGGCGTCATCGACGTGCTCCGCAAGGGCCTGGACCACGGGCCAGTGCACTTCGACCTCTTCTACGGCACGCCCTCGGAGGGCAACGCGACCGCGGCGGCGCTGCATGCCAAGAATCGCTTCTCGATCACGCGGCAGGTTGCCTACAGCACCGACGAGACGCGCCGCGCTTTGGACCTGTGCCTGTTCATCAACGGCATGCCCATTGCCACCTTCGAGCTGAAGAACAGCCTCACCAAGCAGACGGTGGAGGACGCGGTGGAGCAGTACCGCCGCGACCGCGACCCGCGCGAACGGCTGTTCCAGTTCGGTCGCTGCGTGGTGCACTTTGCGGTGGATGACAGCGAGGTGCGGATGTGCACCGAGCTCAAGGGCAAGGGCTCGTGGTTCCTGCCCTTCAACAAGGGCTACAACGACGGCGCGGGCAACCCGCCAAACCCGCAGGGACTCAAGACCGACTACCTCTGGAAGGAAGTGCTCACCCCGGTTGGGCTGACCGACATCCTCGAAAACTACGCCCAGATCGTCGAGATGAAGCACGCGAAGACGGGCCGGAAGAAACGCAGCCAGGTCTTCCCTCGCTACCACCAGCTGGGCGTGGTGCGCAAGGCCCTGGCTGACGTGCGCGCCCGCGGCGCGGGGAAGCGGTACCTGGTGCAGCACTCGGCGGGCAGCGGGAAGTCGAATTCCATCGCCTGGCTCGCGCACCAGCTCATCGGCGTCAAGCGCGGCGGCAAGGAGGTGTTCGACTCGGTGATCGTGGTCACCGACCGGCGCCTCCTCGACGATCAGATCCAGAAGACCATCAAGCAGTTCATGCAGGTGGGCGCGACTGTGGGGCACGCGGAGCACTCGGGCGACCTGCGTAAGTTCATTGAACAAGGCAAGAAGATCATCGTCTCAACGGTGCAGAAGTTCCCCTTCATCCTCGACGAAATCGCGGCCGAAGGGGGCAAGGCCTTTGCCATTGTCATCGACGAGGCCCACTCCAGCCAAGGCGGCAAGTCTTCGGCGGCCATGAGCAAGGCACTGGGCGGCCCGACGGATGAGGAAAAGGACACTGAAGACACGGTAAATGAGGCCCTCGAAAAGCGAGCGGCGGCGCGCAAGATGCTGACCAACGCCAGCTACTTCGCCTTCACCGCCACGCCCAAGTCCAAAACGCTTGAGATGTTCGGCGATGCGCTGCCTCCCGACGCCGAGGGCAAGGTCGAGCGCAAGCCCTTCCACAGTTACACGATGAAGCAAGCGATCGATGAGCGGTTCATTCTCGATGTACTCAAGACCTACACGCCGGTGGAGAGCTATTACAAGCTGGTCAAGAAGATCGAGGACGACCCCGAGTTCGACAGTAAGAAGGCGAAGAAGAAGCTGCGCCACTATGTCGAAAGCCACGACCACGCGATCCGGCTCAAGGCCGAGATCATGGTGGACCACTTCCACGAGCAGGTGCTCGCACCCGGGAAGATCGGCGGGCAGGCGCGGGCAATGGTGGTGACCAGTGGCATTGAGCGCGCGATACAATACTTCCACGCGTTCAAGACTTATCTTGCGGAACGCAAGAGCCCCTATCAGGCGATCGTCGCCTTCTCCGGGGAGCACGATTACAGCGGCGCCAAGGTCAGCGAGGTATCGCTCAACGGTTTTCCGAGCGGGGACATCGCCGAGAAGATTCAGAGCGACCCGTACCGCTTCCTGATCTGCGCCGACAAGTTCCAGACCGGCTACGACGAACCGCTCCTGCACACGATGTATGTGGACAAGCCGCTCTCGGGCATCAAGGCGGTGCAGACACTTTCGCGTCTGAACCGCGCGCACCCGCAGAAACACGACTGCTTCGTGCTCGACTTCCAGAACAATAGCGAGACCATCACTTTTGCCTTCCAGGACTACTATCGCACGACGCTCTTGAGCAATGAGACCGACCCCAACAAACTGCACGACATGAAGGGCGCACTCGATAGCGCGCAGGTGTATTCGTCCGAGCAGGTGCAGAAGGTCGTAGAGTTGTTCCTCGCAGGAGCCGACCGCGACATGCTCGACCCGATCCTTGATGGCTGCGTGGCGGTTTACACCAGCACTCTAGACGAAGACCAGCAGGTGGACTTCAAGGGCAAGGCGAAGGCCTTCTGCCGAACATACGACTTCCTCGCCTCGGTGATGCCCTACACCAATGCTGAGTGGGAGAAGCTCTCGATCATGCTCAACCTGCTCACCCCCAAACTTCCCGCCCCGAAGGAGGAGGACCTCGCCAAGGGCATCCTCGAAGCCATCGACATGGACAGCTACCGCGTCGAGAAGAAGGCGGTAATGAAGATTGCGCTCGCGGATGAAGACGCGAAGATTGAGCCCGCCCCAGCCGATGGGGGAGGCCACAAGCCCGAGCCCGAGCTAGACCGGCTGAGCAACATTCTCAAGAGCTTCAACGAGACGTTCGGCACCCTGTTCACCGACGCCGACCGAGTCGCCCGTCGTATCCGTGACGACATTGCGCCGAAGGTCGCCGCCGACGCGGCTTACCAAAACGCCAAGGAAAATACGCCGCACACCGCTCGCATGGCCCACGACCAGGCGCTGGGCAAGGTGATGCAGCATCTGCTCAAGGAAGACACCCAGGTCTATAAGCAGTTCGTGGAAAACGAATCGTTCCGTCGCTTCGTCGGCGACATGGTGTATGCGCTCACGAGTCAGTGATGGGCGAAGCTGACGGACTTGGCCGGCCAGATGGCATTCACCCTCGGCCCGCCCCGGGCGCCAGGAAGCTGGTGGCGACGCGGAAGGCGCGGACCTTGGCCTGGTAGCCGTTGCCGAACCAGATGGAGGCGAGGCGGCGCTCGCCGTTCAGGCCTGTCTGCTTGTGGTCGATGTACTCGGTGACGCCGTTGTAGGCCGCCCAGAGCGTGCCGCGGGTGCCTGGCAGGTCCATCCCCTTGCCCTTCTCGAAGAAGTACCGGGACCATCGCCGATGGGTCAGCACTCGCTCCATCGCGACTTGCCGCCGCTGTTCGGCAAGGGAAGAAGCCGCAGCGCGACCAGCGGAAGAGGCGGCTTCAGAATCGGATGACATGCCGGGGGAGTCGGGAAAGACAAGCTTGAGATACTCGTCCAGCCGCTTGGTATCCATCTGAAGCCTCGCGAACGCCTGGAAGGACTTCTCGATGCCGCTGAAGGTTTCCGTCACGATCCCCAGAAGCTCGGTTGCCTGCTGGAGCCGTTGATGCACGTCGGGAGCGTGGCGTATCCGGATCGTTCGCCCGCGGTTGAGCGCCATCGTCAGGGTGTTCTGGCAGACCACGCGGATGGGGGTGAACTTCACCTGGACGCTGCTGCTGCCATCGTGGCTGTTGCTCAGGAGCAGATACTTGTCCGCAACGTCATCGCCGACCACCTGGATAGTCCCGGGGAGCTTGGCCAGCATCCAGACGCGTTCACCCTTGCCCAGGGCGCCGGCGGTGTGGTAGATGGCGGCGCCCTGCCCCACGATGGAGTCGAAGAACGCGAAGGCTTCCCGGTTCTGGAGAGGCGTGTAGTCCTTCCCGAGGACGCCGAAGACAGGGCCGTCGGGCTCGCCGGGGTTTCCGCCGCGAAGGATCGCGACGTTGTCCTTGATGGGGTAGAGACACCCGTTGCCGATTGCGTAGAGGGGCCGCTTGACGACCTCCCAGTCGAGGTTCGCCGCCTGAATGGCTTCCTCGGCAGTGGCGGGCTTGTTCAGCTTGGTCCCCAGGCCGTGCCAGGGCTCATCCCCAACGTACATCATCGAGGCCTTGCCGTCTTGGATGTGAAGCTCGTGCGCCATGTGATCGCTCCATTCCTGGCCCATGCCGGGCCTCATGTTGCCGTCAACCACACGACATTATCCGTCCGAGGTGTGACAGGAGTGGTCGCACACTTCGGCGGGTTTCCGGATACGGCCGACACGTGCAGGGCCAGGCTTGGCCAACAGAAGATGCAGTCTTACTGCCCCAACAAATCTGCATGTATTCTAGCCTGACCTCCTGCAGGAGCAAGCGATAAGCCCATTTGGGCTCTCCTGTTCGGCGGATGTGCTTCAACTTTTGCTGTTTGCAGGCCTTATGTCCCGATTCGTGCTCAGTGCTCTGCCGTTTACAAACGGTGCTTTCGGACACGGAAATGACCAGCCGAAGGGCCGCATTGTCAAACGCGATTGTTTGGGCAAGAGGTTCTGGCGTGGAAGGATTCCGTGTGCATAATGAAAGGCCTCGGGAGGCCCGCCGGCCAGCGGGCCATTCGCCCCGGCGGCGTCTGTCGTTCTCACCTGTCCGACAGACCCGCCGGGACGACCCGCAGATAGACGGGTGAACAATGCCGCCGTATTTCTTGACCGTGAGCCCAGTGCATGCGGTGATTGGGCCTGTCCCGGAAGAGGGCTTGGTAGAACCGTCCACAGTCCCGGTTGTCGCTGGCTTGGCGTTCTATCAGACCGATCTGGAGATCGTGGCAAAGGAGCTTGTTCGCTTGTTCGAGACTAGCGGACCGGCTTGCCTGGCCGCGCCCGATGCCGCCTTTAATGTTACGCCTCCGCCTAGCTACGAATTGTGCGACGGGGCGGACCTCCGCGTTTCGCAACGTGTGCTCTACCTGGACGCGATTGAGAAGGTGGCGAAGGACATGCAGCTTGGTCAATGGGGCGTGCAACAGGGCGGCGGGGAAGGGCTGGGGCAGATACGGGTGTTCCTCATGCGCTGCCACGAACAGGCGGGGCAATGGGAGCCGATGATACGCGAAGAGTTGGGGATTGACGACCGCGCCAGAGGATTGCTGGGCGGTCGTTCGCCGACGCCTCTCACCGATGCTCTTGCGAGACTGTTGAGGGTAGTCGAAAAACATAGGCTGATGTTCCTTTTCTTCGGTCTTCCCAAGCAGCTAAAAGGCAGGAATCATGGATGGGAAACCCTGCATGCCGACGACCTGCAACGGTCACAGATACCCCATGACGATATAGACGCCGAAGGCGAATTCCTATTTCGCCATCGTTTCACGCTGGAGCAATTCGCCCAAACAGCGATATCCACATTCGGCCCCGGTGAAGGCTTCAAGCCGTGCGAGTTGACGAGCGATGGGAAGCAGATTGAAATTGAAGGTGGCAGCTTGCCGTATTGGTCATTCGATGAATTGGCCTGCGGCTACCTTGAGCAGTCCAGCGACGCACTTCTGGCCTGCTGCAAGCTAGTGATTTCTAACGATCCCGCGCCGCAAGTGCGCCAACTCGTCCAAAGGGTTGCCAATGTGACGCACGATTCCGGGCAGTCCAAGTGGTACTCGTCGATGCTGGTGCGGTGGGGGTATCTGGCGCAACTCGATGAAGTTGTTCTTGCAATCAAGAAGTCGCTGGCAGGCTTGGATGACGATAACTCAACCGTTGACGTAGAGGGCACCGCCGAGCAACGGGGCGCAGCGCCCGGTGTTCCCACGGCCGGGCCGGGCCCCGAGACAGAAGCCAGCGACCCATTTGCCGAGTCAGAAGAGGAAGATGAAATCCCAAGAAAGGGGCTATTCGCGGATCCTATCGTCTGGATGCGACGCGAGAACCGCTGGCAGCGCGAGGTTGGCCGGCATGCGCCCACGTCGGCGGACGAGATGATCGCGATTATGAAGGAACTTGCTATCCCGATTCCTGCCGAGGTTGCTTCTCGCGTCGCGGAAATCACCGACATGATGGACGACCTGGACGCCGCCGACGATATGCTAATCAATGCCATCAAGAACGACCGGAAACCCGCCGCCGATAGTGC
Source organism: uncultured Planctomycetaceae bacterium (assembly GCA_964616985.1). Taxonomy (GTDB): domain Bacteria; phylum Planctomycetota; class Phycisphaerae; order SM23-33; family SM23-33; genus CAZTVF01. The sequence continues at coordinate 78,438 of CAZTVF010000005.1, forward strand.
GAACAAAGACACAGCGCCGGCCGCCGGGCAGGAATCCAACCCCGACTTCGCGCGCGGCCTGTCCGGGGCAATTGCGGCCGCTGTCTGCGTCAATGAATTGGACAGGATGAAGCTTCTCTATCCGCACAGCATCAACGAGGACGAAATCGCGAGGCTTCGCAAGACGCTGGCGGATTGGATTGAAACCGTCCTGGGCGGACAGGGCTTCGAGCAAGTCAAGAAGGCCATGTCCGACCCAGCATGGAAGGCTTGCGGAGATTCCTCCCGACCTGGGCTGTTGCTCTTGTTCCACCCCGAGGTCAAGGTGACCAACGACAAGGCGGCAGACTGGGAGCGCATGGCCGCTATTGTTGCGGCTGGACAGAAGCAGTCGCCCGTTGCGGAAATCGTCGCCCGTGTTCAGCAGATACAGATATGTGACTGTCGGATGCCGGAGCCCGTCAACGACAAGACATACCAGGAACCCAAACGGCTGTTGATGATGCTACAGCACTATTGGGGGCTTTGCAGGGCCTTGGTGCTAGACCAAACGGACGCCGAGATAGGCTGGCAGCCCCATCCCCTTCTTCCGCTTACGCAGATTCAAATCCGAGATGCATAAACGCGATGCTTCCGCAGCACCT
>CAZTVF010000006.1:0-76631 GCA_964616985.1 uncultured Planctomycetaceae bacterium
GTGATCACCGTGCCGGCGTACTTCAACGACTCGCAGCGCCAGGCCACCAAGGAAGCGGGCGAGATCGCCGGCTTCAAGGTTGAGCGCATCCTGCCTGAGCCCACGGCCGCGGCCCTGGCGTACGGCCTGGGCAAGAACAAGAACGAGAAGGTCGCCGTCTTTGACTTCGGCGGCGGCACGTACGATATCTCCATCCTGGACATCGGCGACAACGTCTTCGAGGTGCTGGCCATCAACGGCGACACGCACCTCGGCGGCGACGACATCGACGAGGTCTTGATCAACTTCATCGCCGACGAATTCAAGCGCACCGAGGGCATTGACCTTCGCAAGGACGCGATGGCCCTGCAGCGTCTGAAGGAAGCGGCCGAGAAGGCCAAGTGCGAGTTGTCCTCGGCCATGGAGGCGAACATCAATCTGCCGTTTATCACCGCCACCGCCGAAGGCCCCAAGCACTTGACGATGACGCTGACGCGGGCGAAGTTTGAGCAGTTGTGCGAGCCGATCTTCAACCGCCTGATCGGCCCCTGCCGCCAGGCAATGTCCGACGCCAAGCTCACGCCCAACGACATCAACGAGTGCATCCTGGTGGGCGGCTCGACGCGAATCCCGCGCGTCCGCCAGATCGCCAAGGACATCTTCGGCAAGGAGCCCAACAAGTCGGTCAATCCCGACGAGGCGGTCGCCATCGGAGCGGCCGTGCAGGCGGGCATCATCGGCGGCGAAGTCGAAGAGCAGATGGTGCTGCTGGACGTGACGCCGTTGTCGCTGGGCGTGGAGACGCTGGGCGGCGTGATGACCAAGCTCATCGAGCGCAACACGACCATCCCCACCGAGAAGAAGGAAGTCTTCTCGACGGCGGCCGACAACCAGACCGAGGTGACGATCCACGTGCTGCAGGGCGAGCGGTAGTTCTCGAAGGACAACCGCACACTGGGCCGGTTCAACCTGACGGGCATTCCGCCGGCGCCGCGCGGCATGCCGCAGGTGGAAGTGACCTTCAGCATCGACACCAACGGTATCTTGAGCGTGGCCGCCAAGGACATGGCCACGGGCAAGAAGCAGTCCATCGAGATCAAGGGCTCCACGGGCCTGGACAAGAACGAGGTCGAGAAGATGAAGCACGATGCGGAGGCGCACGCGGACGAAGACCGCCGCCGCCGCGAGGTCATCGATCTCAAGAACCAGGCCGACGCCATGGGCTACCAGATGGAGAAGATGCTCAAGGAGCAGGGCGACAAGGTGGACGCCCAGGATCGCAGCAACATCGAGGCCGCGATCTCAGGCCTGCGCGAGGCCCTCAAGGGCGATGACGGCAGCGCCATCAAACGGGCCATGGACAACCTCGAGAAGGCTGGACACAAGGTCGCCGAGGCGATGTACAAGAACTCCGCGACCGCCGGCGCAGGTCCGGTGACCACGCCGCCGCCGGCCGGTGAGAAGCCCAAGGACGACAAGGGCGATGTCATCGACGCCGAGTACGAAGTGAAGGAATAGCCCGGACAACGGTTCCGGTGTGAATCTGGCGGGCGCCGTTGAAGAGACGGCGCCCGCTCTTATTGTGTGCCGAGCGTGTTTGGCGGGTGGCGGCCTTCCTGCCTCCGGCAGGCAAGCCCAGGCTGCCGCCATCGCTGGAGGAGCTTGAACTAAGGCCGTTCGATGATCTCCATCCGCGTGCCGCGACGGAAGCCGGGATACTTGCCCTTGAGGTAGTCCTGGTAGTAGTCGTCCTCGCGGCTGAACTCCATCACGGTCTCGGCCTTGCCATCGCCCTGGGGAATGTGGATTCGGAGGCGCGGCGGTTTGAGCCGCGAGAGTTCCTGCGGCGTCGGCGTGTTCGGTTCCACCCGGTACTTGGCGAAGGCCGCCTCATCGATCTGCACACCCAGGCCGTTGCCGGTGGGCACGCTGATGAAACCGCCCTTGATCTCCAGCGGCGTTTTGAGCAGGTCGTGCTCCCAGAGCTGATGGCAGGTGACGCTGGGCAGCGTGGCGCCCGGCATGACCGCCGCCACGTGGGTCATGTACGCAGCCGTCAGTCCGGTGCCCACCATCTGCAGCCAGTAAGGCTTGCTGGCGGCAACGGCCATGGCGTCCTGCTTTCGCGTCAGTGAGAGGCTCTGGAAGTTGGCGGTCACGAGGAAGCCGCCGCTGGCCTCGACGATCTTGTCACTGAAATGGTCCACGACGAGCGGCCTGACGAGGGTACGGAGCTTGGCCGCAGCGGGCAGGTCTGTGCCGAGATAGAAGGGGCTTTCGTAGCACGTGACGCGCGGATTCTTCTGCAGCTCCTGCAGGATGGGCAGGGCCTCGTCGAGGTTGTGCAGGAACCCGTTGAAGTCAATCGCCAGGTGGTAGTCTTCCGGGGCAACCTTTGAAATCGCATCGATCTGTGCGAATATGTCTCGCCACGGCCTGCCCTTGAGCTTGATGGACGTGCAGCCCTTGGCGATGGACTGCTTGACCTCGGCCGCCCAGTCTTCGGGGGGCATGTCGATCGCCCACCAGGCGATGGCGATCTTGTCGCGGACCTTGGTTCCCAGCAGCCTCCACGTCGGCACGCCGGCCGTCTTGCCCGCGGCGTCCATCAGGGCCATCTGGATGCCAAAGCCGATCCGGTCGTCATTCAGCACGGCGGCCACGGCGGCGCCCAGGAGCGGCTTGATGCGGGCAGACTCGTTCATGGGGCTTTCGCCATAGCCGACGATGCCGTTGCTGAGCTCTGCCCGGTAGATCAGCACGCGTTCGCCATGGGTATTGGCGCGGTGCATCTGCTGCCGGACGCGGGCGGAGTAGAACGGGATGTGCAGCTCGATCATCTCCAGCTTGGCGATGGTCAGGCCGGCAGGAAGCGTCGCCGCGGGCGGCGGAGGGGGCGTCGGGGCGGCCGCACGGACAGGCACGGCGGCGGCCAGGGCGAGGGCGACGCAGGCAGGCAACAGGCAGCGCATGATGTAGTCTCCATCGGTCGCGGCACGCGACCATGCTCCAACGCTACCCTCATGCCGGCGCAAAAACAAGCCTGGCCGCTTTGAGGGCGGCCAGGCTGAGGAAACGCTTTTCTTTTGCAGGCGTTACGCGCGGCGGGCGCGACGACGGCGGAGGATCATGCCGACGCCGCCGGCGATCAGCAAGCAGATGGTGCCAGGCTCGGGCACGTACTGCGTGACCATCACGGAGTACTGGCTGTTATGGTTCACGACGGCCCAGACGGTGTGGGTGGAGGTGTCCACGCCATACTTGCCGAGGACGAAGTCGGCCGGAGTGTAAGCGCCGTTCTTGAATAGCTCGGTGCCGCCGAAGTTACCGGCGACGGCGAGTTGCCACATGTCGCCGGCCGACGGGCCGGGCGTGCTGTCGTAGTCTTCATTCAGATAGGCCAGGCGGATCAGGCCTTGGGCGGCCAGGAGGGTCTCGACATTGTTGTAGACCAGAGCACTGGGGTCGTAGCTTAAGGAGATGACGAACATGCCGGTCTCCACGCGCGAGCCCGACGTGTTGCCGCCGTCCTTGGCCATTCCGTCAAGGGCTACCACATCGCTGATCAGGTACGTCTGCACGGCGGGTACCCGGTCGCACCTTTCGATGGTCGCCCGATCGCGCCAGTTCATCGTGACGGTCTGCTGGGCCGAATTCGGATTCGATCCTGCCAGCAGGATGGCCTCGGTGCCCAGGACGTTCGCGTCGGCAATGACCTTCGAAGCCAGGTTTGCGTAGGAGCCAAGGGCCGCGACGCCGCCGGAAAGGACGTCGCCTGGAACGAAGCTGTTTCGATCGTCCAGTCCGCTGCGGGCGGCCCGGCCGATGCCGACGGACGCGGTGACCGTGAAGACGTCGGCGACATCATCCTGGCCGTGGCCTTCGCCGGCGCCGTAGGAGGTGTTGCTGATTGTCACGGTGCCCGTGGTACTAGAGCCGTAGGTGGTGGTGGGGAGGCCGACCCATCCGGTGACGGTCTGATTGCCCGTGGCGATTGCGCCCCCGGTGAAGCCGGTAGTCGCCGAGCCGCTGGTGGCTACGCTGTAGCTCGTGGAATTCTCACCGGTCTTTGACAACTCCTGCGTCGAGCGGGCCAGGGAGTTCTTGAGCACCTTGCCGAGGTTAACGTTCTTGGTCGACGCTCCGGTTGTGGTGTTGACGGTGTCACCGCCGACGATCGTGAGCTGGCTGTCGGTGGCCTGCAGGAACCACACGGCGTTCCCGGGCTCGTAGGAGCCGAATTCGTCCGGATTGCCCGCGGCGTCGGGATAGGTTACGGCGGGCTTGATGGCCGCCGACCAGTTGCTGCCGTTGAATGGTAGCCCTGTGGCGGCCTTCGCATAGATGTCGGCAGCGGACAGCGCGGTGCTGGCGCCGGCGGCGGGGGAGGCAACGAGGCTGCCAACATGGAAGTTCAGGGTACCGATCTTGAACTCGGCGCCGCCAGTGACGTAGCGTGCATAGTCGGGGTTGTTGATCGTGGTGACATAGGTGGGTACGCTGACGCCCAGGCCCACGGCGTAGATCGTGGAATTGCCGCTGGGGGTGGCGTCATACCGGCCCCAATCGCGAATGCCGTCATTCGGATCGCGGGCGGTGTTGTAGTTCAGGCCGGTGCCTTCCCGCCACAGGATGGCGTTGAGGGGGGCAGTGGGGCCGCCTTTCCAGTAGCTGTTGAGGCTGAACGTGGTGACGCCAACGCCGGTGCCGCCCGCAACCGTGCCCAGACTGGTCTGGACGCTATGCACGGCGGCGAAAAGATTCAGCAGGCCGTCCGCAGCGTTAGGGTTGGTGCCGATGATCTTGACCCAGAGGTCAATCGTGTAGTCCGTGTTTGCGGTCACGACCACATGATTCGGGTCGCCGCTGGCAAAACGAACTTCGACGATCGTTGCAGCCGAGGCCCCTCCGGCACAGGCGCCAACGATTACGACTCCAAGCGCAAGACTCCAAAGGCTCTTCATCAGACGCTCCCTTCCTATTGCGTAAGGCTCAAAGGTTCCGTGTCTCCGTGGAACCGAATCGTCAGCGCGCACGGTGGCTCGCCGTGGAACGCGGACGTAAAGACAAAACCTATTCGAAGTCCAAGTCGATCACGCAGTGGCTCGCTGCACGACCGATAGACCAAAAACGCGAAAAGCGAATACAAATCGAGCGATGATGGGAACGATGGCCTTGACGTGGCCCTGTGGCAGGAGATGAAGAGGAGCGGGTTACTTCGCTCCTGCCCCTCCAGGGGTAGTAGCTCTGCTGTTCCCAGAACAGGCTAGAGCAACTACGATAATACCGCGTTTGTCTATTTTGTCAACGGCAAAATCATCGACAAATAAAGAAACCTCGTTTCGCAACGGCAACAATTGTGTCCTTCAGGCGAGCGAATCGCGAGGCCATCGCGACGCCAATCATCATCATATGCTTCTGTAAATAAAGTCGTTATGAATATGAAGATTACAGGGGCGCGCCCTTAGGCAACCCTTGGCCGACCGCCTCCTGCCCTGGCAATGCCTCGTCTATGACGCCTGCTGAAAAAATAGGCGGAACGCATCGCTTCTGGCTCGCCGTTTTGGACGGCAGAGCTGTGCTTCTCATCATGTTCGCGGCTCTCTCTCGCAGCTGCGACTCTGCTGTTTCCCGGCTCGCCCCTGTGAACCACGGGGACATCGACGGCCGAACCCCGGGCAAAAGCTGTTGCTTTCCGGCATCGCCAATGGTAATTGCATGCACGAGTCAAATCGTGCACTGAACCTTATAGGAGATGAACGCATGGGTCGCATTGCATGGGCTGCCATATTGCTCTCGGTCTGCTGTTTCGTCGGGACCAGCCTCGCCGCCGAGCCGAAGATCACCCAGACCGAAAAGGGCGCGGTGATCGAGACGGATCGCTACAAGGCCGAGATCTCCGCCGGCGTGATGGTCAGCTTCATTAATAAGTTCACGGGCGAGGAGTATCTCGACAAGAGCACCGATCTGGCCAAGATCCAGCCGCACCTGCCTTCGGGCCTGGGCACGCAGAACGGTGAGGACTGCCGCGCCGGCGCCGACAGACTCTTCCACTGGCCCTGGTGGGAACACGACCCCAATGAGACCTGGCCCAGCCAGCACTATGCCACCGCCGCCAGCGTCTTCTCCTTCGCCGCCAAGGATGCCTCCTCGGCCTCGTTGACGTACAAGGGCCTCACCGACGGCAAGGCCAGCTTTGCCGACGAGACCTACGCTCTGAACGTGGTCGTCGAGGCCGAGACGGGCGACCTGGTAATCACGCCCGCCGTCGAGTCGCCGCGCAAGGGCGTGTACGGCTGTGCCCTGACGGTGACGGCCCTGCAGCCGGCCGTGACGATCGAGGCGCCGATCTTCGACGGCGTGCGGCTGGACCGCAAGATGCAGCACATGCTGTGGATAAACTCCTGGGGCGGGTACTGGGACTACTCGTTCCTGGCGATGAACGGCAACAAGATCGGCGCCGTCGGCGTGTGGTGCCAGGACGCGCAGCTTCGGACCTACAAGCACCTGTTCTACCTGATCAATGAGCAGGGGCTGAGCTTCTCACTATCGGCGATGAACGTGCCGCCGTTCGAGGAGTCCACCAAGGCCAGCCCCATCGCGTGGCGGTTCCAGGCCTTCGACAAGAGCTGGTCGCAGGCCGCCGCCCGCTTCCGCGACTGGCGGCTGAAGAACGTCAAGATCGCCCCGCGGGCCGACTGGACCCGGCAAGTCAGCTTCGTCAACATGGGCGTGAACGCCAACAAGGCGTGGCTGGACACGCTCTCGGCCTATCTTGAGAATACGCACCTCGAGCGGACGGTCACGTTCGCGCCGATCATCCGCCGCCAGCCCTTCGACGTCAACCACGCCGACAACATGCCCTATGAGGGCGACCCCAACACAAAGAAGCCCAGCTTCAAGGAGGACATGGTCGCGTGGAAGGCAAGCGGCGCGCGGCTGATGGCCTATCTGCAGCCGATGATCATGTGGGCGCCCAAGCCGGTGACCGATCGCGAGAAGGACGCCGTAGAGTTCCACAAGCGGGCCGACACCTGCTCGGTCTTCCAGAAGGTCAAGGGCGCCAAGGTGGACTACGTCGAGCAGCACCACCTCGGCCAGCCGGATTGGCAGAAATGGTTCCTGACCTATGTCAAAGAATACATCCAGGACAACGGGGCCGACGGGGTGTACCACGACCAGGCCTATCACTGCCCGCTCGATGACCGCGGCTTGGCCATCAATAATATGACCAGCACCGAGGGCATGGCCGATTACTTCTACAAGGCCCAGGAGCAGAACCCCGGCAGCATCCACGGCACGGAGCACATGATCGAGAACAACAACGTGGGCGCTTCGCTGGGCATCGGTTCGGGCATCCTGTGGGGCACCGCCGCCAGCATGAGGCACCAGCGCATCGAGCACGCCTCGCCGGTGACCAACGCGCTGCACTATCCCAACGGCACGATCATGGGCTTCCCGCACTACAGCGACATCGCCGCCGGCGGCGGGGGCAGTTCGATCCGCTTCCACTGGGGCATGGACCTGATGGAGAAGCGGGGCGATATCCCGGGCCTGGCCCTGCAGAATACGACGCTCTACAGCGGCAAGGCCGTCCCGTTCGACAAGTTCCGCAATGAGCTCTGGCTGGACCGCACGCGGGCGATGCTTTTCGTGACCCACGGCCTGCGGCCGGTGTATCCGGAAGATTTTTCGCGCGAGGTCTACACCTACTTCAAGGGCGCCGAAGGCCAGGGCTTCCGCTATGAGTGCCTCCCCTGGGGCAGCCGCTTCGTGGAGGTCAAGGGCGACAAGAAGATCACGCATTACGCCCGCATCCACGGCGTGACGGACGCGGCGGTCGATGGCGCGATCGACGGCTGGGTCGTCTACAAGCCGGTGGGGCCCGCCGGCCTCAACCCCAGCCGCTACTACATCGTGGACCCCAACGCCAAGCGGCCGGCGGTGTACTTCCAGACCAGCAACAAGCAGTCGAGCAGCTTCTACGAGAGCTATGCCGAAGACGGCGCGGCCAATGAGAAGCTGGCGTTCCTGAAGGTCCGCGGCATCCCGCAGATCGGCGTCGTCACGCGGTTCGACTCGGTGATCCTGCACTCGCCCGTGCCGCCCAAGGCCATCTTCGTCAACGGGCAGCCGCAGGCCCTGCAGCGCGTGAAGGATGGCAACAAGGAGCTCAACCAGTACAGCATCAGCTTCGAGTCGCCGGCAGACATCGCGGTGGTGGTCCAGGAGCCTCCGGCGGGCTTCGCGGCGGTGAATGAATCCTCGATCGTCCGCACCGTGTCGGTGGACACGGCGTCGGACTTCTTCGACTCCAACTGGCTGACCAGCCGGCTGACCTGCTCGTCCGACAAGACCGGGCGCGAGATGCTCAACGCCCGCATCGACGTGCCGATGGGCGCCAAGGTGACGCAGATTCACACCGCGTTGAAGATGCCGGGCGAGTCCAACCAGCCGGCGGGGCTGCTGAAGATCAGCTTCACCGGGAATCTCAAGTCGGCGGAACTCAATGGCATCGCCCTTCGCTTCACGCAGGATGCGGGCAAGCCGGCCATGATCAGCATTCCGGCCAAGCCCGGGCAGGTGATGCTGCTGTCGACGTTCAGCGACGCCGGCGGCGTGTATGCGTTTGAATTCCTCAACGCGGCGCAGCTCAAGGCCATCGCCCCGGTGCAGGCCGATGCCGACAAGGCCATCGCCGCAGCCGCCAAGGCCGCCACGCAGCCGGCAACGGCGCCCGCCTTGCCTGCGGCCAGTGCGGCGCCATCGGCCGCCCCTGCGGCCGCGCCCAAGGGCACTGCCGCGCCCGCCGCCAAGCCGGTAGCGCAGCCGGGCAAGTAGCCCCCTCGACGTGATTAAATCAATGCCACCCCTGGGCTTTCGGGCCTGGGGGTGGTTTGTTTTCCGGGGAGGGCTCGGGCGGAGGCGGAAGACCGCCTATTGATACACGACCGCGTCGTCGCCGGGCGGGTCGATGAGATTGGCCTGCGATTCGAACGCGGGCGTGCCGGGGGCGACGAGGATGCCGGGCACGCCGGCGCGGCGGCGGATGCGGTTGTTCAGCAGGCGGATGCCCTCGACCTGCCCCTGCATGATGACCTCGGCCGGGCCGCCCGCCGTGCAGTTCTCTTCCAGCGTGCAGCCATCAAACGTGTTGCGGTGGGGGGCCCGCCCGCGGTCGCCGGGGATGATGCAGATGCCGCAGCCGCCGTTGCGGCGGATCGTGATATTGCGGTTGAGGTTGTCGGTGTCGCGGGCCCAGACGTTGAGCCCATGGCCGCGGTTGTCCTCCAGCAGCGAGTTCTCGAACAGGCTGTCGCGCACGCGGAGGCAATAGAAGAACCCGCCGCCGCACGAGCGGGCCACGCAATCGTGGATGTGAAAACGGTTCGATCCGCTGCCGGGATGGAAGCCGTGCCCGCTGCAGCGCTCGGCCAGGCAGCGGTCGAGCTCGAGATCGTCGCAGGTCTGGAAGCTGAAGCCCTCGCCGTTGTAGTCGCGAACCGTCACGCGGCGGGCTGCGATGCGGTTGGAGAAATGCGCGTAGAACCCGCCGCCGCGGCAGCCGTTCATCGTCTCGTTTTCGGCGGCGTTGCCTTCGAGAGTGACATCTTCGATCGCGGCATCGGCGACCCCCACGGCGCTGACCAGCGGGAAGAGGGTCCGCACGCGGGCGTGGTGGAGGCTGTCGTAATCGTGCACGGTGAGGCGATCGATGAACCACGTGTCGCCTTGGCAGCTTTGGAGCGTGCCGGTCGTGTCGGTGAAGCCGCCGCTGGCGTCGTCGCTGACGATCACGCCTTCGCCCGCGACGAACTTCTGGGGGGCGTCCACGATCAGGTCATTGTGCCCATAGCCGATCAGCGTCGTGATGGCGACCGACTTCATCGCGTTCTTCCGCAGCACCGTCTTGCCGCCCTGGCCGCGGACGCGCACGCCGCTGCGAAGGTGAAGGGCGTCGGCCATCGCGAATACGCCCTCCGACAACACCACCTCGCCGCCGGCACCGACGCGATCGACCGCGGCCTGGATGTGCGCGTTGGTGAACCCGCGGATGTCGCAGCGGTCATCGCCGACGGTAATCATGCATTGCTCTCCATGCGTGTTCGGTCTCGATCTATAGACGCCATGCGGCGTCTCGGTAGCTGGGAGCGCCCAGTAGTCCATCACAATCGATCATGCGAGTGCCTTTGACGGCGGCTTGCCGTTCGGCGCTGTCAGATCCGGGTGACGCCCTGGGGGTCTTACAGCGCCGAACGGCGAGCCGCGGCCATAGCCTTACTCTCAGCTCAAGCGTGTAGGACTACTGGCGTCCTGAGCTTGTGGGCGGATCACACCGCGGCCGGCGGGGCCGGTGGGCGGTGGCCGATCACGATGCCGCCGGTCAGGCGGGCCAATTCCTCGGCCGTCTTGCGGGCCACCTGCGCGTCCAGGAGGGGCTGGCGGCTCCTGAAAACATGCAGCGGGATCTCCCCGCCGCCCGACAGGCGGATCGCCAACTGCGGGGCAAACGCATGCAGGCCTTTGCCGCGCCGCCGACGAATCCACGACAGCGCCCACGACTGGACCTGGTCGAAGGGGATCTCCTGTCCGCACCCGGCCAGCTTGCCCTGCGTGGGCGCGATCTCCAGAAGCGTCTTGCCTCGCCCCGCCAGCAGCCAGCCCAGCGCGCCCGCGCAGAGGCTGGCGGCGGTGGCGTAGGCGGCGGTGACTTCCGTCAGCTTGGCCGCGCCGCCTCCCAGTGCGATGGCCGCAAGGACTGCCAGGGCGCAGGCGGCGTAGCAAGCGCCGGCGATCAGCAGCCGCCGCGGACTGGAGCGGAAGACCAGGGCGTCGCTCTCCTCGTCGTCGTCGAGCGTGCCCCAGCCGGGCACGCGCCACGGCGTCTCCACGGGCTGATTCAGGAATCGCATGGAGGCCCGCCGCCGCAGGGGCCGCAACAAAATCGCCACCGCCATCGCCGCCGCGATCACGATGGGCGGTTGCACCGCCACCAGCAGCACCAGCCTCGCCGGCGGCAGGCGCGGGTCCAGAACTCCCGCCTGCGGCTCGGCCGGGCGGTAAAACACCTTCACCGGCATCTGCGGGACGTACCGGTTGACGATCTCCTGGGCCTGGTCGGCATTCTCGCGCTCGATCATGCCCCACGCGTAGGCGTTCGCTTCGTATTCCTGCCCGCCGGCGGTGTAGAAGAAGCGGATGGCGGGCGTGTAGAAGGTGACGGTGCGGCTGTTGAGCTGGTGGGTGACGGGCTGCACCTTGCTGGAGATCACCACGCCGTCGGCGGTCGCCAACTGGGCGCGGGCCTGGAAGTAATCCCTCGCCGAGACGATCCCGACGTAGAGGATAACCCCGACCAGGGCGAACCACGCGGCGGCGCCCAGCGCCGCCAGTACGGACCCCGCTTCATGCGGCATCAGGGCGGGCGGGGCCGGTTTGAACTCCAGCGCCGCCTGCGCCTCGGGCGTCTGCAGCAGCGCGTCGGCGGCCGCGATGCGACGGCGCGCGCGGTCGACGCAGAGGCCGCCGGCCAGCAGCGCCGCCAGCGGCACGACCGGCACGATCAGCCCCAGGCCCAGGATGCATGCCTTCTGCCACGGCAGGAGGTCCGCGATGCAATAGAAGCCCGCGGCGGCCAGAACGGACAGGATGATGTAGCTGCGGATGTAGCAGCCGCGCCCGATCGCCTTGGGCGACCGGGGCTCGCCGATGCCCGCCTTCAGCAGCCGCAGACCCAGCACCAACTGCGGCAGCAGGAGCAGGATCGGCGTCAGCAGGCGGGGGTCGGCGGCGGGGCTCAGCGTGTTCTGCTGCGGGGCCGCGGGGTCGTAGTAGGCAGTCACGTTGTCGCCGCGCGAGAAGCGGCCGGCGAGGTCATCTCCGCTGCTCCGCGGGCCCTTGAGGGGCTGTTCGTAGGCGCCTTCGTAACGCTTGTCCAGCCGAAATGCGTAGCGAATGCGGCCGGGGTGCTGGCGGACGTGGTCGTGCTTGTCGAGGTAGTCCAGCGGCGGGATGTACTCGGTGACGGCGGCATCGGCGGGGCGGAAGTAGAAGGCTTCTCGGACCTCGGCCTGTGCGAGCGGATACAACTTGTGCGCCGTGGCCGCAGCCATCCCCAGCACCAGCAGCCCCAGGAGCAGCCATCGCAGGCGGAGCGTGCCGCCGGCGCGGTCGACCGCTGGTCCGCCCGAGGCGAGGCTGGGGCGAAGCTTGGTTGGGTCGACGCCGCTGGGTTTGCGCTTGGACACGGATCACCTGCCGCCCGCTTCCGTGCGGGTGGTGCGATTCTAGCGGAAACGTTTCGCGGAGGGAAGCTCAGGCTCGCAGGACCTGGTGAATCACGTGCAGGGCCAGCAGGATGTACTCCCTCCGCGCGGGGCCATGCTGGGTGAGGGCGGCGCTGCATGCGGCGAGCACTTCGCGATCGATGTCGTCGGCGGCCGCGGCGATGTGCGGGCAGGCGGCGGCCAGCGAGGCCGCGGCCGGGGCCAGGTCGTTGCGCGCCATGTGCGCCTCGCACTGCGACAGCTCGATCGTCAGCTGCGGGCTGGTGGGGAATTGCGAGGCGAGTCGCGGCTTCCAGCCGGCGATGAGGCGTGCGGCAGGGGTTCCCAGCTGGCGGCGCGTGCGGCGCCACAGGCGGATGTAATCCTGCTCGCGCCCGGCCAGGCGGGCGACGGCTAGGGCAAGCTCGTCGCGGTCTGCCACCTGGGGCGCCGCCTCGAGCTGGCCGAGAATGGGCCCGATGGCGGGCGTGTAGCCCAGTGTGCCCAGGGCCGAGGCGTAGGCAAGGCGCAGCATCGCGTCGTCCTGCTGGCGGAGTTGCTGGAGCAGTTCGGGGGCCACGGTGGCGTCACCCAGCGTTGCCAGCGCCCTGGCCCCCCGCGCGCGGAGCATCGGGTAGGGGCTCTGCAACACGCCGCGCAGCGGCTCGATGGCGCTCTTGGAGCCCATCCTCGCCAGGGCCCATGAGGCCTCCATGGCCAGTTCGGCCTGGTCGCTGCGCGCGATTTCCACCAGGGCCTCGACGAGGCGGTCATCCGTTCGCGTGCGGGCGATGGAGACGATGGCCTCGTAGCGGACGTTGAAGCTGGGATCGGCCAGGGCTTCGAGCAGCTCGTCAACATTCAGCGGGCTGCGGGCCGCGCCGAGCTTCTCGGTGATCGAGACGCGATCGGGCTCGTGGGCGGCCAGGCTGTACTTGATCATCGAGCCCAGCGCCGCCAGCACGTTGCCGCGGAGGAACATGCCCGCGAATTCCCTCGTGCGGACCGCGCCGTCGCCGCGGGTCTTCCGCAGCAGCATCACGCCGCAGACGGAGAGGACGAACCCGGCCGCAAACAGCGGCACGTAGGGGTCGACGGTCCAGGGGGCGGACACCCGAAGGCCTTTGAGCGCCTCCAGCGCCGCGCCGGCCGCCAGGGGCCCGCCGCCGCCGATCAGCCCCACCCACGCATAGTAGATCGAGGTGTACTGGGTCTTGCGGGCGGCGGGGATCACGCTGACGAAGAGCTGGCGGCTGGAGCCGATGCCCCATGCGGTGGACATCAGCCCGCTGGCGAAGGCGATGCCGATGGCAACGTTGCTGCTCAAGCCGCTGTGCCGCGGGATGCACATCCACCCCAGCGGGATGAAGCACATCACCACCAGCCCCAGCAGCATCACGGGCTTGGAGCCGTAGCGATCGGCCGCCCAGCCCCACAGGAAGCAGGAGATCATGCCGCCGATCATGCCCGCGTTCTGCAGCAGCACGACGGTGGACGTCGGCAGGCCGACTTCCTCCTTGAGGAACAGCGGCACGAAGCTGCTGATGGCGTCCCAGCCGAGGATGATCATCGCCACGCCCACGAGGTAGAGGCGGAAGTTGCCGTCGCGAAGCGCTTCCCGCGCGTGGCCGCCGGCGGGGGAGGCGGCCTGGGGGGTCGGTCTCCCGCCCGGCACCGAGCCCGCGAAGGCCACCGAGACGATGCCGAACGCCGCGCCCACGCCGATGAGCCACAGGAACTGCGACGTGTGCGGGAGTGGCCCCAGGAACACCCCCGCCAGCGAGACGGCGATGACGGCGACGACGGTGCCGATGACGTTGTTGGCGGCGGAGAACTTGCCGCGCATCGAGTCGGGCACGATCTCCTGGAACCAGGGGTAGAAGCCCGTCTCGCCCACGGCGCGGCAGAGGGCGAAGCCCCCGATTACGCACAGCACGAACAGCAGCGACGCCTGCCCGCCGTACCGCGCCGCCACCCAGGGCGTCGCCAGCAGCAGCGCCACCACGAAGTTGCGGACCAGCCAGAACGTCATGAATACGCGCTTGGGCCCCGCGCGGGAAACCCATGGCGCGATGAACGGGGCCACCAGGCCGCAGAACGGCAGCAGCGCCAGCGCCCCGCCGATCTGGATCTTGTCCAGCCCCATGCTGTCCAGGAACAGCGTGAGCATCGAGGGCGCCACCGTCAGGTACCAGAACACCACGTTGGTCGCGCTGAACAGCGCGTAACGCGGGAACGCGCGGATCTTCTCCGCGTCTGTCGTCTCGTGCTGTGCCAGGATGCTCAAAGCGTCTAGCGTTTCACACGGCCGGACGCGTCGCCCTTCAGCAAGGCGGCGACCTCGTCCCGGCTGATGTAGTTGAAGTCGCCCAGGATCGAGTGCTTCAGGCAGCTGGCGGCGACGGCAAAGCCGATGGCCTGCTGCGGGGCCGCGTAGTCCTTGTCGTTCATCGCGAAGATCAGCCCGGCCGCGAAGGAGTCGCCCCCGCCGACGCGGTCGACGATCGCCTTGATCTCGTAAGGCTGGTACTTGCCCTCGCCCGACAGCGGCGCGAAGAAGGCCTTGCCCGACTTGACGTCATACAGCATGCCGCCCCAGTTGTTGTGCGTGGCCGACAGGCTCTCGCGCAGCGTGATGGCAACGGTGGACACGTTGGGGAACCGCTTCGCGATGGCCGCGGCAACCTGCTGGTAGGCCTGCGCGTTGATGTGGCCGCTCTCGACGCTGGAGCCCTCGGCCTTGATGCCCAGCACGTCGGAGGCGTCCTCTTCGTTGCCGATCACGACGTCAACGAAGGGCAGGATCCTGGACATGCATTCTTGCGCCAGCTGCTGGGGCTTGCAGCCTTCCTTCCACCGCCAGAGCTTCTTGCGGAAATTGAGGTCGCAGGACACCGACGCGCCCTTGGCCTTGGCGGCCTGAACGAGGGCGAGCGTGGCGACAAAGGCGTTCTCGCTGAGCGAGGGCGTGATGCCGGTGATGTGCACCCACGTCACGCCGGCCAGCGACTTTTCGAAATCGTACTCGCTCGCGGCGGCCTCGGAGATGGCGCTGGCCTCGCGATCATAGACGACGTTGCTGCCGCGCTGGTTGGCGCCGGTCTCCAGGAAGTAGATGCCCAGGCGTCCCTTCTTGCGGTGCAGGATGGTGCTGGTATCGACGCCG
The DNA here is from genome assembly GCA_964616985.1 of uncultured Planctomycetaceae bacterium. Classification (GTDB taxonomy): domain Bacteria; phylum Planctomycetota; class Phycisphaerae; order SM23-33; family SM23-33; genus CAZTVF01. The sequence continues at coordinate 15,412 of CAZTVF010000006.1, forward strand.
AAGCGGCTGAGCTCGGCCACCACGCTCTCGGCCAGGACGTTGCACGGCAGGGCGGTGAGGTAGCGGGCCTTGGCGCCGAGCATGGACAGGGACACGCACACGTTGGCCTCGCCGCCGCCGAAGGTCGCCTGCAACTCGCCCGGCAGCACCTGGCGAAGACGCTTGACACCCTCGGGCGCCAGACGCAGCATAATTTCACCGAACGCAAGGAACATCGTGATTCTCCTATTGGTTCAAGGTAAGGTCGAAACAAGTGTACCGATTGCACACGGAAAGTGGAATGGGAGCGTGCCATGACGCCGCAGAAACCAAGGGTTCTCCTGCTGGGTGATTCGATCCGCCTGAGCTACCAGCCGCGGGTGGCCGATCTGCTGGCGGGCAAGGCGGAGGTGGTGGGGCCGGCGGACAACGGCCGTTTCGCACTGTATTCGCTGATGCGCATATGGGAGTGGCTGGGGGAGGCGGGGCCGGTGGACGTGATCCACTGGAACAACGGCCTGTGGGACTGCAGCCACGCCGTGAACCAGACCCCCGGGCAGTTCCCGCTGGCCGATTACCTGGGCAACCTTGGGCACCTTCTGGCGGCGCTGCGGACGACGGGCGCCAAGGTCATCTGGGCGACGATCACGCCCGTTAAGGTCGACCGCCGCCCGCCGCGGCCCGACGCCCGCTGGTGGGATGCGGCGGAGCTTGAGGTGTACAACCGGGCCGCACTGGCGATGATGCAGGGCGAATGCGTGGCCGTCAATGATCTCGGGGCGCTCGTGTCGCCTTCGCTCAAGACGTATATCGGCGAAGACGGCGTGCACCTGACGGAGCTTGGCCAGCGGGCATGCGCCGCCGCGGTGGCGCACGCCATCGAGCCGCACCTGCCCGGAGCGAGAGCATGAACATCAAACGCTACGAAGATTGCGTCACCCGGCTGGAGAACCGCGGCTCGCACCCGCCGACGCGGCAGTACGTGGACGAGCTTGCCCGCGGCGTGCAGGCGGCGGGCGTTGAGGCGTGCTGGCACTCGGCGGTGGACCCGCTGGGGCGGGCGCTGTTCCCGTCGAAGGTCTATCCGCATTGCCATGAGCAGGCGAGCCTGGAGAGCTTCCGCTACCTGCTGGATTCGCTGCACGCGATCGGCCGGCCGGTCCTGAGCTGGTACCCGCTGAACCTCTGCCGCGGTGTGCTCGACGAGCACCCCGACTGGGTGATGAAGTTCCTGCCGATGGAGGGCTGGAAGGACAACCCCGAGATGGCGCGGCACTACTGCTGCATCAACTCGCCATACGGGACGCTGCTGCCGCAGTTCGCGGCGGAGGTGGTGCAGGACGTGGGGTTCGACGGCTTGTGGTTCGACGGCTCGACGATGGCGAATCACAACGCCGGCTTCCAGGCCGGCTGCGGTTGCGAGTTCTGCCGCCAGCGGTTCCGCCGCGACACGGGCCTGTCACTGCCGGACGTGCTGGACCTCGAGCGACGCGACGTGCGCCTGTGGATCAACTGGCGATACGACGTCTTCATGGAGGTCTGGCGGAACATCGTCGGGGCCGTGCACGGCGTGCGGCCGGAGGCAACGGTGGCGTTCAACAACTATCGCCGCCGCTCGCCGTGCCCCATGGGCTGGTCGACGGCGATCCCCCTGCGGCGGCTGGGCCTGGACGCCCTGATGTCCGGCGAGCTGGACAGCTTCCCCACGCAGGGCGATTTCCAGATGAAGATGCACCGCGCGTACGACTGCGGGCGCGGCCAGGAAACGTGGTGGCCGCTGTGCGACCATGGGCACGTCTGGGTGCCGGACGTGGATGAACTGCCCGCGGTGCAGGCGACGATCGCCTGCATGTCGGCCGGCGGCGCGGCGTGCACGGGCGTGGGCGTGGCGGCCAGCCTGATGGCGCCATCGCTGGCGGCGATGCAGAAGGCGGGCGAGTCGCTGGCGGCGTACCGCGACGGGCGGACGGTGGAATACGCGGCCATCTGGTGCAGCCAGCAGACGCAGGATTTCTATCGCCCCCACGCGACGGCCGGGGCCTTCAACCAGATGCATGGGGCGAACGAACTGTGCCTGGGGGCGCATGTTCAGTCGTCGGTCATCTTCGACGACCACGTGGCCGCCGGCGACCTGTCGCAATACCCGGTGATCCTGGCGGCCAACTCCATCTGCGTGAGCGATGAGCAGGCGCGGCGCCTTGGCCAGTACGTGCGGGCGGGGGGCGTGCTGGTGGCCTGCCGCGAGGCGGGCTTTTGCGACGAGCTTGGCTACGATCGGCCGCGGCCGGTGCTGGACGAACTGCTGGGCATCACGTCGCGGCGGGTGGGGAAGGGGAGCGGCACGCTACTGTTTGGGCCGCAGGGGCTGCTGGCGGCGTGCGGCTACGGCCTGTCCTACAACGGGTACATCGCGGTCGTCCAGCCGGCGGAGGACTGCGAGGTGCTCGCCGCGGTGGCTGACCGCGTCGCCGGCTCGTGGGACGGCATCGAGAGCGGCGCTCCTCCCTTCGAACGCCATGCGGGCCTGTGGCGCCGCCGCGTGGGCAAGGGCTGGGTGATCTACTGCGCGATGGACTTGTTCTGGGGCCATTTGGTCGAGCCCACCTCCCGGGCGGTGAAGCTGTTCGCGGCATTGCTGTTCGGCATCGCCCCGCCGCCGGTTTGCCTGCAGGCGCCGCTGTGCGTGACGATGAACAGCCGCCGCCCTGCCGATGGCCGCCTGGCCGTCATCGCCCACAACGCACCGGGAACGGCCTTCCGCTACCCTTCGCCCGCCAGCGGCCATTACATTCATTCGGTGGGTGAGGTCGTGCCGGTGCACGATGTCGCGGTGAGGCTCCATGGCATGCGATGCTCCAAGGCGGTTTCGGGGCTCGACGGGCGAGCGTTGGAGTGCCGCGATGGCGGGGCCACGGTGATCATCCCGCGGATGCACACGCACGAGGTGGCGCTGCTGGACGTCCAAGACGGGCGGCCAGGTTAGTTGCCGACGATGTTGGCTTCTTCGAGCACCACGCCCATCGCTTCGCCCGCTGCGAAGATGCTGCCGCCGGACTTGAAGTTGTAGCTCTGGATCGTGCCGGTGAGGTTGAAGGGCGCGCCCTTGACAAGCTTGGCGACGAGGTTCTTCGCCTTTTCAGACATTGTGGCGGTCACGGTGAGTCCGCCCGCAGACTCGGCGGTGACGACATAAGTATTGGCGTCAGACGCCTCCACGGCATCGATAAGCTTCACTCTCCAGGTCACCTTAACGCCGATGACCTTGACCGCCTTCTCGGGGTCCGCAAGGCTCTCGTCGTACTTCTTGAGTTCCTCTTCCTGGCGAATGGAGTTCCACGTATTCCACTCCCGTTTCTCCCTGGGATCTTTCATCGCATTGGCGACATGCGCCGCGAGGTTCTCCGGCGATGCGAAAGGGTTGCCCACCGGGGTGGCGGGAACTCGCACTCCCTCCCGCTCCGGCAGTGCGGACGGCTTGGGCTTGGATGGGACTGCGGCGGGTTCCGGAACCGCGCCCGGGTTGCAGCGAGAACAGCCCGCCTTCTTCGTGCCGTTGCACGTAGCGCACACGCCGATGCGGCCGCTGCCGCCGCATTCGGGGCACTTCACCTGTCCCTTCTCATAGCCGCCTATGCATATGGGACACACCCAGCCATATCCGGACCCACTGCACGACGTGCAGGTCTTGCGATCATAGTATTTCTGACTGGGATTCAGCTTGTAGTCGATGTAGCCGGTGGCGTTGCAGGTGGGGCAGGGGTTGCGGCGGTAGGCGCCTTTGCAGGTCGCGCAGACGATCTTGCCCTTGCCGCGGCAGACTTCGCACCGGGCTTTGCCCGTTCGGTCGCATGTCTCGCACAGGACCGAGCCGGAATTCCGGCAAATCGGGCATTCCTTGGCGTCCGCCGCGGGGGCTGCCGTGGGCGCCGCGTTGCCTGCGGCTGGCTTTCCCAGCTTCCGCAGGGCGTAGTTCTTCCGGGCCATCAGCAGCGATTTCTCGATCCCCACCGCTCGTGGGATCTGTGCGTCGTAGAGCTTGATCGCCTGTTCGTAATCGCCGGTCGAGGTGGCATTCTCCGCCTTGTTGAACTCTTCATGGTTGGACCACAGGATTCGCGTCACCTTGTCCATGGCCTTGCGCACGGTCTGGCCGCCGGCCTCGAACGTGAGTTCGGTATCGGTTCCGGAAATGACCGAAACATCCTTGAAGACCAAGGTGTTAATGGTGACCTCGTCCGCGGCCAGAACAGAGCCCAAGAGCACCAGCGTCAATCCGAGGAAGAAATGTTTCACCCGCTTACCCTTTCGTGGGTGAAATTACATCGCTTCACGGGAATTGGCTACAGGAAACCGCTCATACGTGTTTTTTGCCCGCATGTATACGTTCGTGAGGCCGTCTATAATGGCTCAGGGAACAACGGGGAAGGAGATCCACATGAAAGCTCGTCACACGCTGTTACTGATGGCCGTAGCCTTGGCATCCGGCATGGTCATCGCGGGTTGTCAGCGATCGCTGGTCAACCAAGTCAGCAAGGAGAACTACGACAAGATCCACAACGACATGACGATCGCCGAGGTCAAGCAGGTCCTGGGGGAGCCGACGGAGACCAACACCGGGGCATCCAGTTTCCTGGGCATCGATGTCTCGGGCACGACGATGAAGTGGCGCAGCGGCCAGAACCTCATCACCGTGGGCTTCGTCAATGACAAGGTGATCCGCAAGGATTTCAGCCAGGTCGATCCCAACAGCCGCTAGCGAGATTGCGTTTTGATCTTGCACGGGTGACGAAGGCTCCCTGGCACAGGCTGGAGAAACCTGTGTTACAGGGCCCGCGAACGTCATGCTGCGACGTGCCAGGGCACCCTATTGCGGCAGCGTCCTGTGCAGCCGTCGTTGCCTCAGACTAGGGCCGCGTGCTTGCGGCAACATGGGGGATGACCCATGCGGTCTAAGGCGGTGGGAGCGGCAAAGGCGGGAGAATGTGAAAAAGGGTGACGGTCCTGTTGGGCCGCCACCCTTGATGTCGCAGGAAGGATGATTACTTCTTCTCGACGCCCTCTTGTGTGCTGGGGGCGGTGGAAGACTGTTCCGAGGGGGCGATGAGGAACACGAAGCGGGCGCCGCCGCTGGCGTCGGTGACGCGCAGACGCAGGCCGTCCGACGCCTCCTTCGCCGCCAGCGCCTGCTGGAATTCCTCCGCCGTGGTCACAGCCTTGTCCGACACGCTGGTGATGATCTGCCCCTCGCGGAGGCCCTGGTTGTCGGCCGCACTGCCAGCCGTGATCGTCGTGATCACCACGCCGGTGGGGGCGGTCTTGTAGCCGTACTGCTGCGCGAGCTCCTTGGACGGGGTCGCCACTTCGAGGCCGAACTTCTCGGACATCGTCGGCGCGGGCGTATCGGGCTTGCCTGCAGCCAACGCGCCCGGCTGGCTGCCGATCGTGACATTGACGGTCATCTTCTTACCATCGCGCCAAAGGTCGATGGGGGTGGTCTGTCCCGGCTGAATCGCGGCGACGGCCATGCGAAGCTCGTTCACGCTTTCCACGGCCTTGCCGTCGACGGCGACCAGGAAGTCGCCTTCCTTGATGCCCGCCTTGGCCGCGGCCGAATCCGGCGTCACCCCGCTGACCAGGGCGCCCTTGGTGTCGGGCAGATTGAAGCTCTTGGCCAGGCCCTCATCGACGGGCTGGATCATCACGCCGATGAAGCCGCGGGTGACTTTGCCCTTCTCCACCAGCTGCGCCATGATGTTCTTGACCATGTTGGAGGGGATCGCGAATCCGATGCCCTCGTTGCCGCCGTTGGCCGAGATGATGGCCGTGTTGATGCCGATCACCTCCCCGGCCATGCTCACCAGCGGGCCGCCGCTGTTGCCATGGTTGATGGCCGCGTCGGTCTGCAGGAAGTTCTGGTACGAGCCCGCCTGGCCGGTCGTCCTGCCGGTGGCGGAGATGATGCCGGAGGTCACGGTCTGCTGCAGGCCCTCGGGCGAGCCGATCGCCAGCACGAGGTGGCCGACGGCGATCTTGTCGCTGTCGCCCAGGGGGGCGTCGATGAGGTTGTCCGCCTGCACCTTGATGACGGCCAGGTCGGTCTGCGGGTCGGTGCGGGTCCAGACGGTCTTGAGGACGCGGCCGTCGGCGAGGACGACCTGCGTCTGATCGGCATTGGCGACGACGTGATAGTTGGTCACCACGTAGCCGTTCTTGGCATCGACGATGACGCCCGAGCCCAGGCCGCGCTGGAAGAACTCGCGCGGGGCCCTGGGGGCGTTGGGCGTGCGGCCCGGCGGGCGGACGCCCGGGGGAAGTTGGTCGCCGAAGAAGCGTTTGAGGAATTCGTCCATGTCGGGCGAGGATTCGACCTCGATCTTCTTGGCCACGCGGATCTCGACGACCGCGTGCTTGAGGGTCTTGGCCACCTCGGCAAACAGCGGCGAGAGGCGATCTTCCTTGCTCATCTCGGCCAGCTTGGCGCGGGTGGCATCGTTCTCCGCCTTGGTGATAGCGTAGGCGATCTTGCCGGCGAACTGCGGCCCGCTGTGGATGACGAAGACGACCATGGCCGAGACCAGGGCGACGATGACGCAGAACTTCCAAGCCTTCATAGACGTTCTCCTTCTAAACGCCACTCTATACGCCACTCATGGGCGAAAGGTTCAAATATCGGCTCGTTTTGGCACCTATGACAGCCTGCCTGCCTTGGCTGCCCAGCCCGCATCGGCGCCCCCCAACTCGCTTGGGGGCTTCCGCTGGCCCGTAGCCTTCCGGTGCATCCGAGTCGGTGCAACCCCCAAACTCGTTTGGGGGTGGCACCGACTCGGCACCAACATGGCGCCTTGCAGATCGGCTTCAGGCACATCCGGCGGCGTGGAGTTTCACGCGGAGTTCGATCGTTCCTGACTTCTGCCGGTGGACGACCGCGATGCGATGCTGCACCCGGCCGTCGATGTAGGGCAGTTCATCCACGCGGATATCACAGCCGGCGGGGGCGGTGAGGGTCGCGTGGCCGCGGCGGCCGGTGAGGGTGATCTCGCTGCCGTGGACGCTCACGTCGCGAAGCGTCTGCCAGTAGAGCTCCACGCCGTCGCCGTCGGCGAGTTCATATTCATCGCGGATGACCAGCGTGGTGGGCTCGGGCGATTCCCACGTCCGGTTCCAGCGGCGGTAGAAGGGCTCCCAGCCGGGCGCGAGGTTGATGGTCGCCCCGAAGCGGCGGTCGTCGCCGCTGCCAGTGGGCTTCACGTCCGCCATCAGCGGGCACTGCGGGGCGGGCCGGGCGGCCAGGCCCGTGGGGATCAGCATGCTGTGTCGCTCGCACTTCTGCAACAGGCCCGCCAGCGGACTGCTGTAGTCGGTCGTGCCGGGGTCCATCGCGAAGGTCTCGCCCGCAAATTCCAGGACGAAGCTGCCCTTGTCCTCGTGCGTGTGGCCGGCACCGGCCTTGTTGCCCATGATGAGGATTTTGACCCAGTGGTCGCCGCATCGCCGCGTGGAGGCCATCGCCCCCATCTGGGGCAGGAAGACGAAAGCGGGCGGCGGCGGGGCGGCAGGGGGAATCTCGCCGTCGAGCTTGCAGGCCAGGATCGTCTCGGGCATGCCGGTCCGCGCGACACTCTTGCGGTACATCGCCGCCCACTGGCTTTGCGGCAGGGCCGACGCCATCACCGCCAGCGACTCCTGCGAGGTCCGCGGCCCGGCGTCGCAGATGGCGATGGAATCCTGCTCGTCGTCCGTCGACGCCGTCAGCGCCGCAAAGTCGGCCGTCTTCTTCATCGGCTCGGGAAGCAGGTCCGCCAGCTTCCTGCCGCGGGCCCGCCCGTAGTAGTACAGCGACGCGCCGCCGCTGTAGCCCACGCACGTGAAATACGTGGGGCCCTCGACGTAGCCGCCGTCGGGCAGGATCGCGTAGTTGAGGCTCTCGACGAGGTCGGCGAACGCCAGGTCGGTATAGGGCTTCACGCGCGGCCAGTGACGCTCTATCGCCGCGTAGCCCAGGATGCGGCCGGGCGAGAACCAGGCGAGCTGGTTGCAGTGGAAGATATATTCGTACTTCCACGTGTTGAAGTTGATGACGCCGCTGCCCTGCTCGCCGATGCGGCGGAGGATGAAGTCGCGGCCGGCGTCGGTGAAGTACTCGCCGGCGAGGTCCAGCACCATCGCCGTCTCCAGCGTGCACAGCGACTGCACGAAACAGCGGTGGTCGAAGTTGCCGCCGGGAAAGTGGCAGATCATGCCGTCGTCCCACCGATCGCACATGGCGATGGACATCGCAAAGCGGGCCGCCAGGCGCAGCAGCCGCTTGTCCTTCGTCAGCAGGCCCGCGACGGCGGCGGCCGGACCGTAGGTGAGCAGCTGGCGGCCATGCTCGCGGGCGCGGCAGTAGCGGGTATCGTTCCAGAAGTTGACGAAGTCGCCGATGCGAGTCTCGGGGACGATGGCGGCCGCCTCGGCGGCGGACTTGGTGAAGGGAGTCTGGCCGCGGTCGCGGAGGAACTGCTCGTGGCGTCGGCGCAGCGGGGCCAGTTCGTCCTTGTCCATCAGCAGGCCCAGGGTCGGCTCGAACGCGGGCTCGAACGACTCATCCTTCAGGTAGGGCTCCCACCGCGCATCGAACCGCGACCAGTGGGAGAGATGCCTGCCCAGCATGCTTGAGTTCTGCAGGCCGATCCAGTTGAACCAGCCCAGGGCAACGCCCTCGGCGCGGGCGTCGATCTCGATGGTCAGTTCGTGCAGGCGCGTCGCGCCGCCGAGGTCGAGTTCGTATTCCTGCTTCATCGCCCCGGCCGGCGCGGACTCGAAGCGGCACTCGCCGCGATCGGTTCGCGCGATCAGCCGCGCCACAGCGCCCGCCGGCGGCATGGCCGAGACGAGCAGCTTGTCGTAGCCTTCCACGCTGATGTCGTAAACGCGCGACATGGCCAGGGCCGGGCCGCTGACGGGGCGGCGGGCCCATTCGAAGTTCACCCAGCACCAGTTCTGCCACACCCGCATGCCGTGACTGTCGCCGGGCCGCACCTTCCACTGACGCAGGCCGCTGAGTTGCCCGTCCCAGAACGGATCGATAATCGCCTCGGCCATGTTGATCGGCGTTGTCGCCATGTCGCACCTCATTGTTGCGGCGGATGGTACAAGGAGCACCCCTATGAAACAAGGTGGAGGTGTGGTTCGTGGAGGCGTGGTCGCTAGAGGGTAGGCCGGTACGCTTGGTGGCGGCTTGCCGTTCGGCGCCTGTAGAAGCTCCGTGGCGTCCCCCGGCTTTGACAGCGCCGAACGGCAAGCCGCCGCCAAAGCTTTACTCTCAGATTCAATGGTGAAGGACCAAGAGCAGTCCATCACCATCAGATATGCGAGTGCGCCCAGCGGCGTCAGTGGCGTGCAGAGAGGACGTTACTTGCGGCGACGGGCCAGGGCCAGCCCGCCCAGGGCGAGCAGCGTCAGCGTCGCCGGCTCGGGCACGGGGGTCATGCCGGCCAGCGAGGCCGACGCGCTATTGCTGCTGGCCTTCGTCGCCGGCAGGTTGGCGTCCAGGCCGGCGATGATGCTGTCGATCCAGCTGTTGAAGACGGAGACGCGGACGTGGCCGGAGATGTCGCCATAGTCGGCGTCGACCTTGCCGTCTTTGGCAGCGATGAACGAGTTGACGCCAGCCAGCAGGCCGTTGATGAACACGCCGCCGCCGCTGTCGCCGGGGGCAATGAGGTACTCGAGGTTCAGGGCATTGCGGTCGCCCAACTGGTTGTCCTGCATCGCCAGGCGGCTGGTGGGGTTGTCGAAGTCGCTCACGAACAGGCGGGCCGAGGCGGCCGAACCGCCGTAGTAGGCATCGATCACGTTCTGGCCCGCGCGTTTCTGCCCGTCGTAATACGTCGCGCCCGTCAGGCCCGTGCCCGTCATTCCGAAGCCGACGGCCGTGCCCACTTTGCCGACTTCCTTCTTGTCTGCGTAACGCTTGGCCGGGGCCACGCCGGTCACCGGCGCGTTGAGGTGCACCAGGCCCAGGTCGTAGCCCGACAGCAGGTTGCCGTTCCAGCCCGGATTCGCCAGCCAGTTCGAGCCCACATATTGCGTCCCGTTGACGGTGAAGGTCATGGTCTGGGCTTTGTCGACCACGTGCCCGGCCGTCAGCACCCAGTCGGGGGCGATGAGCGTGCCCGAGCCGACATAGGAGCCCGCGGAGGTGGTGAAGTCCAGGCGACCGACGCCTGCGTAGGCGGCTGCGGCCCCCAGGCCCAGATAGGCCTGCTGCGGCTGGTCGCTGCGGATGGTACCCGCCTGGCCGGTGGAGGAGAAGGTCATGACGACGGCAACCAACGCCGCTGCCCCGACGAGTCTCCGAGATACTGTGTTCCTCATGCACGGCCTCCGGTCACTCCGCGACCAATAGATACCGCAAGCGGGTCGCCTGTACGGATCATGGGCGGAGATGCATCTTTTGGATGATATTTTACCCCGAATCCGCCCATTGTCAATAACAAAGGCGGAATGGATGCTGATGCGTGGATCGATGTAAGTTGCGAACCTAGTCGAACTTACCATCGATGATCTGGCGGATGAAGTTGGCCAGCCCGTCGGCCGCCACGTATCTCGCAGCCGCCAGGACGCTGGGGGGGCTGTGGGGGAATGCCGCCCCCAAGCCGGCTCCGGCGAGCATGGGGATGTCGTTCACGTCATCGCCGATGGCGGCGATGGCCGAGGCGGGCACCTTGTGCGACTGCGCGACGTAGGTGATGGCCTTGAACTTATCGGCGGCGGGGGCGTGGGCCTCCACGATCATTACGCCGTAGTTCGGCGCCAGGATGCTGTGGATATTGAGCCGACCGGCGAACCGCCGGCGGAGCAGCTCGGCCAGGCCGGCGGCGGCGGGGGCCGCGTCGGTGACCGCGTTGATCCGCAGCAGGGGCGGGACAGAGGCATCGGCCAGCGACCCCACCTGCCGCATGTTGACGTCCATCTTGGCGAACCAGAGTTTCTTGGCGGCCTCGGCGTCGGCGGCGGGGGCGAAGAAGTAGTCGACGCCGTACCGCCAACTGTCCACGAAGGCCAGGGCCGAGTAGCCCGCCTCCGACAGCGCCAGGGCGAACTCCTCGGCCACTGCGGGCGCGATGGTGCGGTGGTAGAGCGTCCTGCCGGTGTCGGGCTCACACACCATCGCGCCGCCCGCGACGACCATGGGCTCGTAGGGCGCCGTCAGCGGCAGCTGGCGCCAGACCGGGAGCGACTCGGCCAGCGAGCGGCCGGTGGCCAGGCAAACGCGAAGGCCCGCCTGCTGGGCGGCTGCGATCGCCGCGCGCGTGTCGTCGGGCACAAGTTGGTCGGCTCCGATCAGGGTTCCATCGATATCGATCGCCAGGAGTTTGTACTTCATCAATCAATTTCCAATCCGTAGAACGACAGCATCGGCATCACGCGGACCATGTCGCAGGGCACCATCTGCGGGATGCGCCCATAGCCGCCGTGAACGACGGCCTTGTCGCCCAGCGGCCTTCCCAGCCGCAGCAGCACGCGGTTGTTGCCGCAATACTGGACGGCCTCGAGGGGGACGATCCCGGCGGCGTCCTCGACGCGGAAGGGCGCCGAGCCGGGGTCGAAGCAATCGATGCGGCTGACGACGTTGGCGAAGGCGATCTCGACGACCGTGCCCGCGGCGTCGCGGTGGGCGCCGGTGGGCTCGGGCGCCAGATGCTCGATCGCCTGCCCGTACGCAGCGCCCAGGGCCATCCGCGCCGCCCGCTCGGCCAGCAGCGAGTTGCCGTACGGCGAGATGTGGATGGCGTCTGACAGCGGCAGGTCCAACGTGGGTACTACGCTGACGCCCTTGATTCGGTGCGGCACGGCCCGCTGTGCCTGGCGGAGGAGCGTCCATCCGAGTTCGGGGTCCTCGCCCTGGGGCTTCTCCAGGTGGCGGCCGATCTGGACGGTCAGGACGTGGAGGTCGTCATTGTTCAGTGCCTTGCGCCAGGCCTCGACGGCGGCGATGAAGCGGTTCTCGTATGTCCGCGCGTTGACGGGGGCGTTGTCGCTCTCGCCCTGGTACCACAGCACGCCTTTGACCTTGCCGCCGGCGGCGGCGACGGCGTTGACCATCACGTCGAAGAGGGGATGCTGGCCGGGCGTCGCGGGGTACCATGGGCTCAAAGCCGAGCCGCCCAGCGAGGTCTGGATCAGGCCGATGGGGAAATGCGTCTGGGCCTTCACCAGCCGCGCCCAGTGCAACCAGGGCGAGTGCCCCGGATTGGTCGCCTCCCGATTGGCCGGGTGAACCGTGTCGGTCGAGTCGTTCATCGGCTGCGTGGCCAGCGCCCAGCGGTGCGCGTTGTTGAACACGTGCACGCCCAGTTCCGGCGGATCGTAGCTGGGCCCGCGGCCGTAGCCGGCCGAGTTGCTCTGGCCGGCGATGATCCACAGGTCGCCCACGCCCAGCAGGTGGCGCATGTCGCCGCGCTGCGACCATTCGACCGCGTGGTTGGGCGGGCGGTAGTGCGTCTCGAGGCGGTACAGGCCGCCGGCCGGCACGCGGGGCAGCACGCCCGACCATGTGCCGTCGGCGTTGGTCTGGGCAGGCGTCCAGTTCAGGTGTGCAGCGACGGGCTCGCCGGTGGTCTCGTGCACAAGGCGAAGCTCGACCGCGCCGCCGGCGGTCGCTGTGCCCCATCGCCCGCTGACGGCGATGTCGGCCGCCCCGCCGGCGTCCTGCTGGAAGATCTGCCAATCGGTCGCGCCCCGGTCAATCACAACGCCGACGATGTCGGACATGCCTTTTCTCCTGCTTGGGGTGGCGGGCTTCCTGCATGGGTGGCGGCCTTCCCAGGCCGCCACCGAAGGAGTCCAAAGGCGCCACCGTCTCTACTCTATGAAGAAGCCCACGGATCGCGGTCCGTGGGCTTTGGTTCGGTCGGCTGAGGCGGCGACCTTGAAAGGTCGCCACCCCAGATCAAAATCTCATGCCTTGGGTTCGTACCGGCAGACGCAGTCGTAGAGCTCGCCGCCGATCCGCTTGGCCACCAGGGGGTCCTTCAGCAGCGCGATCTTCATCGTATCGACAGTGAACTTGGCGTCGAAGTTGCTCTCGACCGCGCGGCCCTGGCCTTCGAGGATGATCAACTCGGCGTCGGCAGCGGCTTCGTTCAGCTCGTCGGACACCTGCGACAGGTCGATCAGCGGGATGTCGTTCCCAGTCGACACCACCTCGAACATGCCCGAGGCGATCAGGGCCGTCAGGTCCTCATCGTCGGCCGCCAGGCGTTCGACCGTGGCGGCCGTCTCGTCGGCGGTCATGTCGTTGAGGCTGGGCACCTCGTTGGCGGCCAGGACGATCTTGGCGCCGCACAGGGCCAGCTCGCGGGCCAGGGGCATGACGCCCAGGATGAAGTCGCTGCCGGCGTTGTCGACGAAGATCAGGACCTTGCTCCACTTGCTGGGGGGCATGGCCGACAGCTCGGCGGCGAGCTTGTCGTAGTCATCCACTCGCCACGGGCGGGGCTTGGTGTTTTCGACGGCGGCCAGGAAGTTGCCCGGCTCGGCGGCCATGGCCATGGTGGCGGTGGCGCCGAGGTCGAAGATGTTGCCGGCGAAGACGCACTCGATCAGGTGCAGCCACTTGGGGGCCACATCCATGGAGTGCAGCTTGCGAACCACCTGCGGGTAGAGCTTGACGGCGGTGTTGTTCTCGCGGATCTTGATGTAGCCGAAGGGATCGTTGAGCGTGTTGCTCCGCAGCACCTTCTCGCGCAGGCGGCAGAGTTCGATGATGTCCAGCTTGCCGCCGGGCAGGGCGGCGGGGTTGGTCCGCAGTTCGGCGATGGCCTTGGTGAACTGCTCGCGGGCCGCGGCGAGGGCCTTGGTCACCTTTCGCCCGTACTGCATGGAGGCGTGCTTGAGCGTTTGTTCAAAGTGCCCGGCGAACAGGTCCAGCCAGTGGACGCGGGCGGGCTCGTCGGAGATCAGGTCCCAGTTGTGTGCAACGTAGCTTTTCGGATCGCTCAACAGACAGAAATGGCTCATTTTCCCACCAACAAGAGTGACCAAAGGGTGCCATGCTGCTCGCCGTGTGAGAAGCATGCAGCGGGGGCATGCGGGCCCCACGAAGGTGCTGTCAAGTGACGCGGGCACAGGGGCAATCGACAATTCATGCTGCTATTGAACCTTTATCACGACCAAAGTCAAGTCATCAAATCGCGTTTGGATGCCGGCGAAGCGCCGCATCTCCCACAGGATATGCCGCGCGATGCCCTCGGCGTTCTGCCCCTGCGCGATCGCCGCCAGGGCCGACGACTCGATCCGCGCCCGCCCGAACGGCTCCTCGGCGTGGTTGATCGCGTCGGTCAGGCCGTCCGTGCAGGCCACGATCACGTCGTTGGGGTGCAGCGTGAAATGCTCGTGCCGCCAGTGTTCTCCCGGCGAAATCCCCAGGATTCCGCCGCCCGTCGTCAGGTGGCAGCACTGCCCGCCGCGGATGAGGATGGGCGGCACGTGGCCGGCGTTGGCGTAGGTCAGGCGGCGCGTCTTGTAGTCGATAACGCCGTAGAACATCGTGGCGAAGCTGCCGATCAGCGTGTCGGCGCACAGGTCGCGGTTCACGCGGTCCAGCACCGTCGACATGTCATAAATATTCATCGCGTGCGCCCGCAGCGATCCGCGGATCGACGCCATCAGCAGCGACGCCGGGATGCCCTTGCCCGCCACGTCGCAGATGGCCACGCCGTAATTGTCCGGCGGCAGGTTGATGAAGTCGTAGAAATCGCCGCCCAGTTCGAAGCACGGCACGTACACCGCCCCGACCTCGAAGCCCGGGATCTTCGGCGCCTTGTCGGGCGTGAGGCGGCGCTGCACCTCCGACGCCGTCTTCAGCTGGCGCTTGATGTCGGCCGCGGCCAGGGCGTCCTGGTGAAGGCGGGCGTTGACGATGGCGGCCGCCGCCTGCGTGGCGATCGACTGCAGCATGGCGATCTCGAACCAGTCGAAGACATGCACCTCGCCGGTATAGACGCGGATGACGCCCTCGGCCCGGCCCTTGTACGACAGCGGCGCGCACAGGGCGCTGACGATGCCTTCGCGTGCGGCCTCCTTGGGGTACAGCACGCGCGGGTCGGTGCGTTCGTCGGCGATGTACACCGGCCGGCCCGTCGTGAGCACCTCCTGGTCGATCTTGCTCTGCGAGACCAGGATGCGGCCCTTGTTGAGATATTCGGAGGAGAAATTCGCCACCGACTGGTTCACAAGCTCGGTGCGATCCTCGCTGAGCAGGCGGATGTTGCACGCCTTGGCCTTGAGCGACCGCACGACCGTGCGCGTCGCCAGGTCCAGCACGGCCTGCAGGTCGCGCTGCGCGGCGAACTCGGCCGTCAGGGCGAACAGGGCGGCGAGCTCCTCGGTGCGCAGGCGCAGCTGCCGCTCGCCCTCGTGCAGCCGCTTGAGCAGGTCGGCCATCAGCTGCAGCAGCCCCTGCACCGACCCGTGCAGCGAGTGCTGGCCGTCGCTGGAGGCGTGGCCGAACATCCGCACGCGGCCGACGAGGTGGTCGTCGATCACGATGGGCACGTCCCACTCCTGGGCCTTGCTGCCGCCGGCGGCAACGTCGGTGGCCACGGCGGCGTCGGCGGCCTTGAAACGATCGAGAACGGGCGAGCCGTCGGGCCGGCAGATATGGACGCGCGCGCCGGCGGCATTGCAGAATGTCTCCTGCAACTGCCCCAGCGTCACGAGGTCGATGTAGTCAGTCAGCTTGGACACGGATACTTCCTTCATTTCAGAATGGGAATCTTACCCTATCGCGAGTCAATCGGCGCGGCGATTTCTTGTGCGGGCGTGAAAAGGCGGGCTTTCTCATTTCCGACGCCGCGCAGGATGGGATATTGCACGTTCTGGCGGGAGATCGTAGAGTTACCGCCAAAGCCCGAAAGGAATCTTCAATGCCGAAATCCAGTGCCCCCTCGAAGTTGTCGTCCGGCCAGGCCCAGCAGGTCGTTCAGCGCCTGTGCCGTTTCAATATCGAAGTGCCTTCGTGGGGCTACGCCAACACGGGGACGCGATTCGGAAAATTCACCCAGGCCGCCGCGGCTGTCGATCTCGATGAGAAGCTCCAGGACGCGGGCGTGACCCACGAGTACACGGGCGTGACGCCCGACGTGGCCGTGCACGTGCTGTGGGATTTCCCCACGGGCTTCGACCCGGCCGTCGTCAAGCTGGCCGCAAAATACGGCGTGAAGATCGGCGCGATCAATCCCAACGTCTTCCAGGACCAGTGCTATAAGTTCGGCTCGGTTACCAACCGTGACGCCGCCATCCGCGCCAAGGCGGTGGGGCACGTGCTGGACTCCGTCGAGATCGGCCGCGCGACCGGCAGCCGCTACCTCTCCCTGTGGTTCGCCGACGGCGCGAACTACCCCGGGCAGGCCGACATCCGCCAGCGCAAGGCCTTCGCCGCCGCCGCCCTGCAGAAGGTGCACGCGGCCTTGCCCAGGAAGATGACGATGCTCTTGGAGTACAAGCCCTTCGAGCCGGCCGCCTACTTCACCGACTTCTTCGACTGGGGCGCCAGCTACATCCTGTGCAAGTCCTGCGGCCCGCGGGCGAAGGTGCTGGTGGATACCGGCCACCACCTGCCCGGCTGCAACATCGAGCAGATCGTGGCGTGGCTGATCGACGAGGAGATGCTGGGCGGCTTCCATTTCAACGACCGCAAGTTCGCCGATGACGACCTGATGACCGGCACGATCGACCCGTACCAGGCGTTTCGCATCTTCAACGAGATCGCGGCCGAGGAGTGGCGGACGGGCAAGGACCTGCAGATCGCGTACATGATCGACCAGTCGCACAACATCGAGCCCAAGATCCAGGCGATGATCCAGACCGTCTGCCGCGTGCAGGAGACGTTCGCCAAGGCCTTGTGCGTGGACCGCAAGGCGTTGGCGGCCGCCCAGGCCAGCGAGGACGTGATCGCGGCGGAGCGCGTGCTGCACGCCGCGTTCAACACCGACGTGGCGCCGCTGCTGGCGGCTGCGAGAAAGAAGCTCGGCGTGCCCGCCGACCCGCTCGAGGCTTTCCGCCAAAGCGGCTACGAGGCCCGCATCGCCAAGGAACGCACGGACAAACACGGCAAGGGCGAGGGGACGAGATACGCGTAAGTTTCGGCATCGTCCGAGCGGGGGTTTTGCCGCAGAGCTCGCAGAGAACGCGGAGAGAAGAAGAACGGCAAATGCGCTGCATGCTGGAGTTGGAGGCCCCACCGGGGCTTCTGGTCGGCATCACATTGCGCATCCATGAATGGGAGAATTGCATGTCAGAGGACACAGCGAGAGCGTTTGTTCTTCTGCAGGTGGTTCTATGGCTCATGATTGCCGTCGCCATCTGGCGATCGTACCGTCGGACAAAGCTCCGGGCCTTCCTTGTTCTGGGGGTGGCGGTTGTTGGCTGGCCGCTGATCGTGCTGGGTATCGGGATGGCATTCCATCACATCGAATGGGCCTGCGACCGCCTCTGGAGCATTCCGCCATTGGTATCGCGGGCGTGGTTTGAGAAGATTGCCGATCTGACCGGCCAAGCCTTGGTCGCAATTGGATTCAGCGCGATGGCATATTCATTCCGCCCAGATACGGCCTGACCGACGCATAGAATCGTAGACCGAAACACACGTGGCGACCTGGATGGGTCGCCACGTGTGTTTCAAAACTTGTCACCTGAAAGAATACGTCGTTCATTTAGGTGCATGGGTCACTGAAGTGACCATGCCGGGTGCAACTCACGCCTCGAGCGGTTTGATTATGGGCAGCGTGTAGGCGCCGTCGCCCTTGGCGAGGGTGGCCTTGGAGATGCCCAGGCGTTCGAGGCGGAAGAAGATGCCCCACGCCTGGCCGTTGTTGGAACTCATCGCCACCACCACCTGGTGCTTGCCGGGCGCTGCCTTCCACGCCACGCACGCATCGGTCGGCGCGGCGGGGTTGATGCCCGCGGGGTCCTGGTACTTCAGCTTGCCGTCGATCCACATCTTCACCGGCCCGTCGTAGCCCATCTGTGCCGACAGCTTCATCTTCTCCGGCACAGAGACCTCGTACGCGAACCATATCAGCGCGTCCTGCGGCGCGATCTTGCCCAGTTCGACGTGACGGTCGCAGAACTGGCCCGGGAACACCCGCGGCGTCAGCTTGAGCGACTTGAGGCTGCGGGGCAGCGTGAGCTTCTTGAGCTTGCCGGCCGACGGCATCAGCGGGCTCACCGACACGTTCGTGCCGAACGGCGTCATCGCGCGGGGCTCGCCCATCGCCAGCGGGCCCATCACCGGCAGCGAGCGGCCGGAGGAGTCGACGATATTGCAGTACGGGTCCAGGCCCGGGCCGTAGGAGATCTCGCGGGTGTGCAGGTCGGCGGCGGGGCAGGAGGTGCGGAGGATGACCCGCTTGCCGTCAAGCTTGATGCGGTAGACGCACGTGGGGCCGCCGCTCTGGCTGACCAGGAAGCCCGCGGGGCGGCCGGGAGCGGTCAACTCGCCGCTGACGTTCTTGTACGTGATGACGATGTTGCCGTTGGCGCTGATCGGATCGGTCTCGATGGTGATCTTGTCCAGTTCGATCGGCGGCATGCCCATCTTGGGGCCGAACTTCAGGTAGCACATCGCGTCGGCCAGGCGGCGGCCAAGGACGTTCTGGCTGGCGCCGCTGATGTGGATGAGGTCGTCCAGCTCGAGATCGATGGCGGGCACGGTCGCCAGGCCCGGGATGATGGCGGCCATGCGGCGCTGCTGGTCCTGGACGCTGTTCCACGGCCGCTCGTTGCCGCCCATGTTCACCACGCGCGAGATCTGCACGGTGGCGATGGGCAAGCGGGGGTCGCGGAAGTCCTTGCGGAAGGCGCGGACGAGGTCCTTCATCCGCTGCGTGAACAGCGGGGCGGCGTCGTTGTTGGCGTCCGAGCAGCCCTGGTACCACACGATGCCGGCCACGCGCGAGCCGTTCTTCCTGAAGCGGCGGTAGGTCGCGCCGTACAGGCTGCCGCCGCCGAGGTTCTTGAGCTTGGGGCTCCACTGCGACATGCTCGTGCCGCCATGGCCGCACGCGATGAGGCCCTGCGGCACGCCGGTGCGGCGGAGCATCTCGTGGCCGAAGCCCAGGCCCGGGCACACGCCCACGTGCTGCACCTTCGGCGGGGGCTTGGGGCCGTCGGGGCCGGTGTGAACCACGTCCACCGCGCAGCTCAGCTGGTGGATGGGCTCGGCCGCCACGTTCCACGTGTCGGTCATGTAGAACGCGCGGACGTTCTTGTTGGGCTTGAGCGCCTCCGACAGCCTACCCACGCCCTGCATGTTCGACTGGCCGCCCAGGATCCACACGTCGCCGACCAGCACGTCGCTGACCTTGTGCGACTCGACGACGCGGCCGTCCTGAACGCGCTGCAGTTCGACATCGTACGGGCCGCCGGCGGGCAGGCCCTTGATGACGGCCTGGAACTTGCGGCCGGTGGCCTTGCCGACCCTGGCCGCGGCGAAGCCGGTTACGGCCTTGCCGTTCTGCGTGATCCGTGCGGTGATGGCGCCCGAGCCGCCGCACTCGCCGGTGATGACTGCCTCGCTGACATTGCGCCCGTTGCGCTGAAGCACCATGTGCTCGAACAAGCCCGTCGTGATATTCATCGCTATTCCTTTAAGATCGTGTTTCAATGGCGGCCGACGCCGCCCCATCCTGTAATGCGGAAATGATAATCGGGTTTCTTTCTGAATCCCATCAATCCCTGAATCATCCTCTCTTTCGTGAGCTGGAGAAAGTAGTGAGTAGAAAGGAGAAATTCGGCTGACGCCTGCACCAAGGCCCTGGCCACAGCTGTTCTCTTGGCTTCTCCCGCAGTGTACTTCATAATCGCTACTTTCTGAGCTACGCAAGAAGATGACCATCGTGCATCTCCCGCTGGAAAAGAATATCGCTCACTCTCATTCCGACTGGCGGTGGCCTCCATCATCGGATTCCAGGAATCGAAGTCACTCTTCTCAATCCAGGTAATCCCAGAAATCATCCGATAATCCCGCTCTCCCTTCTTCTCGCAACTCCGCGGTATCCCCAATGCGCAAACGATCCGTTACAATGCCCTGATGGAAAAGACGTGGATCGTCATCGACGGCGCCCAGGGCGAGGGCGGCGGGCAGATCCTGCGGACCTCGGTCGGCCTGGCCGCGGCGCTGGGGCTCGACGTCCGCATCGTCAACATCCGCGCTCGTCGCCAGCCCGCGGGTCTGCGCCCCCAGCACCTGGCCGCGGTCAAGGCGGCCGCCGCTGTGTGCGGCGGGAAGCTCACGGGCGCCGCCGTCGGCGCGCGGGAACTCACGTTTGAGCCCGCCGCCGTGCAGCGGGGGGAATACACCTTCGACATCGGCACGGCGGGCTCGACGACGCTGGTGCTGCAGACGGTGCTGCCGGCGATGATCTCCTGCGAGGGCCCCAGCCGCGTCACCGTCAAGGGCGGCACGCACAACCCGATGGCCCCGTGTTTCGAATATCTCCGCGACGTGTTCGGCCTGCTGGCCTCGGCCACCAACGCCGAGATGTTCTTCGAGATGGCCCGCCCGGGCTTCTACCCCAAGGGCGGCGGCGAGCTTCACATGCACGTCAACGGTTCGGGCGGCCCCGGCTCGCTGACGCCGATCGGCTACCAGAAACGCGGCGAGCTCAAACGCATTGAGGTGCTCTCGGCGGCCGCGGCCTCGCTTCCTGGGCACATCATGCACCGCCAGGCGCACCAGGCGTCGCAGCGGCTGGCGCACCTGGGCGTGCCGGTGACGGTGACCGAGCAGCAGTGGGACACGCTTTCACCCGGCACGGCCGTGTTCGTGCGGGCCGTGTTCAGCCGCAGCGTCGCGGGGTTCGATGCCCTGGGCCAGATCGGCAAGCCGGCCGAACGCGTTGCCGATGACGCCGTCGATGGGCTGGAGGATTTCCTCGCCGGCGCCGGGGCCATCGACAGCCACGCCGCCGACCAGCTCCTGACGATCGCCACGCTGTCGGCCGACGAGAGCTTCTTCACTTGCCGCCGCGTCACCGACCACCTCCGCACGAACGCCGAGGTCATCCGCCAACTCACCGGCCGCTCCGTCGAGATCACTGAGAACGCCGACGGCAGCGGCGCCGTGAAGCTCGCCGCGAGTTGAAGGCTGGTAGTCCTTCACGGTTGAATCCGGGATTGTTGAATCGGGGAGCAAGTGATTCCCGCGTGACCCTTCCCTGTCGTAAGGCTTTGGCGGCGGCTTGCCGTTCGGCGCTGTAGAAGCCCCAGGCGTCACCCAAATCGGACAGCGCCGAACGGCAAGCCGCCGCCAAGAGTACTCACGCCTTACAGCGTTTTGTGGTGGCGGCCTGGGAAGGCCGCCACCCGCGGGGCCGCCACCCTCGAGTCAAACGTTTCTCTTCGGCGGCGTCCACAGCCAGTGCGAGGGCACCTGCGGCCAGGGGTGGTCCAGCCACGTCTGAAGCCAGGGCTCGTCGGTCTGGCGGACGACGGAGCACGCGGCCACGACCGCCCAAAGGTAGAAGGACTGGTCGAGGAGATTGCCCTGGTCGGCGGGCGAGTAGGTCGGCCAGGAGTTGAAGTTGTGTGCGAAGCCGGCCCGCGGCACCGACTGCAGCACGCCGTCGGCGTTGAGCTTGTCGGTCAGGATGGCCCGCATCGCGCGGGCGAGGGCGGCGGCGATGTCGTCGCGGCGATAGTCCTGCCGGTGGTAGTTCATGGCCACGATGGTCATGCAGTCCACGTCGGTGCAGTTGTTGGACCAGCCGCGCGGGTTGTCCACGTCGCCCAGGCCGAAGTGGTGGTTGCAGCGGTTCTGCAGGGCGAGCACCGCGTCGGTCTGCGTGCGGCGGACGGGGTCGGGGATCGGGTGCCCGTCGAAGTCGTAGAACCACAGCTGATGGGCGGCGCCCATGATGGCCATCCCCGACCAGTGCAGTTCGTCGGCCGTCTCCCACTTACGCGGGATCTGGCCGGCCGGGAAGCGGCCACGCCAAAGCAGCGCGGGGTCGCCGTTCAGGTCGCCGTACCAGTACCCGTTGACGCCGAAATTACGGTCGTGCCACGCGTACCACACCTCGTCGAGCAGGCGCCGCGCCTCGCGGGCCGCGTGCGTGCCCGCTTCCCACGTGACGATCTGCCAGAGGATGCAGGTGGGATACCAGAACTCGTTCCCCATCCACCACGGGTTGTGGCGGCGGTAGTTCCCGTCGCCCTGGTAGTCGTTCCAGTCGCGGCCGCGCAGGTAGTGCTCCAGGTACGCCCGGTCGAGGAATCGGCCGGTCATGCTCCCCTGCGACAGCGGGTGGGGCGACCGCCCGCCCAGGAGCATCAGCGTGGGGCACAGGCACGACACGAGGTGATCATGCATGTGATCCCATGGATGCGAGCACGCTCGGGCATCGCGCCAGGAGTGGTGCTCGCGCGGCGGCACATAGGGGCCGAGGTAGTACCCGGTCCGGGCGTCCTGGTGCCGGTTGAGGCCGTCGGCCCACGCCTGCCGGCTGGCCTGCGGCAGCCGCGGCAGTTCGCCCAGCAGGTGCAGCGTCTCGATGGCCGAGTGGCCCGCCTCGATGCTCTCGCCGCCGCCGGGGGTGGAGGCGAAGGCCCAGTCGTTGCGCGCGATGCGCTCCTGCAGAGTGAGCGTCGCCACCCGCCGCTGGGCCGGGGGCTTCACAAGCTGCTGCGAGCGGGGGCTCCAGATCGAGCTCTCGCCCGCCTGCTCCCACGCGGCCTCGTCGGCAATGCCGTCTGAGACGCCGCAGCGGTCCATGAATCGCAATACGTTCGACTTGAACTCGGCAAAGGGAATCATTTGTTGGCTCGATAATGCTTGGCGGGCCCGCTGGCATGCCGCGCGAAAGAATTAAAACTTCCTCGTCCGCTCCAGCACGTGCTTGAGATTATTGCAGACCTTGGCGACGTCGCGATCGTTGAGTTCGAGAATATCGCGCAGCGCCTCGCCGATGGCCGGGATGTACTTCTCGATGTACCCGCGCTTCTTCATCTCCTGGTTCATGCGGACCGCCCGGCGGATGTGTGAACCGAGCTGGCGGCCGCACTCCTGCAGGGCGAGGCGCAGCTCCTTGAGGATCTCGGGATAGGAGGCGATCGCCTCCTTGGATTCGCTGGTGAAGGGCACCCACACCGAGGCCATGTGCACGACGATGGTCAGGTCGCCCGCGGGCAGGGCGCCGCGGCTCTGCGGCAGGCCGTAGAGTTTCCAGTTCATCCCGACCACGGCCTTGTAGATCGCGCACGCGCTCTGCTGGCACAGAAGCGGCACGGGGTTGGCGAAGCGGATGAGCTTGGCCAGCGCCTCCTCCTCTTCCTCGGGCTCGGCGGCTGCGGCGGGGGCCTGGGCAGCGCCCTCGCCGTTTTCGTCGGCGGCCTCGGCGGCGCCGATGGCCGGGGCGGGCGCCTCCTGCGGCGCCTTGCCGTACGCCACCGCCGCCTCGATGAGGAAGGGGTTGCCGCGGTACACCGCCGGACTGCGCGAGGCGGCGGCGTAGTACTCGGCCTTGACCACCTGCTTGAGCCCGGCGAGCAGTTGTTCCTCGCCGACGGGCACGACGCAGTCGGTGGCAGGGGCCATGATCTTCGTCTGCTGGATCGCCTGGTAGATCGCCTTGACTCCTTCGCCGCTGACGCGGCTGGGCTTGTCGTCGGCGGCAACGGCGGCCTTGTCGAGAATCTCCTTGGCCACGCGCGGCGAGACGCGCGAGAATTCCGACGTGAGGAACTTCTGCACGGTGCGGGCGCGGGTGTCCTGCATCATCTTGATGAGGAAGCCCAGCTCCACGCCCTGCGGGTGGGGCATGATCTCCTTGGCGATCGGCGGCAGGTGCGGGGCCGTCGCCTCGTAGCGGTCTGTGCGACCGTCGGGCGAGTGATACACCAGCGTCACGTGCGGGTTGGCCACCGCGGTCTGCTCGAGGTAGTCGTCCACGCTCTGGCGGCCTTTCTGGTACTTGGCCTCCAGCTCGATGGCGACCTTCGTGCCGTGGGGCACGTCCCATTCGACCTTCGCCTCACGGATGATGTCGGGCTTGTTCTGCCGCGTGTCGATCTGCAGCTCGCAGTACAGGGCTGGGCCCTTGGGGCTCGTGCGCGACGTGATCTTCACCGGCTGGCCCGTCGTCAGCAGGCCGTACATGCCCGCGGCAGAGATGCCGATGCCTTGCTGCCCGCGACTCATACGCAGGCGGTGGAACTTGCTGCCGTAGAGCAGGCGGCCGAAGATGTGCGGCACCTGCTGGCGGACGATGCCCGGGCCGTTGTCCTGCACGGTGACGCGGAAGTGCGTCTCGGAAAGCGGCTCGATCCAGATCTCGACCACCGGGTGGATGCCCGCCTCCTCGCAGGCGTCGAGTGAGTTGTCCACCGCTTCCTTCACCGTCGTCAGCAAGGCCTTGCGGGGATTGTCGAATCCCAGGAGGTGGCGGTTCTTGGCGAAGAACTCGCTGACGGAGATCGACCGCTGCGCCTTGGCCATCGACTCCGCCGTGGCGTACGACTTCTTGGGTTTCACCGCCGCCGCCTCCACCGGTGCGGCAGGGGCCGTCGATGACGCCTGCGCCTCGGCAGGCCCGGCAGGTGCGGTCGCCGGCGGATTCGCCGCCTTCTTCTTCGGCTCGTCCTTGGCCGCGGGCTTGGCTGGCTTGGCCGCCTTCTTCGAGGACGCGGCGGGGGCCTTGACGGGGGTCTTGGCCGGGGACTTCTTCATCTTCTTTGCCATCCTTGGCGCCTTTCCCTGTGAATTGTGAGCATTATCGTACGCCCCGCGGGGGGAGAGGTCAACACCGGCGCGACGAGCGGAAAACGGCCGGGCCGCCGCTTCTGATCTTGGCGCGCCAAGCGCGGGCCGTCATACTGGCGGGCCGATTTCAGGAGATATCGCATGAATTCTGCCCAGCGGTTGCGCGCGACGTATAAGTTCGAGCCGGTCGATCACCTATTCCGCCGCGAGTTCTACATCTGGAGCGAGGCCATCGAGCGGTGGAAGACCGAGGGGCTGCCCGCCGACGCGGACTTCAACAAGTACTTCGGGTTCGACGAACCCGGTGACATCGGCATCGGCCACCTCGGCTGGTGCGAGCCGCAGCTCGTGCCGCCGTTCGAGACCAAGGTGCTCGAGACGGGCGAGGACTACGAGATCGTCCAGGACTGGGCGGGGCGGACGGTGAAGGTCTTCAAGGGCCGGCGCCACGGCTTCATGCCGACCTACCTCAAGCACGCCGTCGCCAGCGACCGGGACTGGGCCGAGGACGTCGGCCCGCGGATGAGCGTCGACGCGCCGGGCCGCTGGGACAAATTCCCCGAGACCATCGCCCGAATGCAGGCGGCCGACAAGCAAGGCACGATGATCGTGCTGACCTGCGTGGGCGGCTACATGTACCTGCGGGCGATGATGGGCCCGGAGGAAGTGTGCTACATGTTCGTCGACAACCCCGGCCTGATCCACAAGATGATGCAGTCGTGGCTGGAACTCGCCGACGCGGTGGCCGCTCGCATCCAGCCGCACGTGGAGATCGACATCCTCTACCTCGCCGAGGACATCTGCTACAACCATGGCCTGCTGATCAGCCCGGACATGGTCCGCGAGTTCATCTTCCCGTACTACGAGCAGCTGCAGGACAACATCCGCAGCCGCCAGAAGCACAAGGGCCTGTACTTCCAGGTCGACACCGACGGCAACTGCGACGAGGCCCTGGGCCTGTATTCCAGCATCGGCCTGGACGTGATGACGCCCTTTGAGGTCGCCGCCGGCAACGACGTGGTCGAGATCGCCAAGAAATACCCCAACCTGGTGATCCTGGGCGGCATCGACAAGCGCGTGATGGCCGCCGGCAAAGAGGCCATCGACGAGCACCTCAACCGCATCATTCCCTTCATGGTCAAACGCGGCGGCTTCGTGCCCACCTGCGACCACGGCGTGCCCGACAACGTCTCGCTCGAGAATTACATGTATTACCGCAAGCGGCTGATGGAGCTGGACCACTGAGAAGGCCGGGAGTAATTGACTCGTTAGCTGGTTAACTGGTTAACTGGTTAACTCGTTGGTTGTTGAAGACGACGACGTGATGTTAACGGCGGCGCGCGTGATGGATTGGTTGTTCAAGGCGGCGACGTGATGTTGACGGCGGCTTGTCCGTTCGGCGCTGTTTCTCATCGCGGGCAGCGACGGTCTGGTTGTTTGGCGACGTGAGCTTCGCAAGGGGCTTGTCCGTTCGGCGCTGTCAGATCTCGGTGACGCCTTGGGCTTCTACAGCGCCGAACGGCAAGCCGCCGCCAGCGCGTCCGCCCTAGTTAACGAGTCAACCAGTTAGCGAGCTAACGGAACCCGCCGCGTCACCGATCTGCGAACCAACACCCCTCGTCTCCGCCGGGCGCTCACACATTCGCACTCATCACCGTCAGCTTGCCGGCCCGCACGCCGCGGGCGGAGATGATCGCGTCGGCGAGGCGGCGGAGTTGCTCGGTCGTGCCCCGCAGCAGGATGCACTCGAGGCAGCGGTGGTGGTCGAGGTGCACGTGCTGGCTGCACAGCACGGCGTGGTGGTCCTCGTGCTGAAGCTGCGTCATCGACTGCGTGAGCGAGTGGTGCTCGTGGTCATAGATCACCGTCAGGGCCGCCACCACGACGGCCTTGGGCTTCTTCCACTCCTCTTCGATCAGGGCGGCCCGCATGAGGTCCCGCACGGCCTCGGAGCGGTTGGTGTAGCCGTGGGCGGCCATCCAGCCGTCGAACTTCGTCAGCAGGTCGTCCTCGATCGCCAGCGTCGTGCGTTTCAGTTCGGCCATGGCATTCCTTCCGGCTGTTTGCCTCTTGCCGTTTGTATCTTACTATAATGTCGCTAGGCAAGCGGAGCCATGCAAGCTCAAGCCGCTGCCAAGGGAGTTACCTCGATGAAGCATCATGACGCTCGTCGTCCGGTCGGCAAGTGCAAGGGATGCTGCCTCAATTCCAGGACTGCCTGTGCAGCCGGGCTGGAACCCAGATCGCAAATGAGCCACGGCTACTGCACGCATTACAACGACCTGATGCTGCTGGCGCAGGCGATGGCCGCCCCGCAGCCCCAGGGCGCACGCCTGGCCAAGGATCGCCGCCGCCAGGCCGCTCATCACGCCCGGTCCGAACCGCACTACAACGGCGCCATGCACCCCGCAAAACACCACAGTCACGCCGCGGTCAACGCACGGTAGCGATCCCATTAAGTCAAACCGGTCCCACCCCCAAACTCGTTTGGGGGTGCGAAGGGCTGCACCGATCGGATCGGCGGCGGTCGAGGCTCTGTGGATCATCCGCGTTCATGGGTCACTGAAGTGACCATGCCAGCCTTGCGGCGCTTGCCCATCGGGGGGCGTTCGCATATCATCGCGGCCATGAGCGTTGCACTTCATTTGATCGATGCCCGGACTCCAGCGGATATGCTCGCCCAGTTGTCGCTGCTGCGCGGGGCGGCCGATGTGGTCGTCTCGGTTGGCCCGCCGCCGGCCGAATGCCTCGTCCGGGTCGACGCCTCGGTACACCTGCCGCTGGGCTCGCGGCGACTGGGCGGATGGCGCATGAGCGACCACGCACCGCAGGCTGCGCGGCTGCACGCGTGGTCGGCCGATGCGGCCGCCGCGGCCGAGGTCGTGGCCCTCAACCGCAACCTGCCGATGCTGTACTCGCTTCCGGCCTGCCCAGCGCGGGCGGCGGAACAGGCCGCGGTGGTTGACCTGGTGAACCGGCAGATCTGCGTTGCGACGGTGCCGACGGCATCGGCGGCGCAGGCCCTGCATCGCGGCGGGGCGGCGGCCGAAGGCGTGGCCGTGCTGCCGCCGCCGGTGGCAACGTTCGATGACCTGCCCCAGCGCCGGCCGGCCGTGCGAACGGCCCTGGGCCTGGCCGAGGGCGACTTCCTGCTCGTCTGCCCTGATGAGATGACCGAAGACTCCGGCCACATCTATGGGCCTTGGGTTCACGCGGTGCTTCGCCAAATCGTACCGCACGTTCGGCTGCTGATGCCCGGCGACGGCCCAGCCCGGCGGCGGAGCGAGTTCTTCGCGAGCTCGACTGGTTACGAGGGCGAGATCTTCATGACGGGGCAAAGGTTAGGGCTGGCGGATTGCCTTGCTGCCGCCGACGCGGCGGTCTTCTTTCACGTCCGCGACTGCGGCGTGTATCACCTGCTGGCGGCCATCGCCGCCGGCCTGCCGGTTGCCGCGGCGGCAACGCCCGATATCGCTGAGGTGACGCAGGGCGCCGACGTGATCCTCACCGAGCCCGACGTTCCGCGCTCGGCCTCCGCCGCCGGCCTCAAGCTCCTGGACCGCCCGCGGAGTAGCGCGGGCTCGTTGCAGAAATACTCGATTGAGCTCTCCCGCCAACGCCTCTGTGCAATCTGCCAGGGCCTCGACCAGCCGGGGGTCTGAATCCCTTCTTCTTCGTAGCGTGGGCTGGCCAGCCCACCATCGATGCCCTCTATCCGCACTGTGATGGCGGTGCCCAACCGCTCGTATATGCATCTTCAGCCGCCCGGCTCCTTCTGGTTTTGCCCAGGGCGAATGGTGGACAAGCTCGCCACGGCGAGTCGCGCCTGGGGCGGACCTGCCACCCTACAGATGCGCTGTGTCGGCTATGGGCGAACCCAGGGCGCATGCGCTCGCCCTGGGCTACCGAATGCCAGCCTTTCAGGCTGAACGCCTATGGCCGCTCCATGAACTTGATGAAGCGGATATACGCCAGGAACAGCACGATGCTGATGCCGCCGGCGATGGCAAAGATGGTCGCGTTGTAGGGGTTGTACTCCCATCGCGTGTAGAAGACGATCCAGGCGATGGTGGCTAGGATTCCACCGCCAAAGCTGATGCCGACGATCCACACCAGGGCCCAGTGCACCTCGCCCTTGTCGTGCGGCTGGGGCAGCAAGTCGCGGTAGCGGAAGGACTTGATCGGGGGCTCGTATGACACGTCGCCGCCCAGGCGTTTCCACCCGCGGTAGACCTTGTAGTGGCAGTAGAACCCGATGATGGTGGTGACGGCGGAGAAAAGGAACATGTATCGGTAGACATAATTAGGATCGTTGGGGTGCGGGGGCAGAACCACCTTCAATAGATCCAGATAGGCTCCCGCGGCATAGCCGCCGACAAAGATCACCAGGGCGCGGACGAAGCACATCGAGCCGTTGTACTGGCCGAACTTCTCACGAGGCAGCAACTTGAACAGTCGCGGCAGGCCGGACACGCCGGCGAAGGTGCCGATCAGCGGCGAGAACAGCGCCCCATGAATGCCCGCCAGCCAGATGTACATCGTCGGGTCGGGCTTGTCGATGCACAGCCAGATCCAACCGCCCAGGCAGAAGAACGCGCCGTTGGCGGCCAGGTACACCTGCACGCGCACGGGGTTCCAGCGGTCGACGTACTTGCCGATGAACATGAGGCAGATGGCGCTGAAGAACGAACCGATCGCGCCCAGCAGACCGATGTTGCCGAGGTTTAGGCCCATCGACATGCTGAGGAACATGCCGAACGTGCCGAAGGCCGCCAGGCAGGGGACGGAGTTCTCGACGATCCAGTAGCGGTACAGCGGCACCGAGAAACTCGACTTGAAGAAGATGGCAATGTTCTGCCACATCTCGGCCAGGAAGTTGGGGCGCTTCGTATGATCCACAATCGGCGGGTAAGGCCGCTCCTTGACGCGGAAGCACATGATGCCGAAGCCGACGAAGTAGATGATCGCCGCCCCGATGTAGATTTCCTTCATGTGGCTCAGCGAGTACTGCAGGAGCAGCAGGCTGTAGAGCATGCCGGCGATCGTCTGGACCAGCGTGAACCATGACATGAACTGGCCCATCAACTCCTCGGGCACCACGTCGTTGAACAGGTACCAATAGACCGTGTTCACGAACATGTTGAACAGGTCGAAGACGCCGACGAAGATCGCCAGCAGCCAGATGGTGGCCTTGGCCTGATCGATGTCGGTGTCGGACATGAAGGCAGCGCTGACCCACTCGGCGATATCGTCGTTGAAGGCGATCAGGATCAGCGATGCCGTCAGGAACGGCATGGTGGTGATGATGAAGGGCAGGCGCCGGCCCCAGCGGGTGCGGACGCGGTCGCTCCACATGCTGATGCCGGGGGTGATGAAGGTGTTGAAGATGGCCGGCAGGCTGGTCATCAGCACGCTGATCAGCGTGTTGGACGATTCCAGGCTGCGCAGCTTCAGCGGCACGATCGTGGGCACGACCGTTTCCATCAG
Organism: uncultured Planctomycetaceae bacterium; assembly: GCA_964616985.1. GTDB lineage: Bacteria > Planctomycetota > Phycisphaerae > SM23-33 > SM23-33 > CAZTVF01. The sequence continues at coordinate 45,626 of CAZTVF010000006.1, forward strand.
CTTGAAGCAGAAGTCGCCCCACAGCAGCCAGGCGAAGACCGCCAGCAGGCCCCGCGGCGAGTAGAGCAGCGGGCCGCAACTGAATATCTTGTCCTGCCGAACGAACCGTTTCAGTGCGGGCGTCCGGATGATCGCAACGACGACCAGGGCGATCAAAATCGCCCCCAGCACGAAGATGTCCGTGGGGAAGGTGACGGTCACGCCGCCGTGGGTCGTCGAGGTCGTCAGTTCCTGTGCGGGCGTATTGCTGTCGAGCACGAGAACGGTGGCGGCCGTGATGTCGGTCTTGGCGTCGCCGAAGGGCGACCAGATGCGGACGGGTACGTCGAACTTCGCCGTCAGCAAGAGCATGTTGCTCTCGACGGGTTTGTTGCGGATGTAGGTGAGGCGCCAGTGGCCGCGCTCGCTGGAATCGCCGGTGAAGGAGCCACCCGAAGCGGTCTCTCGCTTGCGGAGGGGCAGCAGTTCCTTGGGCTGGATGACGTTGGCGTCGAAGACGAGGTCGATCTCCACGCGGTGGATGTTCTTCACCTGCGTGCGGATGATGATGGGGATGTCCACCGATCGCAGGCTGGGCGCGCCCACCTTGTTGATCGTGATGCTTACCGCCGCCGGCGCGGGCTGGCTGGTGGGGCCTGTGGTGGGCTGACTGCTCGCGCTCGTTGTGGGCTGGGAGGCAGGCGCGGTGGTGGCCTCGGCGGCCATGGTGGCTGGCTGGGAGGCTGCCGCGGCCGGCATCGCCGCCGGCATGGTCGCCGGCGCGGAGGCGGGCTCGGCGCGGAGGAGGCTCGTGTTGTGGATCGCAAAGACCGCGATCAGGCCCACGAGGATGAAGCTGTACAAAGCCCAAGGACTCTTGCGGCGACTGCCCAGAAGCTGGTCCATCCTGGTCTCCAAGACGCTAGAAGAACATCGGCCGTTCGCGCCCAATGCCCGCCCGCCCCGGCGCAATCGGAATCTTCTACACCCACATCCGCGCGAAGTCAATCAACAGCGCGGAAACCTCAGGGCCATCGCATTCTTTGTTTGGCGTCTCACCCATGCGTCGCAGGACCGTCTCGGCGTTGCTGGCTTTAGGACTTTCCACGGGCGAGACGCCCGTGCTACGAGAATGCGTTTGCCCTGGAGGAAACCTCCACGCCGTGAGCGACGATTTTCCTGTGCCAGAAAAAACGGTCGCTCACCGGGGCGAGGGCGATGGATTCCTGTTGACGGCGGAGCGAAGGTGGCATATGTTTAATGCACCGTCGTCTCCCGGCCATGGGGATCTGCACCGGCCAGGACGCGGAAAAAATGAATAATGCGGCAGGAGGCGGTCGCGGCAAGGGGCCGTGGATTCGCCAGCTTGTACCTGTTGCTTAACCCTGTTCGTGGGAGTTTCCCAATGATCAAGCAGAGGCTTTTCACCCCCGGTCCGACCGACGTCCCGCCCGAAGTCCTTATCGAGATGGCCAAGCCCATCTTCCATCACCGCACGACGCGGTTCAAGGAGATGTTCGCGGCCATCAACGATGGGCTCAAGAAGCTGCTGATGACCAAGAATGACGTGCTGACCATCGCCGGCAGCGGCACGGCCGGGATGGAGGCTGCCATTTCGTGCGCCGTCCCGCGGGACAAGAAGGTCCTGGTCGCCCAGGGCGGCAAGTTCGCCGAACGTTGGGTGAAGGTGTGCAAGACGTACGGCATGCAGGTGAACGAATTGAAGGTGGACTGGGGCACGGCCATCACGCCTGACCAGGTCAAGGCCAAGCTCGCCAGCGGCCAGTACGGCGCGGTGATCGTCGTCCACAGCGAGACCTCCACGGCCACCGCGTGCGACCTCGAAGGCATCGCCCGGGAAGTGGCCAAGACCGACGCGATCCTGCTGGCCGACTGCATCACCTCGGCCGGCACGCTGCCGCTGAAGGTCGATGAGTGGGGCGTGGACATCGTCGCCTCCGGCAGCCAGAAGGCGTTCATGCTGCCCCCGGGCCTGGCGTTCGTCTCCGTCAGCGCCAAGGCGTGGGCGGCGATCGAGAAGATCCCGGCCCCGTCCGTCTATCTCAACCTCAAGGCGTACCGGAAGTCCCTCGCCGACAGCGACGTTCCCTACACCCCGGGCATCAGCCTGATGCGCGGGTTGCAGGTGTCGCTGGACATGATCCACAAGATCGGCATCGAGAAGGTCTGGAGCCGCACCGCGCTGCTGGCCAAGGCCTTCCGCGAGGCGATGAAGGCCCAGGGCCTGGCCGTGTACAGCAAGCAGCCCTCTGACAGCGTCACGGGCATCATGTATCCCGAGGGCGTCGAGGACAAGAAGTTCCGCAACAAGGTGCTGCGCGACAAATGGGGCTGCTCCGTCGCCGGCGGCCAGGATACGCTGGAAGGCAAGATGTTCCGCGCCAGCCACATGGGCTACGTGGACCCGATCGACACGATCGGTCTGGTGGCGGCGGTGGAATATGCCCTGATCGATTGCGGCGTCAAGAGCATCGAGGCCGGCAAGGGCGTGGCTGTCGCGGCCAAGCTGATCAAGGAGTGGGCATAACATGGCAAACAAGATAAAGATCCTCATCGCCGACAAGCTCAGCAAGGTGGGCTTGGACTGGCTCAAGCAGCAGAGTGACGTGGAGATGGACTCCAAGCCGGGCCTGACCCCGGCGGAACTGGCGAAGATCGTCGGCGAATACGACGGCATGATCATCCGCTCGGGCGTGAAGATCACGGCCGAGGTGCTGGCGAATCCCGGCCGCCTCAAGGGCATCGCGCGTGCGGGCGTGGGCGTGGATAACGTCGACGTGCCGGTGGCGACGGCCAAGGGCGTGATTGTGATGAACACGCCCGGCGGCAACACACTGTCGACGGCGGAACTGGCGTTCTCGCTGATGCTGGCCCTGTCGCGGAAGATCGCGCCGGCCAACGCCAGCCTCAAGGGCGGCCAGTGGGACCGCAAGAGCTTCGAAGGCACGCAGCTTGCCGGCAAGACGCTGGGCGTCATCGGCATGGGCCGCATCGGCAAGGCCGTGGCCAAGCGGGCCGAGGCGTTCGAGATGCGCGTGCTGGGCTACGACCCGTATTTCGCGGGCCAGCCCGAGGGCCACATCGAGATCGTCAAGGACCTGCTGGAACTGTGCAAGCGGTCGGACTACATCACCGTGCACACGCCCAAGAGCGCCGAGACCACCAGCATGATCGGCAAGGAGCAGATCGCCGTCATGAAGCCCTCGGTGCGCCTGGTCAACGCGGCCCGTGGCGGCATCATCGACGTCGATGAGATGCTCAAGGCCCTCAACGAGAAGCGGATCGCGGGCGCAGCCATGGACGTGTTCCTCAAGGAACCGCCCGACAACGAGTCGGAGAAGGCCCTCATTCAGCACCCCAACGTGCTGGCCGTGCCTCACCTGGGCGCCAGCACCGAAGAGGCCCAGGAGCAGGTCGCCCTGGAGGCGGCCGAGCAACTGGTGGAGGCCCTGCGCGGCGGCGAGGTTCGCAACGCCGTCAACGCCCCGGGCTTCGACAAGGCCCTGCCGGCCATGCTGCGGCCTTACACCGAGCTGGCAATGCGGATGGGAACGATCCTGGCCTCGGTCACGACCGGGGCGGTCACCAAGGCGGAGATCATCTACCGCGGCGCGATCGCCGACATGAACGTCGGCCCCATCACGACGTACCTGATGGTGGGCCTGATGCAGCGTCACATGGATCAGCCGGTGAACGTGATCAACGCCCCGGTGCTGGCCAAGCAGCGCGGCGTGGAGATCCAGCAGGTGACGTCGGCGAAGGTGAAGGAGTTCGCCAACCTGATGGAGGTGACCGTCACGACCGAGGGCGGCAAGCGCTCGGCCGTGGGCACGATCTTCGGCAACCGCTTCCCCCGCATCATCGCCATCGACGGCTATCACCTCGAGCTCAAGCCCGAGGGGCACGTAGTGGTGATCCTGAACGACGACCGGCCGGGCGTGCTGGGCCGCTACGGCACGGTGTTCGGCACCAACAGCATCAACATCGCCGACATGACGTTCAGCCGCAAGAAGAAGAGCGGGCTGGCCGTGGTGGGCATCAACCTTGACCAGGCGCCCGCGGCCAAGGTCATGGACCAGATCCGCCAGCAGGAGGGCGTGCAGGAGGCGTACTACCTTAACCTGCCCGAACTGCCGCCCGAAGAGATCGACGACTGAGAAGATGGTGATCGGTAGTCATTGGCCGGTAGCCGGTGAAGAGAAAAGAGGAGACGCTCCGTCCGTTCGGTGCGTCTCTGCGAAAGCCGGCCCACTGGGTGGGTCGGTCTTCCCCCGCGCCGCTTCTGACAACGTTCTTGGCGGCGGCCTGGAAAGGCTGCCACCCATCGACAGACACCGAGCAGCGATCAGCTCAACTGGACACTTGGTCGCTGCGTAGAATCAGACAGCCGACTCAGAGAAGCGGACAAGACGAAGACTTGGAAGCATGCATCGGTCGGTGACAAGCCGCCCGGACCACTCAAGGGTCCGAGCGGCTTGGTTTTTTGTCGGGGGTGGCCGCGGGTGGCGGCCTTCCCAGTCCGCCGCCCGGATGGCGGGGCGGTTATTTCGACAACTGGTAGATCGCGATCGCGCCGGTCATCAACGCCGCGGCGGCGATGCGTTTGAGGAAGATGTGGCCGGCGACACGCTTCTCAAGGTGCTCCATGCCGAGGCTGGCGATGTGGGCGCCCAGGACGATGGACAGCAGCCCTCGCGTCGACTGAATGATGTTGCCGTACACCACGCCGATCTGACCGAAGCAGGCGAAGAGGAAGACCATCGCCGTCAGCCAGGCCGCGGCGAACGGGGCGGCCCACTTCCAGTCGGCCGCGTGGCTCTTGCCGGCGAAGGGGATGATGACCACGCCCACCAGTCCGCACAGGATGTAGCTGAGGCACACGCTCAGCAGCACCGCGTGCGTCGCCCCCAGGTCCTGAAAATGGTGGACCAGTGCCTTGATGTTCAGGTCCGAGATCGAGTACGCCACGCACGCGAATAGGATGGCCGCCACCGCTCGCAGCGGCATCCGCGTGCCGGAGTAGTTCAGCATGAAGGCGGCGGCCACGCTCATGGCCACGGCGACCCACTGCCAGGCGCCCAAGTGCTGGTGGAGGAAGCAAGTGGCAATGCCGGCCAGGATGGCGATCTTGAGCCCCAGCAGGGGCGCGGTCCGCGAGGCGTCGGTGAATCTCAAGGCGATGAACAGGCCCAACTGCCCCAGCAGGTAGAACAGCGACACCCACACCAGCGTCCAGCCGAACTCGCTCACCGGCGGCAGGTGGGCGGGCCACAGAAAGGGCAACGCCGCCAGCGACACGGCCCCCATCAGCACGTGGGCCATCACCAGCAGTTGCATCACCGCGTTGTGGCGGCGGATGACGAACAGGCGAGAGAACACGTACGACAGCGACTGGCACGTCGCCGCCAGCAGGCCGAAGACGATGCCCCAGTGCTCCTCGTTCACGACTCCACCGCCAGGCCCAGCGAGCGGATGCGCGCGACGACATCCTCGCCCGCCTGCTGGCCGCCGACGAAGATATTGAGCTTGAGGCCCTTGTGCGGCACCTGCTCGAGCACGGGCGCGATCGTGTTGATGTCATGCACGTACACCTCGGCCCGCTTGCCCGCGGCGAGGATCTCTTTCAGCGTGGGGATCACGTCGGTGAGGCTCTTGCCCTCGGGCACCTGGTAGATGTACTGGATGCAGTCGACCTCGGGCATCTCGTACAGCATGGGCAGGTGCTGCACCGCGTTGGAGCCGTCGAGATGATAGTGGATATTCTTGAACAGCTTGGCCTGCTCGCGGAGGTACCACTGCCCCAGCCGGCGGTAGAGGTCCGGCGAGATCATGCACGAGAAGTCGCTCTGCTGGCTGTGCGCGGGCCCGTCGGTCATGAGGATGCGCGACCACAGGCCCACGCCGCGGCGGTTGTTCTTGATGAGGTCATACAGCGTGAAGTAGTACCGCTGGAAGTCGGCCAGGAATCGCCGCTCCAGTTCCAGCACGCGGTCGGGGCATTCCATCACGTCCCACAGGGCACGCTCGCTGCCGCGGACGGTGGAGAGGTTGTCCAGCGGGCCGTCGGAGCCGCCGAGCTGCGTGATAGCGACCTCGCCCCGGGCGATCTCCACCGCGAGCTTCGCCTGCTTCACGGTCAGCTGCCAGAGCTCGTTGTTCTCGTCGAACTGGATCTTGTCCTGCCAGCCGGCCCAGTCGTCCAGGACCGGCTCGACCCAGATCGTGTGCTGCGTGAAGTTCGTCGGGCAGCCGTAGAAGGCGGCCTGGCCGATGTTGATCCGCCCGATGTCGATCGTCGGGTAGCCGTCGCCGAAGTAATGGCTGTGCGTCGCCAGCGTCATCTCGCGCTGCATGCGGATCGCGGGGTCCATGAACCACCGCTTGACGGCCTCGTGCGTCGCCGGCCGCGGCTCGGTGGCGATGTCCGTCGGCCAGCACTGGATGATCAGCAGCGGGTCGGCCAACTCGCCTTTCCACCAGCGGCTGTGACGGTCGTTCAAGCGGTCCCAATTGACCTCGTTGTACTTCATCAGAGGGTGTCCCTGAGTCTGACGAACTCATCGATCATGGCCATGAAATTGTCGTACTTGGTGCCGGCGGCGATGGACTGGCTGGGGCCCAGGATGATGCCTCCGCCTCTCCCGGCCAGTTCCAGCGTGGTGCGGACGGCGGCGCGAACCTCGTCCGGCGTCCCGGCCTGGAGGATCTCCAGCGGCACGCCGCCCCAGAAAGTGAGGCGGTCGCCGAAGCGGCCCCTGAGCATGCCGATGTCCATGCCCGCCGTCGTCTGCAGCGACTGGTAGCAGTCCACGCCCGCCTCGATGAACTGGTCCATCAGCGGGATGTTGCAGCCGCAGTTGTGCATGACCACCTGCGGCACCTGTCGCTTGGCGTGCTGCAGCCGCTGCTGCAGGTACGGCAGGCAGACGGCGCGGAACGTGTCGGGCGAGAGGAACGGCGCATTCGTCCCGGCCATGTCCTGGTCGAAGATCGTGCCGTCGGTGCCGGGGCGGATGAAGTACCGGTCGAGGTAGTTGCACATGCCCACCATCCGCCGGTTGGCGGCATGGATCACGTCGGGGTTGAGATAGTACAGCATCAGCCCGTATTCGAAGCCGCCCAGCATGGTCACCGCGACCATGCCCCCGTTGAAGCCCGCGATGTAGCGGTCGCGGCCGAACTGCTGCACGATGTGGTCCAGCACGGCGAAGCAGGAGGGATCGGGCGGCGAGGCGGTGGCGGGGTCGAAAGGCGGGAACTGCTCGGGCGTGAACTCCGGCTCGGCAGCGCCCGCGGCCGTCGAGGGATCATACACGCACTTGATCTCGTTCGCCTCGGGCATTGCGCGGAAGATGCGGCCGTGGGAGTCTTCCCACGTGTTCGGGCCGGTCTTTCGAGGCACGCGGTCGGCATCGGGGTGGGGCGGGGGCATCAGCGGCGAGATGAGCGTGCCCGGCGGGGGCATGAGCATGGCATCGCGGCAGGTGATGATGTCGGCGCAGTCGATCTTGCGATAGAAGTCCGTGAGGTCGGCCTTCCACTGCTCGATCATCTCCTCGCGGCGGCCCTCCCACAGGGCCATCTGCATGCCGAGCTGGTTGCGGACGATGGTGGGGCGGCCGATGACCTTGGCGATGATGTCGTGATCGACGGCATAGAAGCCCAGCGGCACGCGATCGACGGGCTTGCGGGCGATCGCGGCGTGGACGCGTTGTTTGCTGTTCATGGATTCCTCACGAGCCGATGTTGAACATCCGCTCGAGGTCGAAGCGGCTGAACTGCCGGAAGGCAATGAGCGTGTTGGTGCAGGTCAGGCCGCCGACAGCGATCATGTCCTCGGTGACGAGGCGCGCGAGGTCCTCGTTCTGGGGCACGCGGGCAACGGCCACCAGGTCGTAATCGCCGGCCACGCTGTAGACTTCGGCGATGCCCTTGATGGCGAGGATCTCCTGGGAGGCCCGCGCGATGCGGCTGCGTTCGGCACGGATGAGGATGAATGCGGTCACCATGTTGGGTTCCTTATTGGCAGGCGATTTTCACGACGACCTTGTGCACGGGGCCGTCGGTGGCCATGGGGGCGTGGCCGTCGGCGGGGAAAAAGATCGCAAAATGTCCCTGCGGCACGCGTACAAACGTGTGCGACGCGTCGGTGAAGAACTCGATGTCCTTCTTCGCATCGTATTCGGTGGCGCGAGCGAGGCAATCCTTGGTTGCCTTCCAGCCAATTTCGTCCTCGCCGGCCAGCGAGAACTGGATGTCGATATACTTGCGGTGCGCCTCCAGCCGCGTGCCGCTCCGGCCTTTGCCCGCGCCGCGGACGACCATGGCGTAGAGGCCGTCGCCGGCGATTTCGTTACGTCCGGCCGGCAGGTCGGCCAGGTTCGTGCGGTGCAGAAACTCAAACGCCGGGGCGAATAGTTTGTGAACCGGCAGATATAGGCGATGGTTGTCCAGGTGATCTAGGATCATGAGCGTCCTTTCAGTCTTATCTTCGTTGACATTCCGCCGCGGCGAGCGGATACATATGTCGTGCGGGCGTTTGCGCATTGGAACCCTATCGAACAGCCTTTTCAAGTGTCATTCGTACTAAGGTGACTTTATGAAAATCAGCAGCGTCATTTTGATCCTGGTCGGGGCAGCCGTCGGCAGCGCGGTCGTGCTGGTCGGTCCCAGGATCATCGGTCCCGGCGGGACCGTCTCGACGATGCCCGCGGCGGGGCCGATGGCGTCTGGGCCGACCGCCACGCCGGGCGCTTCGGAGGCGCCTGCGAATGCTTCGCCCGCCGCCTCGCCCTCGGGCTCTATCACGGCGGAAGCGGCTGACGGCAACGCCGTCGGTCCGGTCACCATCCTTTCAGCCGATGCCAACGTTCCCGCCGCCGCCATGACCGAGGAGCAGCGCAAGACCGCCGCCGCCCAGCAGGCCCAGGCGCACGAGCAGGCCGCCCAAATTGCCCTGGCCGAGATCAAGGGTCTGATCGCCGCCAAGGAGTACGAGAAGGCCTCCTCCCTCTCCCGCCAGGCCGTCAGGGACTACTTCGACACCCCCGTCGCCAAGGACCTGCCCGACCTGGTTGCCGCCGCCGAGGAACGCCTCGCCGCCCAGCGCGAGGAAGAGGCCCGCGAGGCCGCCGAGCGCGAACGCGCCGACGACGCCGAGCGAAGGGCACGGCATGAACGCTTCGCCGCCTACCGCGACAAAGGCTTCGACGCCATTGCCCGCAACGATTTCGCCGCGGCCGTGCCGCAGCTCACCAGCGCCCTGAAGGAAGAGGAAGACCCCGACACGCGGGCGGCGCTGGAAGACGCGATCGACCGCACCACCAAGCCGCGAATCGGCGTCATCGATTTCACCGCCACCGGCGTGGATGAGATTCCAAATGCCGGCCGAAGCGCCTCCGAAATCCTGCTGACCAAGTTCTCGCAGGAGAAGTACCAGCTCGTGGAGCGCAGCCGCATCGCCGCGATCATGCACGAGCGCGATCTGGCGATCGCCGAGATCGTGGACAACCCCGCGATGCTCAACGCCAAGGGCATCAAGGACGTGAAGTTCCTCGTCGTGGGCTCCATCAGCCGCCTGGGGCAGTACGTGCTGACGGCCCGCCTGGTGAGCGTGAAGACGGGCGAGATCGTGCAGACGGGCGACGTGGCCTGCCCCAGCGCCGCGGCCCTGCCGCAGGCCCTGGCCGAGCTGGCCCGCGTGCTGGAGATGGACGCGGCGCAAAAGGAGAGGTACCTCGAGCGCCGGCACCTCCAGGCCCAGCGCGAGGCCGCCGCCCTGGCTGAGCTGGAAGAGGCCCGCAACCAGGAACGCCTCCGCCGCCAACAGGACGCCGAGCTTCAGCGCCAGCATGAGCAGGAGGCGGTCGTCATCCTGTCCGACTGCCGCACCTACAACGCCCGCGGTGAATATGAACGCACCCGCCTCATCGCCCACCGCGCCGTCCGCGATTACTCCGACACGCGCTACGCCCAGGACATCGGCGAGCAACTGGAGATCGCCCAGCGCGAGCTCGCCGCCCTCCGCGACGCCGAGCGAATGCAGCAGGCCCGCCGCCACCACCGCGAACGCGACGCCTGGCAGATGCTGGCCAACATCATGGCCCTGCTCGGCCAGAAGGATTACGACCGCGCCGAGCGCATGGCCGGGGAGTGCGAACGCGAATATCGCGACACGAGCGTGGGCTCCCAGTTCACCATCGTTATCACCACGTCCAAGCGGGCCCGCATCGCCGACATGGAAGCGATGCAGCAGAAGCAACGCCGGCATGAGCGGGAAGCCGAGGCGCTCGTCGCGAACCTCAAGGCCTTGCTGGCCAAGGGCGACTGGGAGAAGGCCCTCACGCTGGGCCGATCCGGCGCTCGTGAATATGACGACACGCCTTCGGCGCGGCGGATTCGAGAGCTTATTTCCGATGCCGAATCGCAGGCTGCGACCGCCCGCGCCGCTGACGCCGCCAAGCGGCAGCAGCACGAGGTGGACGGCGCCAAGGCGTTGGCGGCCATGAAGCAGATGCTGACCGAGAAGCGTTACGTCGCCGTCGTGGCCATGGCCGAGTGGGCGGTGAGGGACTATGCCGATACGCCGTCCCTGGCCGAGATGAAGCGGGTACAGACGGCCGCCCAGCACGAGTTGGACCTGGCCCGGGCCGCGCGGGAGAAAGAGGCCCAGGACCTGCTGGCGATGATCAAGTCCCTCCTGGCGCAGGCGCAGTATGACAAGGCCCTCGCCATGGCCGAGCCGGCGGCAACGAAGTATGCGGACATGCCGGTCGGCAAAGAGTTCGGCTCGGCCGTTACCACCGCCCAACAGCAGCAGCAGGCGAAGCATGCGGCGGCGGCCAAGAAGCTCCAGCATGAGCAGGAGGCCGCGGCGACGCTGGCGCAGATCAAGGCGCTGCTGGCCAAGAAGGACTGGGCCGGCGCGATCGCCGCGGCGCAGGCCGTCAGCACCAAGTTCAGTGATACGCCATCGGCGGCCGAGATCACGCTGTCGCTCAAGACCGCCCAGGCGGAGCAAGAGAAGAACGCGGCGCGGAGCAAGCATGATCAAGATGCAGCCGGCGCCCTGGCGAAGATCAAGGAACTGATCGCGAAGAAGGACTGGACCGCGGCCATCGCGGCCGCCACACAGGCGAGCAAGGACTTCGCCGATACGCCGTCCGGCAAGGACATCGCCTCGAATCTCAAGTTCGCGCAGGACGCGCAGGCGGCCGAGGCAGCCGGCGCAGCCAAGAAGGTCCAGCACGAGCAGGACGCAGCCGCGGCCCTGGCGCAGATCAAGACGCTGCTGGCGAAGAAGGACTGGGCCGGCGCCCTTGCCGCGGCGCAGGCGGCCAGTGCGAGCTTCGGGGATACGTCCTCGGCCGCCGAGATCGCGATGACGATCAAGATTGCCCAGGACGAGCAAGGGAAGGGCGCGGTCCGGGCGAAGTACGAGCAGGACGCCGCCAACGCGCTGGCGGCGATCAAGGGCCTGATCGCCAAGAAGGATTGGACGGCTGCGATCGCGGCCGCGACGCAGGCCGGCAAGGATTTCGCTGACACCGCCGCGGCGAAGGAGATCGCCGCGAATCTGAAGATTGCCCAGGATGGCCAGGCCGACCAGACCGCCGGCGCGTCGAAGCGCAAGCACGAGCAGGAGGCACTGGAGGCGCTGAGCAACGTCAAGGTGCTTCTCGCCCGCAAGGATTATGAGAAGGCTGTCACGGCGGCCGAGGCGGCGTCCAAGGAATTTGGCGACACGTCGCAAGCGACGGCGATTGCTGCGGCGCTGAAGGACGCGCAGGCCGGTCTGGCCACAATGAACGAGGAGGCCAAGCGGGCCAAGCATGAACAAAACGCCCGCGTCGCACTGCGCGAGATCGAGATGCTTCTGGACCGCAAGGAGTTCAAGCAGGCCCTCGAGAAGGCGACCGCCGCGGCAAAGGAATACGCCGACACCGCCGCGGGCGCCAAGATCGCCGAGGCCCTCAAACAGGCCCAGCAGGCCCAGAACGCGTCGGCGGCCGGCAATCGCCACAACGAGGACGCCGAGGCGGAACTGGCCAACATCCGCGGGCTGATCAATCGCAGGAATTTCGCGAAGGCCGCGTCGGAGGCGCGTCGTGCGGCAAAGGAATACGCCGACACCCCGTCGGCCGCCGCTTTGTCGGAGGCCCTCAAGACGGCCGAGGCCGCCCTAGCGGCAGGCACGCCAGCGCCCGCGGCATCGCCCTCGGCTGGGCCGATCCGTTCGCCGCTGCCCAGTGCGACGCCAGCTGCCACGGCCGCCCCCACGGCCAAGCCGACGCCGGCAGCTACACCGACGCCGGCCCCGACCGCGAAGCCAACGCCGACACCCACGGCGGCCCCCACGCCCAGGGTTGCCGCCACGCCCAGGCCTACCCCTTCGCCAACGCCGGCGCCAACCGCGACGCCCGCGCCAACGCCTGCGCCGACGCCCAGGCCTACACCCTCGCCAACTCCAGCGCCGGCGCTGACGCCCACCCCGCGGCCGACGCCTGCGCCTACACCGGCCCCGACGCCAGTGCCGACGCCCAAGCCCACGCCCGCTCCGACGCCGGCTCCAACACCGGTGCCGACGCCACGGCCCACACTTTCGCCAACACCGGTTCCAACACCAGTGCCGACGCCGAGGCCCACGCCTGCGCCAACACCGGTTCCAACCCCGGTACCGACGCCCAAGCCTACGCCTGCGCCTACTCCGGCCCCGACGCCTCCGCCAACGCCGCGGCCCACGCCTTCGCCAACACCGGTTCCAACACCAGTGCCGACGCCCAAGCCCACGCCTGCGCCTACCCCGGCCCCGACGCCGGCGCCAACACCCAAGCCGACGCCCGTTCCAACGCCAGCCCCGACGCCGGTGCCGACGCCCAGGCCCACGCCCATTCCGACCCCGGTGCCCACGCCGGTGCCGACGCCGAGACCCACCCCTGCGCCCACGGCCGCGCCGACTCCGGTAGCGACGCCTTCACCCACACCGCTGGCGGCCAAGGACCTCGCCCGACGGCAACGTGAGCAAGATGCCAACGCCGCGGTCACTGCGATCCTGGGCCTGATGACCAAGAAGGATTACGCCAGCGCCGCCACACAGGCCAAGACGGCGGCGAAGGAGTACGACGACACGTCCTTTGGGAAGCAGCTTGATTTCCTCCGATTCAAGGCCGATGGCCTCGACGCCATGAGCCGGCGCACCTACCGCGCAGCCATCGAGGCATTCCAGAAGGCGCTGGCGGAGAAGGATGAGCCCGAGACGCGAGAACTGCTCAAGCAGGCGAACGAACTCGCCCGCGGCGGCGGCAGGCCCGAAGCGAGCCCGAAGAAGTAGAGCGACCGGGAATAGCAGTCAACTTAATATGTGACTTCGTTCGGCGGCGGCTTGCCGTTCAACGCTGTCAGATGTGGGTGACGCCTCGCGGCTTCTACAGCGCCGAACGGCGAGCCGCCGCCAAAGCCCTGCTCCCGGATTCAAGCGTGAAAGGGCGGCGGTCTGGGAAGACCACCACCCTCAGGTCCGTGGCAGGGGTGGCGGCCTTCCTAGGCCGCCGCCAACACGCCGTCGGTGGCGACTGGCGAGCCCACCACCCCGTCATCACTTCGGCTTGATCGCCCAGCGGAACTTGGCCGACGAACTGCGGGGATTGTCGCGAACTTCCTGACCGCTGGGGCGGATGACGTCGGCCGACGTCGCGGCCCACGTGCCATCCTGGAAGCCGTCGCGGAAGGCGTTCTTCACCAGCCGGTCCTCGCCGCTGTGGAAGCTGATGATGCCCAGCCGCCCCCCGGGCTTGAGGCAGTGGGGGGCCTGCCGCAGCAGCGCCTTGAGGCTCCCCAGTTCGTCATTCACCAGGATGCGCAAGGCCTGGAACGTCCGGGCGGCCGGGTGCAGGTCGTGGTATTCCGCCTGCTTCTTCCAGGCCTTCTCCGTCGTGCCCTTGGCCGCGAACACCAGCCGCGTCAGCTGGCTCGTGGTCTCGATGGGCACGGCCTGCCGCTGGTTCACGATGAACTGGGCGATGCGGTCGTGGTCCGGCTCGTCGGACAGTTCCCACAGCGCCTTGGAGAGTTCCTCGCGCGACAGGGCGGCCAGCAGGTCGGCGCCGGTCCGCGGCATGCGGCTGTCCATTCGCATGTCCAGCGGGCCCTCGTGCTTGTAGCTGATGCCGCGGCTGGGGTCGTCCACCTGCATGCTGGAAACGCCCAGGTCGGCGAAGATGATGTCGTACCCGGCCAGGCCGTCCTCGGCGATCGCCTTGCCCAGGCCCGCGTAGTTCATGTGGTGCAGATTCATGGGCACGCCGAGCGGCTGGAGGCGATATCGGGTCCGCTCCATTTCCTTGCCGTCGAGGTCGAAGCCGACCAGCAGGCCGGTGCCGCCGATCCGCTTCATGAACTCGCCCGCGTGCCCGCCGTAGCCCAGCGTGCAGTCGGCGACGATCTCGCCGGCCGCCGGCTTCAGCGCCGCCAGCACCTCGCGCACCATGATCGGCACGTGCGTGCCCGCCGGCGTGCGGCCGCGGGCGCGGATGTGCTCCTGCATCTGCGGATACTTCTGCGGGTCGAGCTCTTTGTACTTCTCGCCGAACTGCTTGGGGTGAGTCCCCCCGTACCGCTTGCGTCGGCGGTGGGGCGGCTGGCCCGCCCCCGGGCTGGGGGTCGTGTTGTCTTCAGGAGTCATATTCATGCTACCGGATACGTCTTATTTCTTCGTTCAAGCACCGACGGCGGCAGGCGCTCTTTCCTACTTGAGCGCCGCCAGCGAGTTCAACACGGCCGACAGGTCGCTCTTCAGCGACTCGAGCTTGGTGCGCTCCTTGGCGACGACATCGGCCGGGGCGTTGGCGACGAACTTCTCGTTGCCCAGCTTGCCCTCGATGCTCTTGATGCCCTTCTCCAGCAGTTGCTGCTGCTTGGTCAGGCGTGTCAGCTCGGCCGCCCGATCCACGATGCCCAGCACGTACAGCTTCAGGCCGCCGGTGGCGACGGAGGCCGCATCGGCCGGCGGGGCGATCGGGGCGGACGATATCTGCAGTTCGCCCAGGTTCGCCAGGGACTTCACGAGTCCGCTGCTCTCGGCCAGGAGCGCCAGGGCGGCCGCGGCCTCGCCGGTGGACTCGATGCTCACGTCGACCTTCTTGCCGGGCGGCACGTTGTGCTGCGTGCGGACGTTGCGGACCTGGCGGATGATGTCCTGCAGCAGCGTGAAGTCGGCCTCGGCCTTGGCGTCGATGGCCCGGGCGTCGGCCCGCGGCCAGTGGGCGCGGACCAGCATGGGCTCGGCCGTCTCGTCGCCGGGCCCGCGGCCGGGGGCGATCTCCCCGAGCTTGGCCCAGATGGCCTCGGTGATGAAGGGCGCCACCGGGTGCAGCAGGCGAAGGATGACGTCCAGGCACCAGGCGACGATGGCCTTGGGCTGGGCCTCGCCGGCGTTGATGCGGCTCTTGGCGATCTCGAGGTACCAGTCGCAGAAGTCGTCCCACGTGAAGTGGTACAGCGTGTCGGCGACCTCGTTGAAGCGGAAGCCTTCGAGGGCGGCCGTCACGTCGCGGATGGTGACCTGCAGGCGGCTGAGGATCCAGCGGTCGGCGAGGTTGGTCGAGGGCTTGACCTCGCCCCAGGCCGGGCAGCCGGTGAGGTTCATCATCGCGAAACGCGACGCATTCCACAGCTTGTTGCAGAAGTTGCGGCCGATGTCGATCTTGGGGCTGGAGTTCACCACGCGGCCGTCGGGCAGCTTCATGCTCTCCACCGGCATGCGGACGTCCTGCGTCTGCGTGGTCATGCTGGCCAGCGTGAAGCGCATCGCGTCGGCGCCGTGGCTGTCGATGATGTCCAGCGGGTCGATGCCGTTGCCGAGGCTCTTGGACATCTTGCGGCCTTCGCCGTCCTGGATCATCGCGTGGATGAACACGTCGTGGAAGGGGATGTCGCCCAGGCAGTACTGGCCCATCATGACCATGCGGCTGACCCACAGCGTGATGATCTCGCGGGCCGTGCACAGCACGTCGCCGGGGTAGAAAGTCTTCAACTCCGGCGTCTCGTCCGGCCAGCCCAGCGTGCTGAACGGCCACAGGGCCGAGGAGAACCACGTGTCCAGGACGTCGGTGTCGCGCTTCCAGCCGTGCTTTTCGATGTTCGCTTCAATCTTCTCACTGCCGGGCTCGGTGCAGATGTATGTCCGGATCCAGCCTTCCTTCTCCGGATGCGCCTGGACGGTAAGAACGTAGCCGCCCTTGGCCTTGGTCGTTTCGCCGAAAGGTCCACCGACGGCCCGGTCCAGCGCCGCGCAGACCTGCGTGTCGGGACCACGGTCTGAGGGTTGTGGCTTCACGTCGGCTGGCAGTTCCAGGTCCTGCGACCACACCGGGATCTGGTGTCCCCACCAGAGCTGCCGACTGATGGGCCAGTCGCGGAGGTTCTCCAGCCAGGTGCGGTAGTTGTTGGCGTAACGCTCGGGCGTGAACTTAAGTCGCCCGTCGAGCAAAGGCATCAAGGCCAGGCCGGCGAGCGAATCGACCGGCACGTCGGTGCCCTTGAGGCACATGACGCCGTCGCGTTTCTCGACCTGGCCGTCGGTGAGGCGGCAGTTGGCCATCGCCTTCTCCAGGCCCGGAATGGGCTTCTTCACCGCGACGTACCACTGGTCGCTGAGATACGGCTCAATCGGCACATGGCTGCGGTAGCTGTGGCCGACCTGGTGCGTGTAGTCGCGGATGTCCTCCAGGAGCTTCTCCTGGCGGAACCATTCGATGATCGCCTCGCGGGCCTCGAAGCGATCCATGCCCAGGACGAACTGTGCGTCGGGGCCTGCATCCGTCCAGCCGTGCTTGTCGCTGATCGTGCCGTCGGGCGCCATCACATTGATCATGTCGATCTCGGGATGGCGCTGGCGGATGGCGTAGTCCTCGGGGTCGTGCGCGGGCGTGACCTTGAGGAAGCCGGTGGAGAAGCGGGCCTTCTCATCCTCGCTCTCGGGGTTGGGCAGCACGACGTGGTCGTCGGCGATGATCGGGATCTCGCGGCCCACGAGCGGCAGCCGCACCTTGCGGCCCACGAGATACTTCGCTCGCGGGTCGTTGGGGTTCATCGCGATCGCCGTATCGCCCAGCATCGTCTCCGGCCTCGTGGTGGCGACGGTGACGTATCTTATCGTAGCACGGGCGTCTCGCCCGTGCGTCGCATGGGCATCTTGCCCATGCATCTTCGCGACACCGACCCACGGCCAATCTTTCAGCCCGGCCTTCGTCGGGTTGTCGATGATGTAGTTGACCTGGTTATTGAAATCTTCCTCATCGCGTATGAGATGATCGAAATACTCGACTTCCCAGAACTGCCCTTCACGGCCAAGGACTTTGTTCGCCTCCTTGGCAGTGTAGGACTTCCAGGAGTGGAGGATATCCTTCAACTCGTTTCCGGAGAAGGGACGGAAGACGACGTGCACGTGATTCGGCATCACAGCCCAGGCGAGCAACTCGTAGCGATCGCAATCGAAATGCTTCAAGGCGTTCTGGACGATCTCCGCGACCTGGGGATTCTGCATGTAGCAGTCGCCGCGGCCGGCGTCGAGCAACGACTCGATGCGGGCCGAGTACAGGCGGTGAAGCTCGGTACGCTCGGACGTGGACAGTGGCCGGCCCTGGGCGGCCGCTCGCTTCACGATGTCTTCCCGCTCCTGTGTCCATTGCTGCAGCACGGGAGCAGGGATGGTGTCGGCAAGGCGGAACGTGACGGCGTGCACGGCACCGGCCATGGTCCAGTGGGGGAGGTGCGCGCCACAGCGTTTGGCCACGCTGAGGTCGGAGCCATCCACAGGCGAGACGCCCGTGGGACTCACGGGCGGGACGCCCGTGCTACGGGGATCATCCACCAGCGGATAGCGGAGGTACCAGAAGTGGCCGCGGATTTCCTCGTGCTCGACTTCGTCGTCGGCGAGGACGGTCTGCGTGGCGGGATCCCAGTTGACGAGGCGCTTGCCGCGGTAGATCAGGCCGTCGGAGAAGAGCTTGAAGAAGTTGGCGCGGACGGCCTTGGCGCACATCTCGTCCATCGTGAAACGGGTGCGGCGCCAATCGCACGAGCAGCCCATGAGTTTGAGCTGGTTGAGGATGCGGGCCTCGTAGTCGTCCTTCCACGCCTGGATTCGTTCGACGAACTCCTCGCGCGCGAAGTCCGTGCGGCGCTTGCCTTCCTCGGCGAGGATTCGCTTCTCGACCACCGTCTGCGTGGCGATGCCCGCGTGGTCGGTGCCGGGCATCCACAGCGTGTTGTACTGCTGCATCCGCCGCCAGCGCGTCAGTATGTCCTGCAGCGTGTTGTTCAGCGCGTGCCCCAGGTGCAGGGCGGCCGTCACGTTCGGCGGGGGGATGACGATGCAGAAGGCATTGTCGTTGCCGTCGGGCTCGGCGTTGAACGCCCCCGACTGGTCCCAACGATCATAAACTTCCTTCTCGACGCTCTTGGGATCGTAGGTCTTGGCCAGTTCCGTTGTCATGCTTACCTCGTATCGCGGCAGCGGCCGCAGGGGCCGCCGCCGTCATTCCGGATTCGATTATGCGTTCTCGTTGAGCAGCTTGAACTCGATGGCGTCGCTGATCGCCAGCCACGAGGCGTCGATGATATTGGTGCTCACGCCGACGGAGCCGAAGTACTTGCCTTGGCGCGAGTCGTGCCAATCGATCACGACGCGGACCTTGGCGGCCGTCTCGGCGGCGGTGTTCACGACGCGGACCTTGTAGTCGGCCAGGTGCAGGTCGTCCACTTGCGGGTGCGCGTCGCGCAGGGCGCCGCAGATGGCGCTGCGGAGCGAGTCGACCGGGCCGTTGCCCTCGGCCACCGTGTGGTTCGCCTTGCCGTTGACGACGAGCTTGACGGTGGCCTCGGTGACCGCCTCGCCGCCATTTTGCCTCAGGATGATGCAGCGGTAGTGATCGAGGTCGTACAGCCGGCGGTACCACGAGCCGCCCAGCGTCTTGCGGATGAGCACCTCGAAGCTCGCCTCGGCCGCCTCGAACTGGTAGCCCTCGTTCTCGAGGTTCATCAGGGCGTTGAGCACCTTGCGCTGCGCGTCCTTGTCCTCGGCGATGCCGAACTTGGCCGGCGCCGTCACTGCGATGTTGCTCACGCCCGACAGCTCGCTCACCAGGATCCGCCGGGCGTTGCCCACGCGGGCGGGGTCCATATGTTCGTAGGTCGCCACGTTCCGCTGCACCGCGTGCACGTGCATGCCGCCCTTGTGCGCGAACGCCGAGGCCCCGACGAACGGCTGGTTGTCCTGGAAGTTCAGGTTCGCCACCTCGTATACGTAGCGGCTGACCTCGGTGAGACGCGACAGCGTGCTATTCTGCAGCACCGAGTAGCCGTACTTGGTCGCCAGGTTCGCGATCACGGCCGTGAGGTCGGCGTTGCCGCATCGCTCGCCGATGCCGTTGATCGTGCCCTGCACCTGCATCGCGCCGTGACGGACGGCCATCAGCGAATTGGCCACCGCCAGGGCGCAGTCGTTGTGGCAGTGGATGCCGACCTTGACGGCCGGGAAGGCCTTGACGACGGCGCGGACGCCCTTGGCGATCTGCGCCAGGGTCGATCCGCCGTTGGTGTCGCACAGGACCAGGTGCGTGGCGCCCGCCTCGACGGCGGCCTTGAGCGTGGACATCGCATAGTCGCCGTTGGCCCGCAGTCCGTCGAAGAAGTGCTCGGCGTCATACATGGCGATGCGGCCCTTGCGGGCCATCAGGCCGATGGAGTCGGCGATCATCGCCAGGTTCTCCTCCAGCGGCACGCGGAGCACCTCGTTGACGTGCAGGTCCCAGGTCTTGCCGACGATCGTCACGACGGGTGCCTCGCTGCCCAGCAGCGCGCGCATGCCGACGTCTTCCTCGGCGGCAACGCCCTTGCGGCGGGTCATGCCGAACGCGGCGATCTTGGCGTTCTTGAACGAACGCTTGCGGACTTCCTGGAAGAACGCCTCGTCCTTGGGGTTACTCAGCGGGTAGCCGCCCTCGATGAAGTCGACGCCCAGGCGGTCGAGGGCCTCGGCGATCAGGAGCTTGTCCTCCAGCGAGAGGCTCACGCCCTGCGCCTGCGTGCCGTCGCGCAAC
Organism: uncultured Planctomycetaceae bacterium; assembly: GCA_964616985.1. Classification (GTDB taxonomy): domain Bacteria; phylum Planctomycetota; class Phycisphaerae; order SM23-33; family SM23-33; genus CAZTVF01. The sequence goes on from CAZTVF010000006.1 coordinate 65,725, forward strand.
GTGGTGTCGTAGATTTCGATTCTCTTGGTGCTGTTGTCGCTCATGTTTCACCTTCCGCGAATCACGTCATGATGACCGCCGCCGCGTGATCGGTAAAGGGGCAGACGGCCGAAATCATGGATAAAAGAAAAGGCCCTGAAGCAGGAACCTCAGGGCCGCGAGGGTTCGAATCGCAACCAGCCCTAAGGCACGCGGGATACACCGACGGCAATAATGCCTGCGCGGACGCCGGCTGCGACTCCCTCAGGGAGCTTCGAGCCGGTCAGGTTGTCCTGAAACGTCCGCATCGTTATCCTCTTGCGTGCCCGGCATGGGCCGTGTTGGAAGTCATTATATCGGTCCGTTCGGAGGCGTCAATTGACAAACAACGGTAATCAGTGAACACGAACCAGTAAACAGTAAGCAGGAACAGAAGGTGCATGATTTTGCAGGATCCACGGCAACTTACAGCCGTCTACGGGTTACTGTTTACTGATTACCGTTTCCTGCCGTTGAGAAACGTGTCGCCCCCCGGTATGCTGAATGTTTTCGGGAGAACCCTGTGCCCAACATGTGCTTCAAGTGCGATGCGCGGTGCTGCCGATACTTCGCCTTCGAGATCGACAAGCCCGATACGTTTGAGGAGTTTGAGAACATCCGCTGGTACATCATGCACCAGGGCGTGACGGTGCACGTGGACACGGGCGACTGGTACATCTCCATCCCGGTGCCCTGCAAGAACATCGGCCCCGACAACCTGTGCGCGATCTACGACGACCGCCCGCTCATCTGCCGCAAGTATTCCAACGACAACTGCGAGGCCCACGAGGGCGACTTCGAGTACGAGCACGAGTTCAAGACGCCCGAGGCCATTGACGCCTACGCCCGCCAGTTCCTCGGCGAGGCCAAGTACGAGCAGGCCCGCATCCGTGCGCGGAAGCAGGCGGCCAAGGGCTGACCGAGTGGGAAGGCGGCCTGGCCGTTCGGCGCTGTTCCCAGTCGGTGCCAAAAGCTGACAGCGCCGAACGGCAAGCCGCCTGGGGAATGTTTCACGCCGCCGTCCTTAGAAGTCAAACAAGGATGCTTCCGCGTCCATGAGAGCCAATGCCCTCTGGTCACCTGCATTCCCTCGCCCTATAATCGCGTTCGCTCCGCCCGTCGCCGCATCGGCAGCGGTGGGGCGGGTACATCAACACAGAATCGAGTGACACATGGCTTTTCAGGCGGTCAAAGGCACACGTGACTTCTATCCCGAGCTGATGCGGGTGAGGAATTTCATCACCGATGCATGGCGGCGGGTCTCGCTGCGCAACGGCTTCGAGGAATACGACGCACCGATCTTCGAATACCTTGACCTCTTCACGGCCAAGAGCGGGCCGGAGATCGCCGAGCAGTTGTTCGGCTTCACCGATCGCGGCGGGCGGCAGCTGGCCATCCGCCCGGAGATCACGCCGTCGCTGGCCCGCATGGTGAACGCGAAGATCAACGCCTTGCCCCGCCCGATCAAGTGGTTCTCCTCGCCGCGCGTCTGCCGGGCCGAGAACCCGCAGAAGGGTCGCCTCCGCGAGTTCTTCCAGTGGAACATCGACATCATCGGTGAGGAGACGGAGATCGCCGATGCCGAATGCCTCTACGTCGCCGTCGATGCCTTCCGCGAACTGGGCCTGGGCGCTGCCGACGTGCAGCTCCGCTACTCCAGCCGCGCCGTGCTGTCGGCGGTGCTGGCTGCGATGAAGCTGCCGGCGGAACAGGTCCAGCCGGTGATGGGCGTGCTGGATAAACGCAAGAAGATCCCGGCCGAGGCGTTCGCGGAGATGCTGGCCAAGACGGTCAGCGACGACGCGGCCCGCGCGGCGATCAACACGTTCATGGACATCGCGGACCTGCCCGCGCTGTCGGCCGAGGAGCTGGCGTCGCGGCTGGGTGTGCCCGCGTCGCCGGAGCTGGCCGCCGCCATGGGCAAGCTCGCCTCGTTCAACGAGAACCTCGGCCGCTTCGGCATCGGCGAGTGGTGCCGCTACGACCCTGCCGTCGTCCGCGGCCTGGCGTATTACACGGGCGTGGTGTACGAGGCGTTCGACGCGGGCCAATCGCTTCGCGCGGTGGCCGGCGGCGGGCGGTACGACAACCTCCTGGAGGTGCTGGGCGGGCCCAAGGTGGGGGGGTGCGGCTTCGGCATGGGCGATGTCGTGCTGGGCATCCTGCTGGAAGAGAAGGGCAAGCTGCCGCCGCTGACGCCGACGCTGGACTTTTTCCTCGTCGACGGCGAAGGGGCCTTCGAGCCCATGATGCAGCTGCTGACCGAGATTCGCTCTCGCGGGTGGGCGGCCGACTTCAGCTACAAGCGCCAGGCCACCGGCAAGCAGCTCAATCAGGCGAACAAACGCGGCGCCAAGGCGGCGATGATCGTCAAGAGCGCCCAGGCCGTGTCGATCAAGAACCTCGCCTCCGGCGCCCAGAAAGACACCGACACCGCCACGCTGCTGTCGACGCTGAAGACCAAGGGCCAGCAAGGCCTCGAGACGATCCTGCCATAGCGCTGTCCACGAAATCGCACGGATTGCACGAAGTCTATCCTGCCGGGGTTGGAATGGCCCACCGCAACATACATTACGAGGCCGCCTTCGAAGACTACCTCCGGGCCAAGGGCTGGCCGTACGTGGCCGTCGATGAGACGAAGAAGGCGATCTTCGGCGCGGCCTCGATCAAGAGCTTCGATTTTCTCGTCTACAGCTCCGGCGGGCCCAACCTCCTGGTCGACATTAAGGGCCGGAAATTTCCCGACAGTACGGCGGGGGGGGCCAAGACGGCCTCGCGGTCCTGGGAGAACTGGATCACCCGCCAGGACGTGGATGGCCTGCGGGAATGGCAGAAAGTATTCGGCCGCGATTTCCTGGCGGTGGTGGTTTTCGCTTATTGGCTGCAGGGCCCGCCGCAGAGGGCGCCGTTCGGCGACGTGCATTTCTTCCGCCAGAAGCACTATGCTTTTGTGGGCGTGGAACTGGAGAATTACGTTGCCTGCGCCCGCCCCCGTAGCGCAAAATGGCAAACACTCGCCGTGCCGGGCGCGGAGTTTGTTCCTCTTGCGCGCGACATCGCCGCGTATCTGTGATCGGCCGGCAGTTGAGGAAATGACGATGATTCGCAAAATGCTGTCCGCCGCATTGACCATCGCCGCCGCATGCAGCACGGCGCTGGCGCAAGCGCAGGCCCAGTCGCCAACCGACACGTGGCAGGCGCCGAACTTGGATCCCCGCAGCGTCGCGATCCCTTATGTGTACGCGCTGGTGGGGCTGGCGGTCATCTGCCTGGCCGCATTCAAGAGCACCGGGCGGACCCACCTGGATTGATTCGACAAACCAAGGATCACCTGCCGTGTCCTTGGTAATGGCTTAACGTCTTATTAGGGAGACTTGTATGAAAAAGGCGGCAATCGTTGTTCTGGTGCTGTTGAACGTGGCCCTGGCAGGGGCCTTGGTGATCACGACATCCCCTGAGGCCCAGGCGCAGGGATTCCGTGGTGCGACGGACTATGCCGTAGTCGCCGGTCACATCGACACGGACTATGACGGCATCTGGATCACGGACCTGACTCGGAAGAAGCTGATCGTCTTCCGGTACGACAAAGCCAAGAAGGTGTTCCATGCCTTCCAGCCACGGAAGCTCAAGACCGACTTCCCGGACACCGAGAAGTAACCTTCGCACCAGGAGACAACCATGAAAAACACACAAAACATCGCCATTATCACGCTGTGCGTCACAGCCGCCATCCTCGGCGGCCTGGTCATCGGAATGAGCCCGGACAACGCGAATGCGTCCCAGTGCCCCTCCACGTCGGCCGGTTCGCTCATCATGTTGCCGTACCAGCTGGACAAGAATGTGGACCTGCTGATCGTCATCGATCTCACCAGCCGCAGGATGAACGCCTACCGCGTCAATCAGCAAGCTGGGGGCGTGGAAATCTTCGCGACCACGGACCTCGAACGCGCGTTCGCCGCAGAGTAGACGCAATCGTTATGAGCACAGAAATCGCAGATATCGGGCGGCGGGCGCTCCGCGGTGAGCGCCTTAGCCGCCCGGATATTTTACACCTCGTCGACGCCGCGCAGAACGACCCGCAGGAACTGTTCTACTGGGCCTCGCAGATCCGCCGGGCCGTGTTCGGAAACTGCGTGAAGTTCTGCTCGATCATCCCGGGCAAGTTCGGCGGATGCACCGAGGACTGCAAGTGGTGCGCCCAGCCGGGCAAGCTCATGCCCGCCAAGATGACGGCCCACGGCGAAATCGAGACCGCCGCCCGCCGATCCGCCGGCCTGGGCTCGGCCAACTTCGGCGTGGTGAACTCGGGCCGGCGACCCACGCCGCGCGAGTTTCAGTCCATGCTTGATGTGGCCGGCGTTCTGCGACAGGCGGAACTGGGCGTCACGCTGTGTGGCGCCTATGGCGAACTCACGGATGATCAGGCCCGTCAGCTTGTCGCCGCCGGGGTTCGGAGATACAACCACAACCTGGAGACCTCACGGCGGTTCTACCCGCACGTCGTCTCCACGCATACCTACGACGACCGCCTGCGGACCCTGGCCGCCGCCCGCAGCGCCGGGATGCAGTTGTGCTGCGGGGGCATCTTCGGCATCGGCGAGACCTGGGAGGACCGCATCGACCTGGCCCTGACCCTGCGCGACGAGGTCCGGCCGGAGTCGGTCCCGATGAACTTCCTGCACCCGATCGCCGGGACCGCCTTGGAGGCGTCCACGCCGATGATGCCGATGGAAATCCTGTCGGTCATCGCCATTTACCGGCTGGTCCTGCCGCGGACCGACCTGAAGATCGCCGGCGGCAGGGAACTGAACCTCCGCGACCTTCAAAGCTGGATGTTCCACGTCGGCGGCACCAGTTGCCTGATCGGCAACTATCTGGCCACAGCCGGCAGGGACCCGCAAGTCGATCTCCAGATGATCCGCGATCTCGGCCTTCAGGTCGTCACGAAGCTGCCCACCGAAAGCTGAGCGAAGGCGGAGTTCGAGGATCGAATCAAGCCCGGATGCCATGTTGGGTCAAGGCCAAGTGCCATGGCTTCAGGTCAAGGCCGCGGGTGCCATGCTTTCAGGCCGCGAAGCGGCGAAAGCATGTCTAGAGGACTCGGGGACAAAGCCAGCCGCCGGCTGGACCGCTCTAAAGTCGGAAAAACCGTAACTTCTTTGCTGCCAGACACCTAACTACTCGCGAGCGCAACATAACATATATTATCGGACGTTGACGGTTAGGTGCGGGGGGGGGGCGAATCTCCTGCCCTGAGGGTCTATTGTGCGCAGGATTGATCACGCTGAGTCTGCGACTTGGTCCTTCGAGGATTCATGGATCACCGAAGTGACCATACCTCAGCTCACTTCGGTCTACGGTTTCTCGGCGACGACCTGCGCGTACTGCTTCCGTTTGGCGGCCCAGTAGGCGTGGTTCGTCGGCTGGTAGACGGTCGTCGGCGAGGAGGCTCGCATGACCTGGCGGATCTCGTCGGGGCTCTTGAGGATGCCCAGGGCCAAGGCCTGCCCCAAGGCGTTGCCCAGGGCCGTGCACTGATCGGCTCCAGCCGCAACCGGAACGCCGCACGCGTCGGCGGTGAACTGGCACAGCAGCTTGTTGGCGATGCCGCCGCCCACCATGAACACCCTGCCCGGCCGCTTGCCTGTCAACTCGGCCAGGCCGTCGAGCCGGTGGTTGTACTCCAGTGCCAGGCTCTCCAGCACCAGCCGCACCAACTGCCCGCGCGACGCCGCCGCAGAAGCCTTGGGCCCCTTGGCCAGCAGCGCCACCAGGGCCTCCTCCATGTCCGCAGGCGACATCAGCGACGCGTCGGCCACGTTCACCAGCCCGGTCTCGGCGGTGGTCGTTGCCGCCGCGGCATCGGCCGTCATGCGGACATAATCCCACTTGTCGTCGTGGCGGTCCCACTTGCGGCGGAGCTGCTGCACGAGCCACAGGCCCGAGATGTTCCGCGCGACGTACCACCCGCCGATCGTGTATTCATTCGTGAATCCAAGCTCCAGGCAGCGTTTCTGGGCGGCGGGCGCAGCGATGAGCGAGCCCAGGATGCTCCACGTGCCGCAGCTGAGGAACGCCCAGTTGTCGCCCTCGGCCGGGACCGCCGCGACGGCGGCCGACGTGTCGTGCCCGCACGTGGCGATCACAGGCACCTCGCCCAGGCCGGTTTCCTCGCGGACCTGCGCCCGCAGCGGGCCCAGCACCGTCGCGGGCTCCACCAGCGGCGAGAACATCTTCTCGGGCAGGCCGAATGCCTTGGCGATGGGCTTGCACCACTGGCCGTCGGTGCCCATGAGGTTGGAGGTGTTGGCGATCGATCGCTCGCTCGCCTTGACTCCGGTCAGGAAGTACTGCAGCAGGTCGGGCATGTTCAGGAACGTCTCGGCCGCCGCCAGCAGCGGCGACGACGCCTTCTTCATCGCCGCCAACTGGAAGAGCGAGCTGATGGCCCAGGGCTCGTAGGCGGTCAGGCGGAAGATTTCGTCGACCGGCATGAGCTTGTTGGAGTAGTCGTGGATGCCATCGGTGCGTGAGTCGCGATAATGAACCGGGTTGCCCAGCAGGCCGCCGTCGGGGCCCAGCAGGCCGAAGTCCACGCCCCAGGTGTCCACGCTGATGCCCGAGAGCTTCACGCCCTTGTGCGCGCACGTACGCAGCGAGGTCAGTATCTCGGCGAACAGGAACGGGAAGTCCCAGTGAAGCGTGGGCCCCAGCCGCACCGGGCGGTTCGGCCAGCGATGGATTTCCTCCATCGTCACCTTGCCGTCCTGCAACGTCACGATTTCGCCGCGGCCGCTCTCGGCCCCGAGGTCCAACGCCAGGAAATGATACACGCTCGTCATGAATTCCTTCTCCGTCTCAGCGGCCCGTGCGACGACGGGCCAACTCGTCTTGTCACGAGTTCTGATTTCTTCTCAGCGATTCCCTGCGTTCTTTGCGGTCTCTGCTGGTGAATCTGCGGCCGCCCGGCTTGCCCGTCTTGCGATGAGCGTCCCCGCCCAAGGGCGGCTTGCCGATTTTCCGTTGGAATCCACCGCTGATCGGCGGCCTCGCCACCTTGGGGTGGAATTCTCCGCCGCCGGCGGGGGCCTTGTGATCGAACTCCTCGCGCAGGGGCGGCTCAACCGTAGCCTGCACGGCCCGCCGCAGGGCGCGAATCTCTCCCTCGCCCATCGGGCGGAAATTGCCGACCTTCAGGCCCCGGTCGCTCACCGTGCCGAACGCCACGCGCTTCAACCGCCCCACCCGGTGTCCCAGCCGCGACAGCGTTCGCCGCAGTTCGCGGCCTCGACCTTCGGCCATGACAACTTCCAGCGTCGTGTGCTGCGGGGAACGGTGGACGACCTTCACGTGGGCGCCTTCGGCCTTGCGGCCGTCGACGAACACGCCGTGCTTGAGCGACTCGATGGCGGGCCCCTCGACTCGGCCCTCGATGTCGACCACGTAGGTCTTGGGCACGCCGAATCGCGGGTGTGTCAGCTGCTGGGCCAACTCGCCATCGCTGGTGAGGATAACCAGGCCGGTGTCGGAGGCGTTCATCCCCCCCACCACCTGCAGCCGCTCGCGGACGCGCGGCACGAGGTCCAGCACCATCGGGCGGCTGTCGTTGAGGCGCTGCTCGCACAGCACGCCCCGGGGCTTGTTGAGCAGGAAGTACGTCTTGCGCGGCGAGGCGACGCGAACGGTCTCGCCGTCGACCTCCACGCGATCGACCGCCGGATCGATGAAGCAAGGCAGGCTCGTGACGAGCTTGCCGTTCACCGTGATGCGGCCTTCGACGATCATCTCTTCGACCGTCCGCCGACCGGCCACGCCGGCCTCAGCCAGGGCTTTCTGAATTCGCACCGCGCTCATAGCGCCTCCCCCACCGTGATTTTGAGGTATTGCGACTCGCCCGTCGGCACGATCTGTGCGGACAGGGCCGCGGGCACCAAGGCCGTGTCGCCGGGGCTCAGAATGACAGCGGGCTCGACCGCCCCGCCGTGGCGGATCTCCAGCGGACCGCCTCCGCGGAGATACATGATCGCGTGGCAGCGGCCTGCACCTGCGGGGGCGGCCGCCGAGCCGGTGATGTTCTCAACGCTGAAGAATTCGGTGGCGACCAGGATGTTGTCCCGGGCCCCCGGCACGGGCTCCTTGCCTGAATCGAAATGGATGCACTGCATCGACCGCTCGACATGGATCTGCCTGCCGCGGCCCCAGTCGGTGACGCGGTAGGTGGTGTCGGACGGCGTCTGCACCTCGGCCACCACCACGCCCGTGCCCAGCGCGTGCACCGTGCCGGCGGGCAACCAGTGGAACTCGCCGTTGAACACGTCGCAGCGGTTGACGAGCATGGCGACCTGATCGGTCTCGATCGCACGGCGGAAACGGTCGGCGGTCACCCCCGCGCGGACGCCATGGTAGATGAACCCGCCGCGGCTTTCGACGATGTACCAGCCCTCGGTCTTCAGCGCCGCCGCACCGCCGATGCGGGCCGCGGCCTCGCTGTCGGGGTGCACCTGCAGCGAAAGAATCTCGTTGGCGTCGAGGTATTTCAGCAATAGCGGGAAGCGGCCGTCAGGCATGGCCGAAGCGGGCCCCAGCAACTGGGCCCCGAGTTGCCGCGTGACGTCGGTCAGCGACTGTCCCGCCAGCGGGCCGTTGGCCACCGTGCTGACGCCTTCAGGCAGGTCGGCCAGTTCCCAGCTCTCGCCGATCTTCTTGTCCGCCGGCAGCGGGCGGCCAAACAGGCGGGCGAGGTTCTGCCCGCCCCAGATCGTTTCCTTGTAGATCGGCTGCAATTTCAGTGGATACAGCGGCATCACGAGCCTTTCGTAAAGGGCGCCATTGTAGCGGGTGGCGGCGTTCTTGAACAGCCCCGGGTGTCTGTCACGGTTCTTCGTTACGTCACCGACAGTAATGCTTGGAGGCTGTGACGATGTGGGCGTGACGCCGGAGGCGAAGGTGGAGGAAGGCCGAGCCTCGCTGGGGCTCGGCGCTGATGATACAAGAAGATCGACGGGGAGCAGGATTCCGAACCGCGACTTACACCGCGGCGGCTTCCAACTGGGCGACGGCTTTGCGGCCGGAGAAGCCTTCGTTGATTTCGTGCCAGAAGGCGACGTTGGGCTCGCCCCATCGCCAGCAGAGCAGGACTTCGCGGCCTTCATGGCGGGCGGGGAAGTCCACGATGCCCAGGGCCCAGTCCTTAACCTCAACGCCGATGACGGCGAGTTCATCCAGGCAGGAACGGATCTTGTCGGCGGCGTCGATGAGCTTGAGGCGAGCGTCGTCGGCCTGGTGACGCTGGCCGTGGCTTTGGGCATTCTCGAAGCTCTCCTGCCATTCCAGCAGGCGGGCATGGTTGTTGACGATGTCCTCAACGATGCGACGCACGAGCACCAGCGATCGATCCGCCTCGGAGACGGTAAAGAAGCGGCTTCGCCGCGTCGCTTGTTTGCGAGTGCTGCTCAACGTGCCTTTCATAACTCACCCGATTCATTTACCTCGGCCGGCCAGCGACGTCCCGCACAGCGGGCATCAACGGCGGCGGCATAGGGAGGCATTGTCTTTATCGGCGAAACCAGACGTTTTCATGAGCCCCAGCGGGCTCGACCGTTGCCTTCTGGAGTCATTCTAGAAGGTTGGACACGTGAATACCGGTGGCGCGGGGATAATTCGACGGCGAAGGGCGGAATATGGAATGCGCGGTCCTTGGTGTCAGATGCCGGTTGCTGGTATGCTGGGGGCATGTTCGGTTTTTTCAATATTCATAAGCCGCCCGGCTGCACCAGCCATGACGTGGTCTACAAGGTCCGCAAGCGACTGCCGGCGGGCGTGAAGGTGGGCCACTGCGGCACGCTGGACCCCTTCGCCGAGGGCGTGCTGGTGGTGTGCATGGGGCCGGCGACGCGGCTGACGAGTTTCGTGCAGGATCGCCCCAAGCGGTACCTCGCCACTATCACGCTCGGCCAGACCAGCACGACGGCCGACCCCGAAGGCGAGATCATCGCCACGCCCGGCGCGACCCCTCCGGCGGCCGAGGCCGTGCAGAACGCGTTGGCGGCATTCCGCGGGCAGATCACGCAGGTGCCGCCCGCGCATTCGGCCGTGTTCATCAACGGTCAGCGGGCGTACGACCTCGCTCGCAAAGGCCGCGAGGTGGACATGCCCACGCGCTCGGTGCGGATCGACGCGATGGAACTCGTGCGCTATGAGTGGCCGATTCTGGAACTGGATATCACGTGCGGCGGCGGGACGTACATCCGCGCGATCGCCCGCGATCTGGGCGAGGCGCTGGGCGTGGGCGGGTACTGCAGCGGGCTGGTCCGCAGCGAGATCGGCGAGTTCACGCTGGCGACGGCCATGGATGTCCGCGACGTGGAGGCCAGGCACCTGATCGCCCCGCTGGCGGCGGTGAGCGATATGCCGCGGCTGACCATCACCGAGGAGCAGGCCCATGCGATTTCGTTTGGCCGGCGGCTGAGATTGACCACCGCCCCCCTGCCGCCGATGGACATTGAGATCGCCGTCGTGACCGAGGGCGGCGAACTGATCGCCCTGGCGAAGATCGACCCCGACGGCCCGGTGCTCCGACAGCACATGGTGTTCCGGAAGGAGCCCACGTGACCAAGGGCGGCCATGGGGCGCGTGCTTCGTGATTACTGATCGATCATCTTGATGCGGTCGGCGTGGCGGCCGCCGTCGAAGGGCGTGGCCAGCCAGAGGTCGACGATCTCGAGGCACGCGTCTTGCGACATCATGCGTTCGCCCAGCGACAGAACGTTGGCGTCGTTGTGGGCGCGGGCGTATCGGGCCGAGCGGAGGTCCCAGCAGACGGTCGCGCGGACGCCCTTGACGCGGTTGGAGACGATGGCCTCGCCGTTGCCCGAGCCCCCCAGCACGAT
>CAZTVF010000007.1:0-72974 GCA_964616985.1 uncultured Planctomycetaceae bacterium
CCAATGTCACTTGTTATTTATGCATCTCAGATTTGAATCTGCGAATCCGCAATCGAATCCTGCCTGCTTCTCCCCGAAGCCATCATCTCTCGAACTAGAATGACTCATCGGGGGAGGAGGAGCAGATCATGTTGAATATCCAACTCGAGGACGAGGGCAGGATCATTCTGGTGCGGGCGACGGGCAAGATCACGCGAGAGGACTACACGCTGTTTCAGCCGGAGATCGAGCGGCACATCGCGCTGCATGGCAAGGTGCGGATCCTCTTTGAAATGCACGAGTTTCATGGCTGGAGCCCCTCGGCTGTGTGGCAGGACATCAAGTTCGACTTCAAGCACTTCAACGACATCGAACGCATCGCCATCCTGGGCGAGAAGCGTTGGCACAAGGTGATGGCGGGCATCTGCCGGCCCTTCACCACGGCCAAGATCCGCTACTTCGACACCATGCAATGGCCCGAGGCCCACGAATGGATCACCGAACGCGTCCCCGAAGAGGCGCTGCGGTAGAAAGCGATTCGTTGGCAGGGTGCGTGGCTTGTCCACGAACGGATAGCAGGGCTTTGGGGCGAGGTGCGTGGCCAGCCACGCACCCTACCACGCTACCACGAACACCCCGCGGCAACACCGTGCGTGGCAAGCCCCCCCCGCGATGCACCTGGCTCTGCGCTTCCCCTTGCCGGCGCATGCAATCGCCATTAGACTACGTGCTTCACCCCCGAGGTCCCTATGTCTTTGCTGGATGAAATGCAGAACACGTTGAAGCAGGCCGCGGCCGAGCTGCAGAATGTCGCGATCCCCGAGGCCCTGGAGAGCTGGCGCATCAAGTATCTCGGCACCAAGGGCGTGCTCAAGGACGTCATGAACCGCCTCAAGGAAGTGCCCAAGGAGATCAAGCCCGCCGCCGGCAAGGCCGCCAACGATCTCAAGAACGCACTCCAGGCCGCGTTCGACGCCAAGGCCGCCGCCCTGCCCGCCAAGAGCCGCAAGACCGGCCCGTCCGTCGACGTCACGCTGCCGGGCCGCCGCCCGCAGATCGGCCACGCGCACGTCATCACCCAGACCATCAATGAACTCATCGACATCTTCGGCCGCATGGGCTTCTCCGTCGCCTACGGCCCGGAGGTCGAGGACGAGCGGCACAACTTCGAGGCGCTCAACATCCCGCCCGAGCACCCCGCCCGCGACGTGCTGGACAACTTTTACATCGACCCCGTCACGATGCTGCGGTCGCAGACCTCCACCGTGCAGATCCGCGTGATGGAGACGCACAAGCCGCCCATCCGCATCATCGCGCCCGGCCGCGTGTACCGCCCCGACACCGTCGACGCCACGCACGGCGTGATGTTCCACCAGCTCGAGGGCCTGTACGTCGACGAGGGCGTCACGATGGCCGACCTCAAGACCTGCCTCGACCAGTTCGCCAAGGCGTACTTCGGCCCCGAGATGCGGACACGCTTCCGCCCCAGCTTCTTCCCGTTCACCGAGCCCTCGGCCGAGGTCGACATGTCCTGCCCGCTGTGCGGGGGCAAGGCGTGCTCTGTGTGCAAGCAGACGGGCTGGATCGAGCTGGGCGGCTGCGGCATGGTCGATCCCAACGTCTTCGACGCCGTCGGCTACGACAAGGAAAAGTACACCGGCTTCGCCTTCGGCATGGGCATCGAGCGGATGGTCATGGGCAAGCACGGCATCCCCGACCTCCGCTTCCTGTTCGACAACGACGTGCGGTTTCTGCATCAGTTCTGATGAACGGTAATCGGTAAGCAGTAATCGGATGGCGCATCGTGCATCCTCCAAGCACCCCTCATTGGCGAAGGTGGCGGCACGGGGACATCGCTCGCTTTTATGCGCTGTCTGACGAACGACGCCGTTGACACCCGCCCGCCGGCGGTTATATTGAACGCGTCCCCTTTCTCGCTCTTGAAACCCTCGGCGAACGAAACGCCGGGGGTTGTTTTTTACAGAGGAACGCATCATGAACAAACTCGTCGCCCTCGTCGTCACCCTCGCACTCGCCTCCGTCGCGGCGGCCGATGTCCGCCTGCCGGGAGTGATCTCCGACAACATGATCATCCAGCGCGACCAGCCCATCCACGTCTGGGGCTGGGCGGCCGAGGGCGAGGCCGTCACCGTGACGCTCGGCGAGCAGTCGACCAAGACCGCCGCCAAGGACGGCCGCTGGTCGGTGAAGCTGCCGGCGATGAAGGCGGGCGGGCCGCTCACGCTCACCGTCGCCGGCGCCAATAAGCTGGAGGTGAAGAACATCCTCATCGGCGACATCTGGGTCTGCTGCGGCCAGAGCAACATGATGTTCTCCCTCAGCAACGCCACCGGCGGCGCCCAGGCGGCGGCCGAGGCAAACAACTACCCCAACATCCGCCTGCTGACCGTGCCAGGCCCGCCCAAGGCCGACGCCCCCGCCGATGACATCAAGGCCAAGTGGACCCCCGCGACGCCCGCCACCGTCCCGGGCTTCTCCGCCGTGGGCTACTTCTTCGGCCGCCAGATCGCCGCCACCCAGAAGGTGCCCGTCGGGCTGATCAACTGCGTCGCGATCGTGCCCTGCCACGCGTGGGTCGAGCCCAACGCCGTCAAGTCGCATCCCGACCTCGCGCCCTTCCAGAAGGATCCGCTCATCCACGCCGGCGACAGCTTCAACGCGATGATCGCCCCGCTGACGCCCCTGCCCATCCGCGGGGCCATCTACTACCAGGGCGAGTACGACGCCGGCCGCTCCCAGATCTTCCGCAAGATGTTCCCCGCCCTGATCGCCAGCTGGCGGCAGGCGTGGGGCGTGGGCGACTTCCCCTTCCTGTTCGTGCAGCTTGCCGCCTTCGACCGCCACGACCCCAACGCCGCCGCGCAGCTCAAGGGCCTCGACATGGCCCCCTCGGTGCTGGAGGCCCTGAAGAAGCCCGGCGCCGACAGTGGCTGGGCCGCCCTGCGCCAGGCCCAGTTCCTGACGCTCCAGTCCGTGCCCAACACCGGCATGGCCGTGGCCATCGACGTGGGCGAGCCGCTGGACATCCACCCCAAGAACAAACAGCCCGTCGGCGAGCGCCTCGCCCTGTGGGCCCGCGCGGTGGCCTACGGCGAGAAGATCGAGCCCTCGGGCCCGCTCTACGACCGCGCCGAGTTCAGCGGCCCCAAGGCCGTCGTCCACTTCACGCACGTCGGCAAGGGCCTGATCGCGCGAGGCGAGAAGCTCGAGGGCTTCGCCATCGCCGGCGCCGACGGCAACTTCGTCTGGGGCGATGCCAGGATCGAGGGCAACACGGTTGTCGTCACGCACCCGCAGGTGGCTGCACCCGCGGCGGTGCGGTATGGCTGGGCCAACTACCCGCTGTGCAACCTCTACAACGCCGACGGCCTGCCCGCCTCGCCCTTCGCCTCCGACCGATTCCCGCGGAAGCAGTCGCTCGACGAGTTCACCCTGCCCTTCCGCAACGGGTGCTTCGAAGAGCCCGCCGCGGCGGCCACCCAGCCGGCAGGGTGGAAGGTCTCGGGCGCTACGCGCGACGAGGCCAAGCCCGCCTCGGGCAAGGCCGCCCTGCACTATCCGCCGCCGGCAGCGACGACCCGGCCCACCGCCCCCAAAGCCACCGGCGACGTGTACCAGAATTTCTCGCCCTGGGACAACCGCTGGACGGCCGACCTCACCGATGGCCCCTACCACAGCCGCCCCGGCACAGTGTACTACTACTCGCTCAAGGCCGCCGCGACGGCCGACGGCAATGTGCAGCTGCATCACCTGCTGAACATGCAGATGTTTGGATATCACCAGAACCGCGTGGCCGGCGGCGAGTACAAGACCTTCCGTGCCGCCGGCGTGCGAACGCGCGACGGCGCGATGTGGCAGATGGGCCTGGAATTCCGCATGTTCACGATGGGCGAGCTGTTCGTGGACGACTTCGACGGCATCCACTGGCTGCGGGCCAGGCTGGGCCTCAGCGACGCCAACGCGATCGACCTGGGCGTCGTCGCCGCGGGCAAGACCGTCGACTCTGCCGCACGGACGATCTTCAACGCCCAGCCCAAGGTCGGCATGAACGAGGACAAGCTGATCGCCACGATCCTCTACGGCGCCGGCCACCTGAGGGCTCCGGCCGACCCCAACATCGTGTGGATGCAGACGAGCGACGACGTCGGGGCCGAGATCCTCGGCGATTCGGCGGCTTTGTTCGAGTTCGTCACCGAGCACAAGGGCGACAGCGCCCGCTCGCTGAAGCTCATCGGCGCCGACGGCAAGGCGGGCCTTGTCGGAGGCGAGACGCCGGAGTCCGAGCCACTCGTCCTCCGCTTCCTTGGCGCCGATAAGCCCGGCAAATACTCCGCCACGCTCCGCCTCTGCACCACCGCCGGCAACCTGGGCACCGTTTCCCAAGGCCGCCCCGGCGAGCCCATGGCCAACCTGTTCTACCTGGACATCCCCGTGACCGTAACGGTGAAGTAGCACCCCGCGCCGCGGGCGATCGCGAGCACCAAGAGCGCCCGAAGAGGCGATGGCGGCCAGACGGGGCCGCCCCATTTGGAGTGCGGCGGCAACGACGCCGCTTTGGATTCAAGCGCCCGTTGGTGACGCCCGAGCCAAAGCGGTGTCGCGGCCGCTGCGCGGCCTCTGCCACCGCACGCCAAAAGGCTGTCGCACGACATACGGGCTGGCTCTTGTCAACCGCCAGGTAATCATGTCGCTCACCCCAGTCGGTTCGGAATTCCGTTTGCGTCCGGCGCTGTGCTTTTGGATAATGGCAGTGAGCATTCGTTCACAACGAGGGCCTTTGACGAGAGTCGCCCCGGCCTGCGGAAGGTCATGGCGGTTCTCGTCAGCGGCCCGGATATGAGGCCCGCGTGGATTTCACAGCCCTGCATAAGTGCGAAGAACTGATCGGTTACCGCTTCAAAGACCCCGAGATTCTCTCCCTCGCCCTGACCCATGCTTCGGTCGCCCCGACTCGCCTTCAGAGCAACGAGCGCCTGGAGTTCCTCGGCGACGCGGTGCTGGGGCTGGTGGTGTGCGACGAGCTCTACCGGGAATGCGCCAGTTCGATGGAAGGCGACATGACGAAGATCAAGTCGGCCGTCGTCTCGCGCCAGACGTGCGCGGAGATCGCCGAAGGCCTGGGCGTGTGCAGCCTGCTGTCGCTGGGCAAGGGCATGAACAAGGGCGGCGGCCCGCCCCAGTCGATCGCGGCGGCCGTGCTCGAATCGCTCATCGGGGCCATCTACGTCGACGGCGGGCTGGAGGCCGCCCGGCCTTTCATCCTCCTCCATATGAAGCCGCACATCCAGGAAGCCATCGACAACGAGCACCAGCGGAACTACAAGTCCGTCCTTCAGCAGCACGCCCAGCGGCAGTGGAACGCCACGCCCGCCTACCAGATGCTCGATGAGAAGGGCCCCGACCACAGCAAGTGCTTCGAGGTCGCCGTCGCCATCAAGGGCCGCAACTTCCCCTCCGGCTGGGGCAAGAGCAAGAAGGAAGCCGAGCAGGAAGCCGCCCGCCGCGCGCTGGTGGACCTCGGTGTGCTCACCGACGACGAAAGTCAGTAGTTCCAAAGCCCACGGACCATTGCGCCCCCCGCGAAGCTCTTCAATCCGCAATCCGCGATCCGCAATCCTATGTGGCGATCTTCTTCTTCGCGGGGCGCTTGGGCGCCTTACTGGCCTGGTACTTTCCGTTGGCGATGAACTCTTCCAGCATCTGGCGGGCCTGGGGATCGGTGAACTGCTTGGGGGGATGCTTCATCGTGTAGGCGGAGACGGCCTCCAGCGGGCCGGCGATGCCGCGCTCGCGGGCGAGCTTGCAGCAGCGGATCGCGTCGATCGTCTCGCCGGCGGAGTTGGGCGAATCCTCCACGCTCAGCCGCAGTTCCAGGTTCAGCGGCACCCCGCCGAAGCCGCGGGCCTCGAGGCGGAGAAAGCATACCTTGTTGTCCTTCTGCCACGGCACGTAGTCGGCCGGGCCGATGTGCACCTGGTCGGCCGGCAGCGGCACGTCCAGCTGCGACTGAACCGCCTCGGTCTTGCTGATCCGCTTGGAGCCCAGCCGCTGGGGGTTGAGCATGTTCAGGAAGTCGGTGTTGCCGCCCACGTTGATCTGGTAGGTCGCGTCGATCTTGGCCCCGCGCTCGTGCATCAGGCGGGCCAGCACGCGATGCACGATCGTCGCGCCCACCTGGGCCTTGACGTCGTCGCCCACGCAGGGGATGCCCGCCTTGCGGAACCGCTCGCCCCAGCCGCCGTCGGAGACGATGAACACGGGGATGCAGTTGATCAGGCTCACGCCCGTGGCCAGGCAGCATTCGGCGTAGAACTCCGTCGCCTTCTGCGAGCCCACCGGCAGGTAGTTCATCAGGATCTCGGCCCCCGAGTCGCGCAGCAGCTTCTGGATCTGGGCCGCGGAGGCCGAGGGCTTGTCGGCCACCACGAAACGCTGGTTCTCGGGGTAGGCGGCCATGTGGTCGGACACGCCGTCGAGGACGTTGCCCATGGCGACCTTCACGCCGTCATAGCGGAAGTCGCTGAAGAAGACCTTGGTATTGTTCGGCGGGGCCCACAGCGCCTCGTGAATCGGCAGGCCGACCTTGCGGGCGTCGATATCGATGGCGGCGACGATGCGGACGTCGGCAGGGTGGTACCCGCCCAGAAGCGGGTGCTGCAGGCCGATGGCGCCATCGCCGTTGTTCGACGGCTGCGCGTAGTAGTGAATGCCTTGAATCAACGAAGACGCACAATTGCCCAGGCCGGCAATGGCAACTCGAATCTCTCTCATCGTATTTGTGCCCCGAGGCTTGTTAAGCGCGCCGCGTTCGGCGCAGACCCAGGTCCTCTTTCTGTGATTAAAACCGACGCAAATTCTAGTACTGACCCTCGGCAACGTCAACAAACGTTTGAGACGCCCGCCGCGAGAGGAGGTTAGCGGGATTCACCGCTAATGCTAGGCGGCCTGTCGGCGAACCTCACAGTATTGTTGCGTCGGCAGGCCCTGCAAGCAGAAGAAATTCCTGGTTGCCGCCCTTGCCCAGCAGCGTCGATCGCATCACGGCATCCACGCGGCAGTGCCGCTCCGCCAGCCGCTCGCACACGCGGAGGCACACGCCCGTCGATTCCTGTTCGCTCAGGATGCGATGGAACTTCTGGCCGCCGAGGCGGGAGATCTCGTAGTGGGGTTTGAGCAGGGAGACGATCCGACCGCCGCACGGGCCCTGGGCGGGGCGACGCAGCCATCTCAACGCCGCGGGCATGACCATCTCCTGCGGCGTCCAGGCCACGTCGATGACCACGAGGTCGACCGGCTCGGGGGGCGGGCAATAGAGGGCGTTGGTCCGCTCCATGACGACGACCCGCGGGTCCTTGCGGAGCCGCCAGGCCAACTCGCCATAGCCGGTGTCGATGGCCAGGACCTTGGCCGCCCCGGCCTGCAGAAGGCAATCGGTGAAGCCGCCGACGTTGCAGCCGAAGTCGGCGCATACGGCGGAGCGGACATCCAGGCCGAACGCCTGCAAGGCCGCCGCGAGCTTCAACCCGGCCCGGCTGACATATTGTCCCCCAGACGGGTCCATGGGCGGCCTCTCGACGGGTTAGGCCATCTTGGCCAGACGCTTCGCCAGGCGGGACTTCTTGCGGGAGGCCGTGTTCTTGTGAATGGTGCCCTTGGCCGCGACCTTGTCCAGCGTCTTGACGACGGCCTTGAGCTGCTCGGCTGTCTTGGCCTTGTCGCCGCTGTGGGCGGCCTCTTCAAAGCCACGGACAACGTTCTTGACCTTCTCTTTGCGCCAGCGGTTGCGGGCCCGGCGCTTGAGGTTCTGGCGATCGCGCTTCTTAGCAGACAGTGAATGTGCCAACGCAGTTCTCCCGACAGTTTCAGTTCATCCGGCCCCGGCGGGCGACAAACGCCGCCGGCTTGGATGCTTCGCGAAATCTCAACACGTTTAGAAAGAGTCAGATTATAGTGTCCCCCGCGCCGGCGACAAGAGAAATCTCTCTCCTGCCAGGGCATGGTGTGCCCAAAGTTTCTGGCATGCCGCATTCGGGGCGAAGCTGACCGCAGAGGCACAGAGGCCACCGTGCTGGGGCCGAAGGGCCGCAAGGCGCGTAGCCGGGGGCAAGGCCGTACCCGGCCGCAGCCCCCGGAACAGCCCCCGGTAGATCGCCGCCCCAGCGGGGCGGCTGGAACCCTCGGCCGCCGACTGCCTACACCACCAGCCGCCCCGCTGGGGCGGCTGGTCATTGAGCCGCGTATCCGGGGGCTACGCTTCGCTTGCTCCCGGCTAAGCGCCAAACGCTCCTTCGGAGCGGAACGGCCTACGGGAACTCGCTGTGCCTCGGCGGTCAACGGGCTGCGCATCACGGGGTTGGGCCGTGCCATGAAGACTTGTCGCTCCAACGCTCATCATCTGCCAACCTCTGACCTTCGATATTCAGGGCTTCTTGTTCTGCTGTTCTGCGGTCCCCTGGCGATAGGCAGGCTCGCTTCTTCCGGATCATGGCGTCGTTGCGATGAGAGGCCGTCGGCAAAACGAACCCAAGGGGCGTCGCGGCGGAGGCGGTATTCGCCTGCAACGCCCCCGGCCGCAGCGGTGCGAGGCGGCGGCGGAAGAGGCGGTGACGTATTCCTGCAAAACGAACCCGGGCCGCGTGTAGTACCTTGCCGTCACGAGGATTGCGCGCCTCCTTAAGACGACGGTACGCACAACGGACGGCCAGACCGGAAGGGGAAAGCGATGGGATTGCTGTTTCGTTTGCCGGGGCGGGCGGTGGCGGCAGCTAAATAATCGTGAAAAGTCGTAAGGATTTTACTTGTATTAATTAGATGATATTGTATTAGTAACTAATACTGATATGGTTCATGCATCACATGAGTCTCTGGGACCCAAGAGGATGACCCGGCAACGAAGGGTGATCCTTGAGGAACTCCGCGCGGTGACGACGCACCCGACGGCGGAGGAAGTGCTGGCCATGGTCCGCAAGCGTCTGCCGCGGGTGAGCCTGGGCACTGTGTATCGTAACCTCGAGGTGCTCTGCCGCGAGGGCAAGGCCCTGCGGATGGAGCCGGCCGCCGGCGGACAGCGAAGGTTCGACGGCAATACCCGCCGGCACTACCACGTCCGCTGCTGCCGCTGCGGCCGGCTGGCGGATGTGATGCTGGAGGAATTCACCGCCCTGCACGAACCGGCGGCGGCGGCGA
Organism: uncultured Planctomycetaceae bacterium; assembly: GCA_964616985.1. Taxonomy (GTDB): domain Bacteria; phylum Planctomycetota; class Phycisphaerae; order SM23-33; family SM23-33; genus CAZTVF01. The sequence continues at coordinate 9,187 of CAZTVF010000007.1, forward strand.
GCGATTTCGAGATCCTCGACCACCGGCTGGAGTTCGTGGGGGTGTGCCCGGGATGCAAAGAAGAAGAAGAAGAAGAAGAAGCAAAATGCATTAGCAGGGATGAAGAGGATAAAGAGAGATAGAGAAGAAGAAGAAGAAGAAGAAGAAACAGCAACCGCGGAGAACGCGGAGAACGCAGAAAAGAAGAAGAAGAAAGAGAAGAAGAAGCGAAATAGGGATGAAGAGGGATGCAGGAAGTTTGAAGAAGAGTTGATGCCCGCTGAGGGCCCTGCGATGACGGGGCGGCGAGGCGAAGAACAATAGATAACCAGGAGTGAACGATGCTTGAGATGACGGCTGGGAACCTGCGGAGCGCGTTTGGCGGCGAGTCGATGGCCCACATGCGGTACATGGCCTGGGCACAGAAGGCCCAGGAAGAAGGCTTCCCCAACGTGGCGAGATTGTTCAACGCGATCAGCCGGGCCGAACAGGCCCATGCCACCGGTCACTTCAAGGTGATGGCCGCGGTCGCGGGCGGGTTCCTCGTCCCTGCCGGCGGCGGGTTCGGCCTGGGCACCACGTCCCAGAACCTCGCCGGCGCCATCGAGGGCGAGAACTTCGAGGTCAAGGAGATGTACCCGGCCTACATCGAAGTGGCCAAGTCGCAGGGCGAGAAGGCCGCCATCCGAAGCATGGAGCTGGCCCTGGCGGCGGAGAAGATCCACGCGGACCTGTACGCCAAGGCCAAGGTCGCCGTCGACGGCGGCAAAGACATCGCCCTGGGCGCGGTGCAGATATGCACCGTGTGCGGCCATACCGTCGAGGGCGACGCCCCCGACAAGTGCCCGGTGTGCAACGCCCTGAAGAAGTTCTACGTAGCCTTCTAACGGAAACGCGCGGCTCGGCGGCCTGGAGGGACCGCCGGGCCGTAATAATGTAGTAGCCGGGGGCCGGGAAGATCGCTTTGGCACAATGGGACGCACAATGCCGCTGATGAAGCACAAGGAAATGCTGGAGGATTTGTACCGGCGGTACAACCGGCGGCAGTACGTGCACCCCGACCCCGTGGAGTTCCTCTATCGCTATGATGACGCAGAGGACCGCGAGGTCGTGGCCCTGGTGGCCAGCTGCCTGGCGTATGGGCGGGTGAAGCAGATTCTCGCCAGCGTCGCCAAGGTGCTGGAGGTGCTGGGCGACAGGCCGGCGAAGCAGTTGCTTTCGACGCCCCCCGCCCGGCTGGCGGCGAGGCTGAGCGGCTTCAAACACCGCTTCACCACGGGCCGGCAGATGGCGGCATTGCTGGGCGGCGCCCGGCGGGCCATCGAGCGGCACGGCAGCCTGGAACGATGCTTCTGTGCAGGCCTGGCGGAGGGAGACGTTACGGTGCTACCGGCGTTGAGCAAGTTCGTCGCGAGCCTTGGCGGCAGTGCAGGCGGCAAGGCGAAGGCCTGCCCGCTGTCGCACCTGCTGAGCGACCCGCAGCGCGGCAGCGCGTGCAAGCGGCTGAACCTGATGCTCCGCTGGCTGGTCCGGCGTGACGCGGTGGACGTGGGCGACTGGCGGTCCGTCCCGGCGGCGATGCTGATCGTGCCGCTGGACGTGCACATGCACCGCCTCTCGCAGCAGTTGAAGGCCACCGGCCGTGCAGCCGCCGACCTCAAGACCGCCCGCGAGGTGACGGCCGCGTTCGGCAGGGTCAGCCCGCAGGACCCCGTGAAATACGATTTCGCGCTGACGCGGATGGGAATCCATCCCGACGTGCTAAACGAGACGCTGTGCAAGCCGAAGTGATAGGACGACTGTCATGTTGGACGTTGCCTTAAGAATAGTGACCGACTTCTTCGCGGTGCTGGTGCTGATGTCGCCGTACCTGCTGCTGGGATTCCTGGCCGCGGGGCTGATGGCGGCGCTGCTGCCGCGAGGCTTCATTGAGCGCCATCTGGGCGGCGGCGGCTACTGGCCGGTCGTGAAGGCTGCCGCCCTGGGCGTGCCGCTGCCGCTGTGCTCGTGCAGCGTGATCCCTGTCGCCGCCTCGCTGCGAAAGCACGGGGCGAGCAGAAGCGCGACGATGGGGTTCCTGATCGCGACGCCGGAGACCGGCATCGACAGCATCCTCGTGACGTATGGCATGCTCGGCTGGGTGTTCGCCGCCTTCCGCGCGGGGCTGGCCGTGGCGGGCGGCCTGCTGGGCGGGCTGCTTGTCTTGATCTTCGGCGGACGTGAGGAGGCCAGGGCCCCTGTCCCTGCGGCGCCCGCGGGCGCCGGGGCCGGTGGCATCGTCGCCCGCCTGCGATACGCGCTGCGGTATGGATTCGTCGATCTGCCCCGCGACATCGCCAAGACGATGGTCATCGGCCTGGCCATCGCGGCGTTGATCTCGGCGCTGGTGCCGCCCCGTTACTTCGCCAACGTCCTGCCGCCGGGCATCGGGCAGATCGCCGTGATGATGCTGGCGGGCATTCCGATCTATGTGTGCGCGACGGCCTCGGTGCCCATCGCCGCCGCCCTGATGATGGCCGGCGTTTCGCCCGGGGCCGCCCTGGCGTTCCTGGTGACGGGCCCGGCGACCAACGCGGCGACGATCGCAATGATCTACAAGGTGCTGGGGCGGCGCGTGGCGTTCCTGTACATCCTGACGATTGCGATTACCGCCATGGGCGGCGGGCTGCTGCTGGACCAGATCCTGCAGACGAGCGGCCAGTCCATGATGCACGAGCACGGCGAAATGCTGCCGATGTGGTTCCAGCTCGCCACCACGGTGCTGCTGCTGGCCATGCTGGGCTGGGGCATGATCAGCCCGTTGATCAATCGCCGCAAGGCCGCCGCCGCGACGTGCTGCTCGGGTGAAGGCGAGGCAATGCGACAGGTTCAACTGCAGATCACGGGCATGACCTGCCAGGGCTGCGCCCGCAACGTGCACCGCACGCTGTTGGGCTGCGCGGGCGTGAAGGCGGCCAGCGTGAACCTTGCCGACGCCACCGCCACGCTCGACGGAACCGACTTCGACCTCGCCGCCGTCCGCCAGGCCCTCAAGGACGAGGGATTCGACGTGACCGCACACGACGACGACGCGAAAACGCGTTAACCAGCAGACTACAATTATGGCTGAAGAAGGAACAGTTTTCGGATATCACTAGCTATCTAAATACGAGAAAGGTCCCCCATGACTGATCGCAAAGGAGCTGTTACGATGCACGGCAACGGGCTGACGCTGACGGGTTCGCCGGTGAAGGTCGGCGATGCGGCGCCGGATTTCGCTGCCGTTGCCAACGACATGTCCGAATTCAAGCTCTCGTCGCTCAAGGGCAAGTGCGTGCTGATCTCGGCCGTGCCTTCACTGGACACGCCCGTGTGCCACCGCGAGACGCGCCGCTTCAATGAAGAGGCCGCCAAGCTCCAGAACGTCAAGATCGTGACAGTGAGCATGGACCTGCCCTTCGCGCAGGGCCGCTGGTGTGCGGCCGAGGGCATCAAGAACCTGCAGACGGTGAGCGACTACCGCGACGCCCAGTTCGGCCAGGCGTATGGGCTGTTGATCAAGGAACTGCGCCTCCTGGCGCGGTGCGTGCTGGTGGTCGATCCCAGCGGCAAGATCACGCACATGGACCTGGTGAAGGAAGTGACCGAGGAGCCGAACTACAACGCCGCCCTGGCCGCGGCGGCCAAGGCGGTCGAGTCGCAGAAGGTAGCGGCGAGGTAGAACGCATCGGGCGTTCATCGAGAAGGCTGAGCATTCGGGTGGCACGAACGCCACCACGATTGGATAGGAACCCCTAAAAGGAGCGTGTTCGAATGGCGACCGAGAGATTGCAGGTCTACAAGTGCGGCGTGTGCGGGATCGTGGCCGAGGTGCTTGACGGCGGCGCGGGTGAACTGGTTTGCTGCGGGCAGCCGATGCGGCTGTTCGAGGCCAACACGGTCGACGCGTCGAAGGAGAAGCACGTGCCCGTGGTCAAGGCCGATGGCAGCGGCTGCACCGTCAGCGTCGGCAGCATCCCTCACCCGATGGAAGAGAAGCACTTCATCCAGTGGATCGAAGTGATCGCGGACGGCAAGAGCTACCGCCAGTTCCTCAAGCCAGGGCAGAAGCCCGACGCGAGTTTCCCGGTGGCGGCCGGCAACATCGTCGTGCGCGAGTTCTGCAATCTCCACGGCCTGTGGAAGACGCAGGGCTAGCCGTTCATCGGAATCGAGTATTGCCTGCGTCTGGCGGACGGCTTGTCGTTCGGGTGCTGTAGAAGCCCAGGACGTCACCGGATCGACAGGTGATTATCAACAAAATGGACCATGCCCGCCCCGGCGGGCGAATAGAAGGAGAGAGTCATGCTGAGCAAGAAGATTCAGGATGCGCTGAACGCGCAGATCAATGCCGAGATGTATTCGTCGTACCTGTACCTGGCGATGGCCGCCCACTTCGAGGCGGCAAACCTCAAGGGCTTCGCCAACTGGATGCAGGTGCAGGCCACCGAAGAGTATGGCCATGCGATGAAGTTCTATAAGTACATCCAGGACCGCATGGGGCGGGTGACGCTGACGGCGATTGCCGCCCCGCCGGCCGAGTGGGCCAGCCCGCTGGCCGCCTTCGAGGAAGTCGCCCGGCACGAGGCGAAGGTCACCGGCCTGATCAACGAGTTGATGAACCTCGCCCAGGCCGAGAAGGACCACGCGACGGCCGGCGTGCTGCAATGGTTCGTCAATGAGCAGGTCGAGGAAGAGGCCTCCGCGGCCGATGTCGTCAACATGCTGAAGGCGATCAAGGATTCGACGAACGGCCTGTTCATGATCGATCACCAGTTGGCCAAGCGCGGCCGAGGCTGATTTCGGATTCAGCGCGACCCACTGCGTGACGCACGGCGGCCCCCTCACAGAGCCGCCGTGCTTTTTTTATGGACCGGCCGCCCATCCGGAGGCGACACGCGGGCGTAACAAGGGGTGAGGCTGAGCCCGTCTCGTCGGCGGCGAAGGCATTCCATCCACCGGCCTTTGCGGCATGCAGAACCTGTCCCTGCGGGCCAGGACCTGCATGCCCTACGAAACGGCATGCGGCGATCGAGGGGCTTGTTGTGATTGTCACCCTCAACTAGAATGTAACGAATGAGTAGCAACCCGAAGATTATGCAGGCGGACGTGGCGACACTGACGGTGATCAAGTACCCCGACCCCCGTCTGATGCAGGCCAGCACGCCGCTGGCGCCGCAGGAAATCGATGACTCGGTCCGCGCCCTGGCCGAGCGGATGTTCATCCTGATGACCGAGCATCGGGGCGTGGGTCTGGCTGCGCCGCAAGTGGGCATCAATGTCCGGATGTTCGTGGCCTGCCCCACCGGCGAGGCCGAGGATCGCCGCGTCTATATCAACCCGCGGATCACCTTCGTCGACGGCAGCCAGGAAGAAGAAGAGGGCTGCCTCAGCCTCCCCAACGTCACCTGCAAGATCAAGCGGTACCTCAAGGCGACGGTCTCGGCTCTGGACGCGTTCGGCCAAGCCTTCGAGGAATCAGGCGAGGGCCTCCTGGCCAGGATCTATCAGCACGAGATCGACCACCTCGACGGCAGGCTCCTGGTCGACCGCATGGGCACCGTCTCGAAGCTCGCCAACCGCCGGGCCATCAAGCTCCTGGAAGAGAAGTTCGTCAAGGCCTGATCTCTCCCTGGCGGTAGAAGGGTGAGCGCGGGGCTCCATTCCTCCCAAAGCCGGCCCACTGCGTGGGTCGGTCTTCCACTGGCGATCATTCCGATGGAACATGTGAGTGCGTTTGGCGGCTTGCCGTTCGGCGCTGTCAGATCCGGGTGACGCCCTATGGCTTCTACAGCGCCGAACGGCAAGCCGCCGCCAAAGCTTTACTCCGCTCGAGAGCGGGTTGCCGCGAGGCAAGACGCCCATCAGCCGTGGCGATCATGAGCACGCTCATTTTCATTGGCGGAGGGCAAATAATGTAGTAATGCCTATTTCGCCAGGGTTATAATTCTTCCGGCCACGAAGAGTTGTCGCTGCACGCCGGACACGGGGTCTGCCGATATGTAGATGGGAAGGCTAACCGCCGAACGCGCCGGGGGTCTAGTGGCCAGGCGTTCGTCGATTCTCTGAAAGGAGTCGCTATGGTGTCCGCCAAGGCTTCTGCCATGCCAAGCTCGTCGGTGCAGCTGCATGGCCTCGAGCCTCGACTCCTCCTGAACGCCGATACCCTCGCCACGGCCATCAATTGCGGGGCACTCAACGGAAACCTCGCGTTCACCGACTCCGTAGGCCCCGCCGACCGCAGCGACTACTACGCATTCCGCGTCGATACGCGGCGGCAAGTCACCGTCGTGCTGACGGGCATGACCGCCAACGCGGACATCAACCTCCTGGGCGCCACCGGGCAGACCCTGGCCTATTCCCGCCTGGCCGCCAATTCCAGCGAGTCCGTCAAGGCCACGCTCGATCCGGGCACCTACTACGTGCAGGTGCTTTCGATCACCGCCCTGACGAACTACCGCCTGGGCATCTCCTGCGCCTATGTCACCCCGCCGGATTCGGGCGGCAATTCCTTCCTGGTCGCCAGCAACCTCGGCGCGCTGCCCCTCACTCAAAAGAACATCTACGACTACGTGGGCTCGGGCGACGGGAACGACTACTATAAGTTCACCCTCGCGGCCAAGTCCTCCTTCACGGCCACGCTGAGCGAGATGGTCGCCGACGCGGACATGGCCTTGTGGAACAGCAGCGGCCAGCCCATCGTCACCAGTCGCAACGCGGGCACAGCCAACGAGAACATCGCCATCGCGCTGAACGCGGGCACATACTACCTCCGCGTGTATCCCTACGCCGGCTCGACCTCCTACCACCTGACGTTGGCCGCCCCCGCCTACCAGGCACCCGACACGGTGGGCGACACGATGGCCAACGCTCGCGCCGTGGGCGCCCTGGGCGCGACGCCCTACGTCAACAACGAACTCATCGGGGGCATCGACGCCAACGACTACTATTCCTTCACGGTCGCCACCGCGCAAGTCTTCAGCCTCTCGCTGACCGGCCTGACCGCCGACGCCAACGTGAGCCTGCTCTCCAACACGGGAACGATCCTGGCCGCCAGCGTCAATGGCGGCACCAGCAGCGAATCGATCACCAAGACCATCAGCGCGGGCACGTACTACGTGCGGATCTACGCCGTGGGCGCCGCCACCAACTATAGCCTGTCGATGAAGGCGACTTACCCTGACGCCGCCGGCAACACGCTGGCCGCCGCCTACGACGCGGGCACGCTGTCGGCAACGACCAAGACGCTCGGCCCGGACTACGTGGGCACCGGCGACACGGACGATTACTATCGGTTCACGCTCATCGGCCAAAGCGCCCTGACGGCCAGGATCACCGGCCTGACCGGCGATGCGGACATGTCGCTGCTGAACGGCTCCGGCGCCGTCATGGTCACCAGCCGCAACGGCGGCACGACCAACGAGACGATCACCCGGACCCTCGCCGCGGGCACGTACTTCATCCGCGTGTACCCTTATGCCGGCTCGACGACCTACACGCTCACGCTGGTCGCCCCGCTGGTGGACCCGGTGGCGCCCACGGCGGCATTCAACGCCGCCAGCGTCGCCTTCTCGCCCGCCTCGGCCACCTTCACCGTCACGTACAGCGACAATGTCGCCGTGAAGGTCGCCTCGTTCGACGGCAGCGACATCCGCATCACGGGCCCCAACAGTTTCAGCGCGCTGGCGTCGTACGTCTCGGCCAGCGCGGCCACCGACGGCACGCCGCGGACGGTCACCTATCGCATCGCCGGCCCCGGCGGCACGTGGAATGTCGCCGACGCGGGCGTCTACAGCGTCGTGCTCAACGCCGGGCAGGTCAGCGACGCCGCCGGCAATTTCGTAGCCGCCGGCGCGCTGGGTTCATTCACGTACGCGCCGGAGATCACCCCGCCGACGGCGACGTTCAATCGCGCCAGCGTCAGCTTCTCCAGCACGTATGCGACCTTCGCCGTCACCTACACCGACAACTCGCTGGTCCGCTACGCCTCGCTGGACGGCAACGACATCCGCGTGACGACATCGCTGGGCTTCAGCGCCCTGGCGGCCTTCGTGTCCGCCGACACGGCGGCCGACGCCGCCACGCGCACGGCCACCTACCGCGTGACCGCCCCCGGCGGCACGTGGGACGCGCCCGACCTGGGCAACTACACGGTCTCTCTGGTCGCCGGCCAGGTGAGCGACATCTGGGGCAATTTCGCCGCGGCGTCCGCCCTGGGCGTCTTCAGCTATTCGCCGCCGCCGACCCCGAGCAACGACTGGTTCTCGACCCACTTGAGCGACGCAGGGCTGATCGCCTCGGCCCGCGCGGGCTATGCCGACGCCAGCCTCAGCCGGACGGACATGATCGCCCTGCTGCAGGCGGCCACCTCGGACGACGCCATCGTCGACGCCGCCGAGTTGTCGGACCTGCGGAAGGTCGTCGAGGCTTCGGACGTCACGATGCCCGCCTACGTCCGCAATCTCTCGTACAAGACCGTCAACGCGAACGCCGCCAACACCCTGTACCTGGGGACGGCACTGGGCAACCTCGCCGCCGGCAGCGGGGCCGCGCAGCTGACCAAGCTGATCAACAAGTGGTTCCTGGGCCTGGACCACCCCACCACGACCGCGACGTATGCCATGGCCCAGGGCACGCTGTTCGTCAACGGCGTGACCTACACCGACATCCGCCAGGGCTCCCTGGGCGACTGCTACTACGTCGCCGCGCTGGCCGAGGTGGCCAAGGTGTCGCCCAGCACCATCCAGAACATGTTCATCGACAACGGCGACAACACCTGGACCGTCCGCTTCTATCACAACGGACGGCAGGAGTTTGTTACCGTCGACCGTTACCTGCCGGTGAACGCCTCGGGCAAGTTCATTTACGCCTCGGCCGGCAGTTCCGCCGCCAGCACCACGGCCGAGTTGTGGGTGGCCCTGGCCGAGAAGGCGTACGCCCAACTGAACGCGTCGGGCTGGATCAACCAGAGCAATACGAACTCCTATGCCGGCCTGGAGGGCGGGTGGCCCGCCGATTCGATCAGCTTCATCACCGGCCTCTCGACCAGCAGCGATTTCAGCCTGACGACCAGCGACTTCACAAACATCGTGACGGCCATCAACAACAACAAGATGGTGAACATCTGCACGAGCGACCACGCGTACGCGATGATCGCCTACAACGCCAGCACGCAGAAGTTCACGATCTACAACCCGTGGGGCTCGGCGTCCGACTACACCTGGGCCAATGTCCTGGCAACCTTCGAAGACTGGTCGTACACGCTGTAGCGGCGTATACTCGAGGCGATGCGGCTGTGCCAGATCGCCCTTTGGACTATCGCCCTGCTGATCGTCGCCAACGGCGTGATCAGCATCCTGCCGCATTTTGTTACGCGCCGCCGCGCGGCTGCGTCGCCCCGCGCCGCCCTGGTCATCTTCGCCGAATCCATCCGCTGGCTGAACGTGCGATGGGGCACGCGGACGGTCTCCGCCGCCCTGGCGCGCTGCGGATACCTAGGCGAGTTTCTCTACTGGCGATGGCACGCGGCCTGGCGGGGCACGCTGATCCTGCCCTGCATCATGGCCAGGGGCCTCCTGGAGCGGGAAGCCCGCCGCCTCGCCGACTTCATCATCGAACAGCGTCGCCAGTGTCCGCAGCGCCCGATCTACCTGGTGGGCTACTCGTGCGGCGGCTACATCGCGACGCGGGCACTGGAACTGCTGCCGCCGGGCATTCGCGTGGAGGGCGTCGTCCTGCTGGCGGCGGCCCTGGACCCGCGGCGAGATCTCGCGCTCGCTGCCTCGGCCGTCGGCGGCAACATGGTCATCACCAGCAGTCCCGGCGACTGGCTGATCCTGGGGCTGGGGACACTGCTGTTCGGCACCGGCGACCGCCGCTGGCGTCCGTCGATGGGCATGATCGGCCCCGCCGGCGCCTGCCCGCCCAACGTGCGGCACCTGCGGTGGCGGCTGCGAGACGTGGCGACCGGCCACACCGGCGGGCATTTCGGCGCGTCGGCGGCCGGCTACTTCCAGGCCCGGATCGCGCCGCATCTTTTCGCCCCCGCCGATACATTCGACGCAGCCGGGCGTTGAAAGACTATCGCTCTTTCGTCAGAATGTATGCCCCAAGGAAAGGACCCTATATGATCTGCGCCCGCAACTTCGCCCTGTCCGTCGCCCTGACCGTCCTGGCCGTTGTCGCCTCGGCCCGCGCCGCCGACGAGAACACCAACGCCGCCACCCTCAAACCCGTGTCCGTCACGGGCATGATGGCCAAGGCGCCCAAGATCGACGGCGTGATCGAGCCCGGCGAGTGGAACACGCTGCACGTGGCCCGTTTCGTCTCGCAGTCGAACGACTTCCTGCAGAACCGCCCCGGCGAGTTCTGGGTCGGCACCGACGGCAAGAAGCTCTACATCGCCGTGCGCACCGGCGTGCACCCCACGGCCGGCATCATCGCCAAGACCCCTGTGCCGCCGGGCAAGAAGGATGAAAGCGGCACGGTGTGGGACGACTCCATCGAGCTGTGGTTCAACAACGACCCCAGCGGCAAGGGCGGGCAGTACTACCAGATCATGCTCAACTCGCTGGGGGCGATCTACGACGCCATGTTCGAGATGCGCGACAAGGTCGGCCTGACCTACTGGCGCGTCGACATGGAGCAGGCCCACAAGGTGGACGGCGGCCTGTGGACGGCCGAGTTCGCCATCGACCTGGCGTCCATCAACGTCACGGACGTGACCAAGCCCCTGGCCATGCGCGTCTGCCGCAACTACAAGAACACCTGGGACCAGAGCCGCTGGGCGCCCAACGTCCGCTCGTTCGACTCGCCCGAGACCATGCCCCTGGTGCAGTTCGCCAAGGACGCCCCCCTCGTCTCGGAAGTCGGCTTCCAGGACGCCGAGGGAATCAACGTCGCCATCGACGTCACTAACCCCACCGCGGCCGACATGCCCCTGCACGTCAAGCTCGGCCACAATGCCGAGAACCAGCCCCGTTACTACAAGGACGCCAACATCGTCCTCAAGGCCGGCGCCACCCAGCGGGTGGAGTACAAGGTCAAGCTGTTCACCGAGGAGAACTACCCCGCCCTGGCCAGCATCTACGTCGCCAGCGGCGACGACAAGACCGTCTTCTACCACCGCGACGTGAAGTGGAACACCAAGCCCAAGGGCCCCATCTGGCAGCCGCTGGACGCGGTGTCGGCCGAGGAGGCCACCCAGTTCGACATCGAGTTCCACCCCACGCCCAAGATCCTCCGCTGGCGCGCGACCTTCGAGAACATGAAGGACAAGGAGAAGGTGCAGCAGGTCCGCGTGGTCATCGTCGACGACAAGAAGAACAAGGTCAACGAGCAGACCGCCAAGGACATCAAGGGCTTCAAGACCGAGCAGCGCATCAGCTTCGACAAGCTCGCCGACGGCCGCTACGAGGCGCAGGTCTTCCTGGACACCGACAAGCCCGCGGCTGAGCCCGTCAAGAAGGCGGTCTTCGATTACCTGACCAACTTCCCGTGGCTGAACAACAAGATCGGCATCAGCGACAAGGTGATCCCGCCCTTCACGCCGCTGGAGGTCAAGGGCAACGTGGTGTCGGCCGTGCTGCGCGAGCACACGATGAGCGACGCCGGCCTGTGGCAGCAGGTGAAGGCCAAGGGCACGGATATCCTGAGCGGGCCCATGCGGGTGGAAGTGAAAACCGCCACGGGCGTCGTGGCGGCCAAGGGCACTGCGAAGATCACGGCAGCCAAGCCGCACGTCGTGACGGCCGAATCCACCTGGCAGGCCGGGCCGGTGACGGGCAAGACCGTTAGCGAGATGGAATACGACGGCACAATGAAGGTGACGATGGAGTTCTCGCCGCCGGCTGAGGCGGATAAGAACCTGTCTATCGACGGCATGTCGCTGGTGATTCCGATGAACGACAAGCTGGCGCCGCTGATGCACTCGTGCGGCGACGGCCTGCGGATCAACTACGCGGGCATCGTGCCCGCCGGCGAGGGCGTGGTGTGGAGTTCGGACAAGGCCAGCCGTCAGCAGATCCTGGGCACGTTCCTGCCCTACGTGTGGGTCGGCGGCGAGGAGCGCGGCCTGTGCTGGTTCGCCGCGTCGGACAAGGACTGGGTGCTGGACTACAAGGAGAAGACGCCCGCCCTGCAGATCGAGCGAGCCGGCGGCGTGCTGAGCCTCCGCGTCAACATCATCCAGACGCCCACCACGCTGAAGCGTACGCACAAGATCGTCTTTGGCCTCCAGGCCACCCCCACCCGCCCCATGCCGCAGAAGCCCGATTGGCGCACCTGGGGCTGCCAGTCGCAGGGCAAGTTCGATTCAATCGTTCTGGGCATGTGCAGCTACTGGGGCGGGCAGCTGTACTCGGTGTTCCCGCGCGAGCGCGACTTCACGATCGTGCAGAAGATCGCCGAGGCCAAGAAGGAAGGCAAGGTCGACAAGGAGTTCCTCGCCGACTACATCAAGAAGTACCCGGGCATCAAGGCCGAGGTGCAGTGGTCGTTCAACCCCGGCAAGCAGGCGGCCATCATGCCCTACACCAACATCCGCGGCTGCATCACCTACACGCCCGAATGGCGCGTGTACCAGGACGAGTGGCAGCGAGGCACCTTCCACAACCGCATGACCCGAACCGACGCCAACGACGGCGGGTTGGACTTCGTCGTCATCGTCCCGCCCAGCCGCCGCGATTTCCTCCTCTACTACTACCGCGAGTTCCTCAAGAACGGCTTCGACGGCATCTACTGGGACAACATCTGCATCTACTCCAACGACAACCCGATCACCTCGGCCGGCTACGTCCGCGAGGACGGCAGCTTCCAGCCCGGCTGCGACATCTGGGAGATCCGCGAGGTGACCAAGCGCATGGCCGTGCTGTGCGACGAGATGGGCAAGCCCAACATCAACATGCCGCACATGACCAACGCCCTGCTGGCGCCGGTGTTCAGCTGGACGGGCATGAACCTCGACTGGGAGTGGAAGTACGGCGGGACGGACTTCCAGGAGCGATTCACGCGCGACTACATCCGGGCGACGGGCATCGGCCTGCAGGTCGGCGGCGTGCCGATCGTGCTGCAGGGCATCACCGAGGTCAAGGACCCCAACGTGATGAAGTGGGTCGAGCGCACCCGCATCGCCGCCTGCGTGCCGCACGAGATCAAGGTGTGGCAGACCGACGCGCTCTTCGGCAAGCTCACCAAGAAGCTCTTCGAGATCGGCTACGGCGAGGACGCCAAGGTCCACAACTACTGGGACGCCAAGCCCGTCATGAAGATCGATGGCCTGGACGAGGCGTTCTTGGTCGTCGAGGGTAAGGACACGGTGGCCGTCTTCATCGGCGACTATGGCAACGGCGGCGACGGCAAGATCACGCTCGACTGCGAGCGCCTTGGGCTGCCCAAGGACTTCACCGCCGTCAACTACGAGAATGAAAAAGACGCCCTCGCCGCCGCCAACGGCACGTTCGACGTGAAGGAACTCAAGAAGCACGATTTCCGCATGTGGCTGATCGCCAAGAAGAAATGAGTGAATCGGTGAATCGGTGAGTCGGCCATTGCTTCAACCGCGGAGCGGTTGAAATATCATAGCCTCGGGTTGCGAGCGCGGCGAGCTACCCGTGGTCGGGTTGTGAGCGCGGCGAGCTACCCGTGGATGATGCCCCGCCAACGGATCTCAACCGCCGAGCGGCGGTCATTGTCTGACGCGCCGGGAATATGCGGCAACGCCATTCCTCCTCGGAGGAACGGCTCAACCGCGTGAACAGGAAACTTGACCATGCTCTACTGCCCCGAGATCAACGAGATTCGCGACCGCCTCACCACCTGGTGGAATGGCGGCGAACTGGGCAGGCCGGTGGTGATGGCGACGGTGCCCCGGCAGACGCCGCTGGAAGATATCCCGGCCTTGCCCCAGCCGCCCGGCTGGGTCACGGGCTATTCGACGCGATCCTTCGATTATCGCGTGAATCTCTCGGCCCGGGCGTTCCTCCACAGCGAGTTCCTCTGCGAGGCGGTCCCGGCGGTCGCGCCCGACCTAGCCCCCAACTGCCTGGCGCTGTACCTGGGCTGCAAGGGCATCGAGAGCCCCGGCACTGTCTGGTGCGAGCCCTTCGTCCACGAGCCCCGCGAACTCGACCTCCGCTTCGATCCCGAGAACTTCTACTGGAACTTCACCCTCCGCCTCGGCCGCGAACAGGTGCGCCTGGGGCGCGGCAAGTTCGCCGTCGCCTTTCCCGACCTCATCGAGGGCCTGGACACCCTGGCGGCCTTGCGGGGAACCGAAACGCTGCTGGTGGACCTGATCGAGCGGCCCGACTGGGTTCACCGCTGCCTGCGGCGGATCACCGATCGCTACTTCCACTACTACGACATGCTGTACAACCTCATCCGCGACGAGCGCGGCGGCTCGTTCTTCTGGTCCTGGGCGCCGGGGCGCATGTCGAAATTTCAGTGCGATTTCTCGGCGATGATCTCGCCGACGATGTTCGGCGAATTCATGGCCCCGGTGCTCCGCGAGATGTGCCAGCGCGTCTCGTACTCGATGTATCACTGGGATGGCCCCGGCGCGATCCCGCACCACGACCACCTGCTGGCGATTCCCGAGCTCAAGTGCGTCCAGTGGACCGCCGGCGACGGCCACGAACCGTCGTTTCATCCCCGATGGTGGCCGCTGTACCACAAGACGATCGAGGCCGGCAAACGCATCTTCGTCGGCGGGGACACGATCGAACGCCTGCTGGCAATGAAGAAGGAGTTCGGGCGCAAGTTCCAGAGCTTCATGATCGGCACCGGCTTCGGAGCCCGCGCCGAGGCCGAGGAAGTCATCAAACGCCTGTACGTGGATTGAACCCGGCCCGGCAGGCACCTGCCAAGCGTCGCGCGTATGGCCACGTGCCGGCATGCGCAAGAACCTTCAACCGCGGAGCGGTTGAACTAATACCGCGGTGCTGGTAACGAATGATGAACCTTCTGACACCTTCGGCGATTACGTGGCTGCGTCACGGCACCCATACGCGGTATAATCGAACACCTATGCGGTATGCACGAATCATCATGATCGCGGCGATTGCGATGGCGGCGATGTCCCTGGCCGCCGGCGAGGAACCCGCCCCCACGCCGCGCGTACTCACCCAGCCGACCCAGATCAAGAAGCCCGACGGCCTCGACCGCTTCTTGAAGCAGGCCACCACCGCCCCGGCGGCGACCCCAGCGCCCACAGCCGCCCCCGCCTCCAAGCCCGCCGACGCCGCAACCACCAGCCCCCACCCCTTCGGCAAGGGCGACGACTTCGGCCGCGAGGACGCCCTGCCCGGCGTCATGCAACTCAGCGACGGCCGCATGCTGCCCGGCTGGCTGTACACCACCCGCGACAAGGACTTCATCCTCTACGTCGTCGGCGATGGCACGGGCGGGGCCGACACCGTCGCCAAGCCCGGCGGCTACTGGCGTCGCATCCCCTTCGCGGCCGTGCTGAGCATCACCCCCGTCATCAACGAGGAGGGGATGGAGCAGGTGTGGCGGTGGCAGGGCATGGGCACGCCCGAGAAGGTCTACACCGGCGAACAGTACCCCACCCGCCGCATGCAGTGGAAGTTCCACCTCGCCGACGACACCTACGTGACCGGCGACCTCAAGGGCCAGCCCGTCTGGCTGCAATATAAGGATGTGAAAGTCGGCCCCATCGTCCTGAACGAGACGGTCAAGGGCGAGATCGGCCAGACGCTCCAGCAGCTGATCTATATCAAACAGATCATCGTCTCGCGGCGTATGATGGATCAAGTGCTCGCCGCGGGAGTGGTCCCTGCCAAGACGACCCAGCCCGCCAGCGGGCCAAAATGATTTGCCCGCGGGAGGCATCAGGATTTATCCCTTTCTGCATCGACGATGCATATCTTCATGCCCTCACGCAGTTAAGACGCAGCCGTCGCGGCCGAATTAAGTAAACTTGGCCCCTCGGCATGTCGAAAAAAAGCGTCACAGGCTTGACAAGTCACCCTTCGGAACCGAATCATGGGGTGCCTCTGGTTCCCGCCTGGGGCAATCTCGCACCCCTGTCGGGTGGATAGAACAGGTCCTAAATGGCCAAGTCAGCGAAAAAATCGAAGAAGCCCGCCGACGGCGAAGAGCCCCTCGAGGCCGCCGCCGAGGAAGCGCTTGATACCTCCGAAGATCTGGAGGCGTCCGAGACCTCCGCGCCCACGAATGGCAAGAACCTCGTCGTCGTGGAGTCGCCCGCCAAGGCCAAGACCATCAACCGCTATCTCGGACGTGATTTCATCGTCAAGGCCTCCATGGGCCACGTCCGCGACCTGCCGGTCAAGAACATCGGCGTCGACGTCGAGAACAACTTCACCCCGACCTACGAGCCCCTCATCGGCCGCCGAAAGGTCCTGGCCGAGTTGAAGAAGGCCGCCCGGTCCGCCCCGCAAGTCTTTCTGGCAACCGACTTGGACCGCGAGGGCGAGGCCATTGCCTGGCACCTGGCCGAGAGCCTGCGCATCCCCCCCTCGCGCATCCGCCGCGTGGTCTTCAATGAGATCACCGCCACCGCCATCCGCGAGGCCTTCTCGCGCCCGCGCGACCTGGACATGAACAAGGTCAACGCCCAGCAGGCGCGGCGAATCCTCGACCGCATCGTGGGCTACAAGATCTCGCCGCTGCTGTGGAAGAAGGTTGCCACGGGCCTGTCGGCCGGACGCGTGCAGTCGGTGGCCGTGCGGCTGATCGTCGACCGCGAACGCGAGATCGAGGCCTTCACCCCCGAGGAATACTGGAAGATCGGCGCGATCTTCACCGCCGAGCTCGCCGCCGCCGCGGGCCTGTCGGCCGAGTGGACGCGATTCGCCGCCCAGCGGGACGAAAAAGGCAGCGGCCCCACGCTGGTGTCGCAGCAGGAATTCCTGGCCGCCCACAAGGCGTTCCGCGCCGAGCTGGTGAAGTGGAATGGTAAGAAGTTCGAGCCCGAGAACGAGCAGCAGGCGTTGGAAGTGGTCCGCGGCCTGGGCCTGGTGATCAAGGAAGTGCAGCACGTCGACGACCCGGCCGGCAAGGGGCCGTCGAAGGTCAAGAGCACGATCGTCACCGAACTGCCCGCCGCAGGCCCGACGTTCAAGATCGCCAACCTCTCGCAGCGCGACAGCCGCACGCGGCCTTACGCGCCCTTCACCACCGCGGCGCTGCAGCAGGCGGCGGCCGTGCAGCTGCGGTTTTCCGCCAGCCGCACGATGCGAATCGCCCAGCAGCTGTACGAAGGCATCGACGTGCCGGGCTCCGGCAGCGTGGGCCTGATCACGTACATGCGAACCGACAGCACGCAGTTGTCGGCCGAGGCCATCGGCCAGGCCCGCGGGCTGATCGAGAAGAAATTCGGCCCGGCCTACCTGCCGGAAAAGCCCATGGTGTACTCGTCGTCGTCGCGGGCGCAGGAAGCGCACGAGGCCATCCGCGCCACCGACGCCTCGCGCACGCCCGAGAGCATCATGGCCGCCCTCACCGACGAGCAGTTCAAGCTCTACGAGCTGATCTGGAAGCGATACATCGCCTCCCAGATGAACCCCGCGATCTGGAAGGTCACCGAGGCCGACATCGTCACGCAGGGCGCCGCCGGCGAGGCCGTGTTCAAGGCCATGGGCCGCCAGCTCGTCTTCGACGGCTTCCTCCGCGTGGTGGGCATGCCCAAGAGCACCGAGCCCCTGCTGCCCAACCTGCAGCAGGACCAGCCCGTGGCCCCGGTGGAGATCGACCCCAGCCAGCACTTCACCCAGCCGCCGCCGCGATACACCGAGGCGTCGCTGGTCAAGGCTCTGGAGGCCGAGGGCATCGGCCGCCCCAGCACGTACGCCAGCATCATCCAGACGATCCAGGACCGCCAGTACGCCAAGCTGCTCGAGCGGGCGTTCCACCCCACCGACCTGGGCGTGGTGGTCACCGACAAGCTGGTCAAGCACTTCCCCACCATCCTCGACATCCGCTTCACCGCCCACATGGAGGACGAACTGGACAAGATCGAGGAGCAGTCGCTCGACTGGGTGCAGGTGCTTCGCGAATTTTACGGGCCCTTCGCCGAGGTCCTCAAACGGGCCGGCGAGGAGATGGTGCACGCCAAGGCCGAGACGCAGCCCAGCGAATACAGCTGCCACGTCTGCGGCAAGCCCATGGTTTACCGTTTCACGAAGAACGGCCGCTACCTCGCGTGCACGGGCTACCCCGACTGCAAGACCACCTCGCCGGTCGATGAGAACGGCAAGAAGGTCGAACGCCGCGAGGTGGACACGCCCTGCCCCACGTGCGGCAAGAAGCTCGTGCTGCGTCGCAGCCGCTTCGGCGTGTTCCTCGGGTGCGGCGACTACCCCACGTGCAAGACGA
Organism: uncultured Planctomycetaceae bacterium; assembly: GCA_964616985.1. Classification (GTDB taxonomy): domain Bacteria; phylum Planctomycetota; class Phycisphaerae; order SM23-33; family SM23-33; genus CAZTVF01. Next base: position 27,541 of record CAZTVF010000007.1, read on the forward strand.
TCGTCCCGTGCGACCCCGACGGCAACCCGCTCAAGGTGGTGCAGCCCGAGGACGTGAAGGAAATCTGCCCCGAGTGCCAGGCCCCGATGGCCGTCAAGTTCAAGGGCCGCCGCGCGTTCCTGGGCTGCACGCGATACCCCGAGTGCAAGGGCATCGGCCAGATCCCCGAGGGCATCCGCATCGCCCTGCCGCCCAAGGAGCCGCCCAAGGACGCGGGCGTGCTGTGCCCCAAGTGCAGCCGCCCCATGGTCATCCGCGCGGGCAAGCGCGGCGAGTTCATCGCCTGCAGCGGCTTCCCGAAATGCCGCAACGCCATGGACATGAGCAAGCTCGACGAACTCAAGGCCGAGCAGCTCGCCAACCCGCCCAAGCCTCGCGCCGAAAAAACAGACAAGAAGAAGCCCAAGGCGAAAAAGGCCGCCAAGGCCGCGACGCCCCCCGAGGCCGCGAAGACGGACGAGGCCGCGGAGTAATTCCCAAGGCGAGGGGCTGCACACGCTCCGGTATCCGCCATTGACGCGGCATCGTCCGCGCCCATCGGCCCGCTTGCGGCTTCGCGCACGGCGGCCGGACCGAGTGGCAACGGCACGCGGCCTACGACCCGGCGGCAAATCAAACCCGCTCGCGAAGAGCTCTACTCCTGCTTCTCAATCACATGACAGCGTATCCATCTGCATCGCGAGCACCAAGCCACTGTCCTTGGGCGGCCGCGGGCGTGGCGGCGGATTCCATACTTGCCCCACGGCTCGGTGAACCCGCACTTGAGACAGCGAATCTTCCATCCCGGCGCACGGCGCTCCTGGCGATTCTCGTCATTCACAGGCATGTGTCTCTCCCGCCCCGCAATATATGACCGCCGGCGGCTGGTGTAAAGAACCGCACGCATCGATCGCCCCCGCCCGATCCCTGCATAAAATGGAGCAGTGAGGAGTAGCACAGGAGAACACATATGCTCCGCGAACAATTGCGTAAGGCCCAGCAACCGAAGGAAACCCGGCAACCGCAGTGTGAGCCCGACTCCCTGCACCGCCCCCTGCCGCCCCAAGGCCGCAAGCCAAAACCCGAAGACTGCACCAGCGGCCCCGGCGCCGAAAGGCACGTCATCAAGGATGATCTCAGGGAGCCTTAGGAAGAGTGGGACAAGAAACGGTGAGGCATGGTCACTTCAGTGACGATGGAACTGTGCAGGCGTTCAGCACCCAGACGATCGCGACGATGGATGATCTAAGCTCTATGGTCACTGAAGTGACCATGCCTCAGTTCAATCAACAGATTCGGGGCAGTTCTTCGCCGTAGGGCATTTGGATGATGCGGCGGCCGCCGATGGTGGTGATGAGTTCGACGAGGGGGTTGTCGCCGGTGCGGCCGATCGTGCCGATCATGGCGGCCTCGGTCGCGATCTCGAACTTGTGCAGGATCTGCACCGCGCGCTGGGCGGCCGATGCGGCGACGATCGCGACGAGCTTGCCTTCGTTGGCGGCGGCGAGCAAATCCAGGCCCAGCATCTCCGCCGCGGCGTGCGCGGTGCGGTTGACGGGGATGAGTTGCTGCACGATCTCGATGTCTCGCTTCGTCGCCTCCGACACCTCCGCCAGCGTCGCCGCCAGGCCCCCGCGCGTGGGGTCGCGCATGAAGCGGACGTCGGAACCCAGGTCGGCCAGCAGCGCGTTGGTCAGGCCGCAGATCGGGGCGCAGTCGCTTTCCAGCTCGGCCGCGAAGCTCAGGCCCTCGCGTTTGCTCATGACGGCCAGGCCGTGCTCGCCCAGGGCGCCGGAGAGGATCACGCAGTCGCCATCCTGTATGCGATCGAAACCGAGGTTCGCCTGCGGCAGCATCTCGCCGATTCCGGCCGTGTTGATGATCATGCCGTCGACCGCGCCGCGTTCGACGACCTTGGTGTCGCCCGTGACGACCTCGACGAACACGCCGGCGGCCGCATTGCCTGCCGTCAGCAGCACGCGGCGCAGCAGTTCGATCTCCAGGCCCTCCTCGAGCACCAGGCCCAGGCTGAGATACTTGGGCACGGCCCCGACGACGGACAGATCGTTCACCGTGCCGCAGATGGCGAGCTTGCCGATGTCGCCGCCGGGAAACTCCAGCGGCTTGACGACGTAGCTGTCGGTGGTAAAAGCGATGTGGCGGCCGTCGAGCTTGAGCGTGGCCGCATCCTTGAGCCCGCCCGATTTCTGCGTGTTCGCGTCATGCAACGCCGGCAGGATGACCTGGTCGATCAACTCCGCCGTCAGCTGCCCCCCGCCGCCATGGGCGAGTTGGATGTGGGTTGTGTCCATATCATTCCTTTTGTCTGCGCTGCAGCGCGATCAGTCTCGTACGGGTGGCAATCGTTCGCTTCTTAGCGCTGTTCGCTGCGACACCCACCATCGATAGCGCTAAAAAGCGAGCAGTTGCCACCGGTCGCCTTATGCGAAGTTCTCTAACAGCCAATGAAAAGCATCACGTTCCGTACTTGTATGCCGCCGCGCACGCGCCTTCGGAGGAAACCATGCAGGGGCCCAGCGGGTCGCGGGGCGTGCAGGCGCGGCCGAACATCGGGCAGTCGCGCGGGGCGAGCTGGCCGGTAATCACCAGGCCGCAGCGGCAGCCGGGCATCTCGTAGCTTTCGGCCGCGGGCAGCTTGAACCGCCGGGCGGCATCATACTCCGCCAGCTCGTCGCGAAGCAGCAGCCCGCTGCCGGGAATGACGCCCACGGCCCGCCAGATGGCGTCGGCCGGCTGGAACACGTCCTGCAGCATCTTCAGCGCCGTGCGGTTGCCCTCGCGCGAGACGCTGGGGTACACGCTGGCCGACCGGGGCGTGCCCGAGCGAATCTGCCGCACGATCTCGGCCACCGCATCGACGATCTGCTGCGGATCGAAACCCGCCACCACGCAAGGCCGCTTGTGCTCGTTCACGATCTCTTCGTACACGCCGTAGCCCAGGATGACGCTCACGTGCCCGGGGCACAGGAAGCCGTCGACGTTGATCTGCGGCATGGCCAGCAGGGCCCGCAGCGCAGGCATGACCAGTTTATGCGCGGTCAGCACGCTGAAGTTGCGGATGCCCTCGGCCCTGGCTCGCAGGACGGCCAGCGCCGTGCCCGGCGCGGTGGTCTCAAAGCCGACGCCCAGGAAGACGACTTCGCGGTCGGGGGTTCGCACGGCGAGGTCCACGGCCTGGTCGACGGAGTAGACGACCTTCACCGTCGCACCGGCGGCGCGGGCCTCGGCCAGGCTGCCGGAGCGGCCGGGCACGCGGACCATGTCGCCGTAGGTGGCTATGATCGGCGGCGACGCCTGCCCCACGCCGCGGGCCAGTTGCACCGCCTGGTCCACGTACGATTGGTCGGTCACGCACACCGGGCAACCGGGGCCGCTAATCAGCCGCAGCGACTTGGGCAGCAGCGACTTGAGGCCCGTGCGGGCGATGGCCATCGTGTGCGTGCCGCAGATCTCCATGATGGTGATCGGGCGGTCGTACGACTTGCAGGCTTCCTGAATCTTCTCACAGTTGAGGGCGATGTGATCGCTCATATTCTCTTTCGTAGGGCGGGCGGTGTGCCCATCCGTTCGATTGGCGGGGTGGCGGCCTCGGAAGGCCGCCACCCCTTGAATGAGCCTTACGTCAGCTTCTCCAGCTCGGCCAGCAGTTCATACGTCTCCTTGGCCTCTTTGGCGTCAAGGGTGGTGATCGCGTAGCCGGCGTGAACGAGGACCCAGTCGCCGACCTTGGCCTCGGGCACGAGGGTCATGATGACGTTCGTGCGGTTGCCCGCCAGGGCAACGGTCGCCCGCTGGCCTTCCATCTGCTCCACTTGCGCCGGTATAGCCAAACACATGTCGGAACTCCGTTCTGGTAGTCGGTAGCCATCGGCCGGGAAAGAAGCCTCGCCCGGTTGTGTCCAATGACCACGTGTTTTTCCTCGCGAGAGACAGAATCGGCCGGGTGATTACTCCGCCTCCCGCTCCATCTTACCACCGCCGGCGGCGCCGCGATTGCCCGATTTCTCGGTGCGGGCGGCGGCGATGACGGCCTGGCCCAAGGCCACGCCCCCGTCGTTGCAGGGCGTCTTGTGGTGGCGAAGCACCTCGAAGCCGTCGTTGGTCAGCTCGCGCGTCAGCATGTTCGTGAGGTAGCGATTCGCGAAGCAGCCGCCCGACAGCGCCACCACTCGAAGGCCCGTCTGCTCGGCCGCCTTGCGGGCGGCAGAGGCCAGGAACCGCACGACCGTGTTGTGGAACTTGGCCGCGACGTACCCGGCGTCGGCGCCGCTGGACAGGTCGCCCAGCAGGCCCTCGACCATCGGGCGAAGGTCGATGAGGAACGGCCCGCCGCCCGGCAGGCGGAACGGGTAGGAATCGCGTACGCCCGGGGCGGCGGCCGACTCCAGCCGCATCGCCGCTTCGCCTTCGAATCGGTTGTGTTCAGCCACGCCGCACATCCAGGCGACGGCGTCGAACCAGCGGCCCAGCGACGAGGTGGGCGGCGTGTTCACGCCCATCTCGAGGATCTCCAGGGCGGCGTTCCTGGCCTCCTGGGGCGGCTGGAGGCGTGCGGCCTTGAGGCGGTCGGCGCAGGAGGCGCCGAAGGCGTCGTACATCGCGCCCAGGCCCGCGCGCCAGCCCTCGCTGGCGGCGAGGTCGCCGCCGGGCAGGTGAATGTATCTCAGGTGCCCGAGGCGCTCGTAGCTCCGCAGGTCGGCCTGCAGGATCTCGCAGCCCCAGGCCGCGCCGTCGTCGCCGTGGCCCACGCCGTCGCAGGCGATGCCGATCACCGGCCCCAGGCGTCCATGCTCGGCCAGGCACGAGGCGATGTGCGCGTGATGGTGCTGCACGCGGACGATGGGGATCGCCGCGCGGCCGGCCAACTCGCCCCGCCACCGCCGCAGCGCGTACTCGGTGGACAGGTACTGCGGGTGCAGGTCGGCGACGATGATCTCGGGGGCGATGTCGTACAAGTGCTCGAGGTGGTGGATCGTCTCGATGAAGTGGCGGTACACGCGGCCGTCCTTGAGGTCGCCGATGTGCTCGCTGAGCACGGCCCGTCCGCCCTTGAGCAGGCAGACGGCGCTCTTGAGCTCGGCCCCGACGGCCAGGATGCCCTGCTCGCTCTGGGCCACGTTGGGCAGGCGCACCGGCTGCGGCGCGTACCCGCGCCCACGGCGGACGATGCTGGACGAGCCGTCGTTGTGGATCTGCACGACGCTGTCGTCGATCCGCCGCTCGATGCGGCGGTTGTGCAGCAGGATCACGTCGGCGATCTGGCCGAGGTGGCCGATCGCGGCGTCGTTGTCCTTCACCAGGGGCTCTTCGCTGTAGTTGCCGCTGGTCATCACCAGCGGCGGCGGCCAGAGGTTCTGCACGGCCAGGTCCTCGCGGTTGCCGATCTCGGCCAGTCGCAGGAACAGCAGGTGGTGCAGCGGAGTGTAGGGCAGCATGACGCCCAGCGTGCCAAGACCCTCGGCCACCGAGGGCGCGATCGGGTGCACGCTGACGCTGACGGCTGCGCCGTCGGCGGAGGTGTCCTGCGGAGGCTTGTGGTACTGCATGGGCAGCAGCACGATGGGGCGCAGCGGCCCCTGGAGCAGCTCGGCCGCCGCGGGCTCGATGCGGCACAGGGCGCGGGCACGGTCAACGTCGGCGACCATGACGGCGAAGGGCTTGGCGTCGCGGTGCTTCCGCAGGCGCAGGCGCTTGACCGCGTGCTCATCGTCGGCCCGGCAGGCGAGGTGGAAGCCGCCCAGGCCTTTGATGGCGACGATCTTTCCGGCCGAGATCATGCGGGCGGCCTCGCCGATGGGGTCGGCCGTGGGGATCTGCTTGCCCTGCGTGTCGACCAGCCAGACGCTGGGCCCGCACTTGGGGCAGGCGACGGGCTGGGCGTGGAATCGGCGCGAGGAGGGCGAGTGATACTCGCCGCCGCACAGCGGGCACATCGCGAAGTCGGCCATCGTCGTGTTGGCGCGGTCGTAGGGAATCTTGCAGACGATGCTGTACCGCGGGCCGCAGTTGGTGCAGTTGATGAACGGGTACTGGTAGCGCGGGTCGGAGGGGTCGCCCATCTCGCGGAGACAGTCGGGGCAGGTCGCGGTGTCGACGGTGACCTGCGCGTCGGTCAGCTCACCGCCGGCACTGGGGCGGATCTCGAAGGCGAGCTCGCCGGCCACCGCGGGCACGTCGGCCTGCTCAAAACGGTCCATCGACGCCAGCGGCGGCAACTCGGCCGAGAGGCGCGCGGCGAACCGGTCCAGCTGCGGCGCCTCGCCCTGGATTTCGATGGTGACGCCCGAGGGGTCGTTCAGGACCCACCCGGTCAGGCCCATCTCGGCGGCCAGTCGGTACACGAAGGGACGGAAACCTACGCCCTGCACCTGCCCGGCGACGGCGAGACGTTTGCGATGAGAGTCATTCGACATGTCGGGAACTTACCTCCGCGTTAGCGTTAACTCAACACTGAGACCGTAATCCTCCGTGCGGATATTCTACAGCCGGCGGCGGTGGGCGGTTCGCGCATTCCACTATCACATCGTGATATAGGGGCCCGTTGCAACCCGATGCCCGCAATCGCCGGGACGTGATATAATCCCCCGCAGGCGCCAACCGGCGTCAGAGGATCCAAGACATGAAAGCGGAACTGCGCGACAGCCTGGAGAATCTTTACCCCGACTCGGTCGTTGGCGACACCCCGTGCACGTCGATGGAGATCGACGTGGCCCGCGGCGGCACGGCCGCCGTGCACGTGCTGCTGACGGAGGTGCAGGGCCAGACGCTTCGTCTGCGCGTCACGCGCGGCGGCGAGGCGGTGAAGGGGGCCGAATGGTTCCACCTCGTCGACGTGCCGGTGGAGGAGAACACGGGGCTTTTCGGCTTCACCACGGGCAACAAGGCCTGGGCTGACAACGCCGTCAACCCGCACGTCGTGCGCACCGCGCCGTTCCGCACCTACGACGCCATGGAACCGCTGGGCAGACGGTCGGCCACCGCGACGGGGCCCACGATGGCCCTGCGGCTGCACGTGCCGATCGAAGAGGACGCCCCCGTCGGCAAGTGCGCCCTCGCCCTCGAGATCGGCGAGGCCCGATTCTCGCTGGATGTCGTAATTCACAAGGCCTGCATCCCCCCGCCCGACGAGGAGTGCATGCCGGTTACCAACTGGTTCAGCTACGAGAACATCGCCTCGCGTCACGGCATCAAGATGTGGAGCGGGGCCTACTGGCGCATGCTGGAACAGTACGCCAGGCTGATGGCCCACGCCCGCCAGAACACGTTCTGGATTCCGCTGCCGCTGGTGTTCGAGATGCACGAGGGCAAGCCCGCGCTCGACCGCAAGCGGCTGAGGCAGATCGTGGAGGTGTTCGACGACGCGGGGTTGTATTACATCGAGGGCGGGCACGTCGCCAGCCGCACCGGCGGCGTCTGGGACGCCCAGACGTTCGACCTCACGGTGGGCAAGGCGGCGGCCACGTCGGTCGAAGGCAACGCCATCCTCGCCGTGCTGTGCGATCAGCTTTCGGAGGAGATCGAGGAGAACGATTGGTACGACCGGTGGATTCAGCACGTGACGGACGAGCCCACGGCCAGCAACGCCGCCGACTACCGCATCCTCACAGGCATGGTTCGCAAGTACCTGCCGGGTCTCCCGATCCTCGACGCGACGATGGACGCCAAGCTCGTGGGCTCGGTGGACATCTGGTGCCCGCAGGTGCAGGAATACCAGCGGCACCGCGAGGAGTTCGAGGCCCAGCGAGACCTCGGCGACCGGGTCTGGTACTACACCTGCTGCTTCCCCGGCGGGCCATGGCTGAACCGCCTGCTGGATCAGGAACTGCTGCGGCCGGCGCTGCTGGGCTGGGCGGGCGCGCTGTACGGGCTGGACGGCTTCCTTCACTGGGGCCTCAACCAGTACCCCAGCAAACAGGACCCCTTCACGATGAGCGTGGTGCCCAACTGGGGCGGCGCCGCCAACAGCCTGCCCGGCGGCGACACGCACATCGTGTATCCCGGCAAGGACGGGCCGTGGTCGAGCCTGCGGCTGGAATCGCAACGGGAAGGGCTGGAGGACGTGGAGTTGCTGCGCCTCGTCGGCGGCCAGAACGCCAAGCTCATGTCGACGATCATCGACCAGGCCGTGCAGGGCTTCGACCAGTACGTGAAGGACGTGCGATCGTTCCGCGCCGCCCGCAAGGCGTTGCTGGATGCCGCCGACCGCTACAGCACGTAGGGCGGCAGATGTAGGGCATGCAGGTTCCGGCCCGCAGGGACGGGTTCTGCATGCCGATCCCGCGACGAGCGGTCGAACACTGGCGGAGAAATGCTTGCACTTTGGATGCGTAGAAGTGACGATTTGTCCCCTTAAGCGGCTGGCTGGAGGGCTCCCGTATCCGGGCCTTCCCCGGCGGCTGTTTTGCGAGCACAGAAGATGTTTAAGTTTTCGTGGAAGAACCCCAAGCCGACGCTGATGCACTCGTCGGACAAGAAGAAGCAGGAATACCAGTTCGAGGTGACGCACTTCACCGCGAGGGAAATCGGCCACCGCGTCTGGCCGATGGTGCGGCCTCACATCGGGCGGCTGTCGGTGGCATCGCTGCTGGTGATGTTCGTGGGCGTAGCCGTCGCCGTCGGCCCCATGCCGATGAAGTACATCATCGACGACGCCATCCCCAACGACAACATGCCCCTGGTGCTGATGATCGCGGGCATCTTCCTGGCCTCACAGATGACCCGCATGGGCCTGTGGTACATCGCCCAGCGGATCGTGCTGTGGACGAAGGAACTGCTGCTGTACCAGCTGCGTTCGGACGGCTTCGGGCACCTGCAGCGGCTATGCCTGCGATTCCACAATAAGTACCCCTCGGGCTTCCTGTACGACCGCGTGTTCGGCAACTCGATCAACACGCTGGGGGCGTTCCTGCAGATCTGCTTCCAGCAGATGACGGTGCAGATCACGGGCCTGATCTTCAGCCTCACGGTGTGCTTCTACTGGAGCTGGCAGCTGACGTGCGTCATCCTCATCGGCGCCAGCGGCTACGTCTTCATCGCCCGCACGATGAGCCCGCGGATCTACGTCAAGAGCCTGGCGTTCATCAACGAGGCCAACCGCATCGCGCAGTATATCGTCGACAAGCTCCGCGGCACCAAGACCATCCAGGCCCTGGCCATGGAAGGCCGCATGCAGGACGACTTCGAAGCCCGCGTGTGGCCGATGCAGCTCAAGGCGCTGGACGCGCAGTTCGAGACGATGAAGCTGGGCTTCGTCACCGAGGGCATGGGCTACATAATCACCTCGGTGCTGATGGTGCTGGGCTCGTGGACGGTGTTCCGCTGGAACGTCAAGCCCGGCGTGCTGGTGGCGTTCATGGGCTACCAGGGCATGCTGATCGGTTTCGTGTCCTCGCTGCTGGGCGTGTACGGGCAGTTCATGTCCGCCCGCGCGGGCTTCGACCAGCTCTTCACCGTGCTGGGCACGCAGCCGACCGTGGTGGAGGCGACGGCGACGCCCATGCCCAAGCCCGTCCGCGGCGAACTGGAGTTCTGCGACGTCACCTTCGCCTACGACACCAAGCCCGTCATCAAGAACATGAACTTCAAGATCGAGCCGGGGCAGATGATCGCACTGGTCGGCCGCAGCGGCGGCGGCAAGACCACGATCAGCAACCTGCTGATGCGGTTCTACGACCCGCAGACCGGCGGCATCTTCCTCGACGGCCGCAACATCAAGACCCTGCCGCTGCGAGAGTACCGGGCGCTGTACGGGGTGGTGCTTCAGGACCCGTTCCTGTTCGACGACACGGTGGAGATGAACCTCCGCTGCGCTTCGCCGCTGGCCAGCGAGGAAGAGCTCTGGGCCGCCCTGGACCGCGCGCAGGCGGGCGACTTCGTCCGCGAGTTCCCCGACAAGCTGCAGCATCGCTGCGGCGAAGGCGGCGGCCAGCTTTCCGGCGGCCAGCGCCAGCGGCTCGCCATCGCCCGCTGCATGCTGCTGCAGCCCAAGTTCCTTATCCTCGACGAGGCCACCAGCGCCCTGGACAACGAGACCGAAAGCTACATCCAGAAGGCCCTGGAGAACCTGTTCGAAAACCGCACTGCGTTCATCATCGCCCACCGCCTCAGCACGATCCGCCAGGCCGACCGCGTGCTGGTCTTCGATGACGGCCTGCTCGCCGAGCAGGGCACGTTCAAGGAGCTGATGGCCGCCAAGGGCATCTTCCACCGCCTGCACAACATCGCCACCTCCGGCAGCACCGAGAACATCAAGATCGAGGAAGCGGGCTTCGCGTGAGAGGAAGGTCGTAGGTCGCAGGTCGTAGGTCGTAGTGGAAGAGCGTAGCACCATCCATCACTCGGCAATCGCTCGCCTTTATGCGCTGTTGGAGTTGAACAGCGCACAAGAGCGATCGATCGCCAAATCTTGTTCTATGCAACGCATCTTCCCCTGGTCCCTCCACCCTATTCCCTGAGACCTTCTTCCTGCACCCTTCTTCTTGGTATAACACCCCCATGCGTTCGATCCCCATCCAGGGCCTGGTCCGTATCGCCACCGGCGTCCGCACGGAGCTGGCGGCGGGCGTGTCGCCCCAGCGGCGGGAGACTCTCCGCAGGCACGTGGGGCACACCTTGGCACAGGTGAGGCAGATGCTCGTGCAGTCGCGGGCGGACCTGCGGGCCCTGGCGGCCCCGTCGCGGCAGGCGTTCCAGTTCCTTGCCGACATCGACTGGGACGCCGCGGCCAGGTCCCCCGCCGCCGCGGCGCCGCCGGCCAAGTCGAACGTCACCTTCACCGGACTCAAGACCTTCATCGACGGCTCGTGCGATGCCCTCTGCGCCGCCGCCAGCGCCGAGGACCTCCGCCGCACGCACAACGCGATCGCGGCGATGAGCGAGACGCTCGAGCGCCGCATCGCCGACGACCGCCTGACGGCAGCACACCTTCGCCCGCCCGCGCGCCAAGCCCGCGGCTGGCTGGCGATGATGGCGCAGGAGTCCTACTTCCAGGCGTACCTGCAGGCCCTGGGGCAGACGCTGCCGCTGATGGAAGACGCCGCCCGCGCCGGCCGCCTGGCCCGCCGCGTCATCCTGCGATACAGGCCCATCTCGGCGTTGTTCCGCTACCGCGTCAAGGGCAGCGAGATGATCCTGGACCTGCCCACGCCGATGATCGCCTTCGATGCCGCCCAGGCCCGCCTGCTGCCGCCGTTCGTGCTGCACCGCCGCGGCCGCAGCGCCATCCTGGCCGCGACGCGCGGCGAGCCCTACCGCGCCCTGGAACGCCTGCTGGAACAGTTGGGCGGCAATGGCGATCAAGCGGCCGGCGTGTACCACGATCTCGATGCCTCGTTCGCCCGCGTCAACGCCGAGTACTTCGACGGCCTGCTGAACAAGCCGCGGCTGAGCTGGAGCCGCGCCGCCACCCTGCGGAAGTTCGGCCACTACGACGAGCTTCACGACGCGGTGATGGTCAGCTGCACCCTGGACCAGGCGGGCGTGCCGGCAGCGGCGGTCGATTATGTGATGTACCACGAACTGCTGCACAAGAAGCTGGGCATCCGCTACAGCCGCGGGCGAAAATCGGCCCACACCGCCGCTTTCGCCGCTGCGGAAAAGCAGTTCCGCCTGTACGATCAAGCCAAGGCCGTGCTGGACAACCTCGCCCGCACGGGCAGGCCTTAGAACCTCTCAAGGAGCAACCATGAACGCAATCGTGATTTCGGGCAGCCGCAATACGGCGGGACAGACGGCAAGGGCGGCGGCAGCGTGGATGGAAGGCTTCACCTCGGCCGGCGGCACGGGCGAGACGGTCTTCCTGCCGCAGGCAAAGATCGAGCGTTGCCGCCAGTGCGACGACTCCGGCTGGGGCGCCTGCCTCCGCGAGGGCCGATGCGTGATCGCCGACGACTTCGCCGCGATCGCCGACAAGATCGCGGCCGCCGACATCGCCGTCTTCGCCACGCCCGTCTACTTCAGCGACCTGTCCGAGAGCCTCAAGACCTTCCTCGACCGCCTCCGCCGCGTAAACCGTTTCGAGGCCGCCCGCCAGCGTTTCGCCGGCAAGCCCGCAATGGGCATCTGCGTGGCCGGTGGCGGTGGCGGCGGCGCCCCCTCCTGCGGATCCATCATCGAGAAGATGCTCGCCACGTGCGGCCTGGACGTGATCGATATCATTCTCGCCCGACGCCAGAACCTGCCGATGAAACTAGACGTGCTTAACGTCACCGGCCGCTGGCTGGCCGGCGGGAAGTAGCAGATCACTGTCGTGAGATGGCGGCGGCCTGGGAAGGCCGCCACCCTGAGGCTGCGCGCGTGCTGCCATTGCGAAAAATGGTCATTTCGCGTATTCTATGGGTACCCGTCTGAGGGAATGGAGCGCAACGATGATGCAGTTCAAAACAATACCCCTGGTCTTGGTCACCGCGGTTATCCTTGCGGCCGCACCCGCCCGTTCGCAGACGACCGTGCCCGCCGCCTCGCCGGCCGCCGGCGGCCCGACGCTCAAGACTACCGCCAATGACGCCTTCAACAAGTTCTTCATCGCGCAGATCAATCCCCTGTGGTCGCCGGGGTATAACGACTTTGTCGACCCCAAACTCGAGTGGAAGGTCATCAACGCCGAAGTCGCCAAGGCCACCGACCCCGTCGAACGCAAGCGCCGCGAAGACCTCGTCGCCTTCTGGAAGGCCATCATCCGCATCCACGACCACGGCATGAATTCCGTCCGCCCCGCCTCCTTCGAATCCAAGAGCCGCATGTTCCTGCTGGGCGGCAAGTTCCCCCGCATGGGCGCGTCGCTCGACTTCGACCTCGTCCCCTACCGCCGCTACCTCATGCAGGAAGAGCTGCCCGACTGGGCCGCCCGCCTGAAGTTCGTCGTTGCGGGCATTCTCGCCGGCGACGGCGACCGCGACGCCATGGCCTTGCTCGCCAAGGCGGCCGCCATCGAGTACGCCCGGGTGTACCAGCCTCGCACGGCCGACGAGTGGAGCTTCTTCGAGTCGCAGCTGGGCGCCCGCACCGAAAAGGCCCTGCCCCTGTGGAAGGAGCAGATGGAGGGCAAGGACGACAACCTGCGCCTCTGGGCCACGCGAAACGTCGCAGCCATTCCCTCCGCCCAGGCCACGCAGCTGCTGCAGGACCGCCTCAAGGACCCGACCTACGCCATCCGCCGCGCCGCCGCCGTCGCCCTCATGGACCGCGAGGTCAAGGACTGCACCTCCGTCCTGATGGAGGTCGTCCTCAAGGAGATGAGCGACACGCCCCGCATGGCCGTCACCGTGGCGCCCCTGTGCATCAAGCTCGACCAGTGGAAGGTGCCCAACATTCCCTGGAGCAAGCTCGAGTACCACCTCAATGAGAAGATCCGTGCCGACAACCAGTCGTACAGCTCCGCCATCACGCTGGCCGGGCAGTGCATCCAGGCCGGGCGGACGAAGCTGGCCGTGCCGTTCCTGGTCGGCTCGCTGAAGTCCGCGCGGGGCGGCGACATCGGCCCCGACAACAAGTGGGCCTGGCAGGCCGCCAACACCCTCTTCCGCGCCGGCCGCGGCGAGGCCCTGCCCCTGGTAACCAAGTACTTTGAAGCCGGCGGCGGCGAGTGGGCCGTCACGGCGGATATCCTCCGCTCCATGGGCGAGTATCTCCGCCTCGGCAAGGCCACGCCCGAGGAACGCCAGGCCATCCTCGACATGGCCGCCAAGACCTTCGCCCGCCGCAACAAGCTTCTGGGCGACTACTGCGGCCAAGGTTTCGAGGCCCTGGGCGACATGGGCGGCGTCGTCCGCGTCCGCATGAAGGACGGCCGCCCGGAGACCTACGAGCTCGTCCCGCTGGTCTACACTGAGAAGTACGGCATCAACCCATTGTTCGCCATGGATTCGATCCTCAAGGCGAAGGTGAACTCGCTTGTCGCCTCGGCCGCCCAGGACAACATCACGCTGCCGCCGAAGTTCGTGGCGGAGTATAAGGAAACGCAGTTCGCGATGCTCCGCGCCCTGGCCGCCGGCCCGGCCGCCACCAAGCCCGCCAACGATGCCGCCGCCGAGATCCAGGTCTTCGCCCGCGAGGCCCTCGACGCCCTGGAGGCCAGCGACTGGGGCAACTGACCGAATAGAATGACTCGGGGAGGAAAGGCCCTTCATGGGAGCGCGCTCGGCATGGGCAGTGGCGAAAAACGCCGCCAAAGGTTTCGCTGACCACCAGGTGATGACGCTGTCGGCGGCGCTGTCCTTCTACACAGTCCTGTCCCTGCCGCCGCTGATGGCCCTGGCGATCGGCATCGCGGCCCTCTTCTCCAGCCAGCCCGAGGCCGCCTACGGCCTGCAGGTCCAACTACAGCAGCTTCTGCCGCCGGGCGTGGCCGGCGTGCTCATCGACGCCGTGGAAAACGCCTCCCGCTATATCCGCAACCGATGGACCCTGGCTGTCGGCATCGGCGTGCTGGCCCTGGCGGCGACGACCGTCTTCGTGCAGTTGCAGGGCTCCCTCAACACCATCTGGCAGGTCCGCTCAAAACCTTCGGCCGCCATTGCGAGCTTCCTTCGCGCCCGCGTCCTGAGCTTCGTCATGGTCCTGGCCGTGGGCGTGCTGCTGCTGGCATCCATGGTGCTGACCGCGGCCTTGGCATTCTTCTACCAGCAGCTCGCGCGCCTCGACGCGGGAACCTACCACTGGTGGCAATACACGCAGCTGGCGGTTTCCATCGTCGCGGCCGCGGGCCTCTTCGCGGTGATCTTCGTGCTGCTGCCCGACGTCCGCGTGCCATGGCGCGCCGCCTGGCCGGTGGCGGTCACGACGTCGCTGCTCTTCGCCGTGGGCCGCTGGCTGATGGCCCTGTACCTGGAACACACGCTGATCACCACCGCCTTCGGTGCGGCGGGGTCCGTGATCATCATCCTGCTGTGGGTGTACTACTCGAGCATCATCTTCCTGGGCGGGGCCGAACTGGTCCGCGCCTACGCCGACCACCTCGGCCTGGACACACCGCCCGACCGCCACGCCGTCCGCGTGTACTGCGCGTGAGGGTGGCGGCCTTCCTGCCTCCGGCAGGCAAGCCCAGGACGGCATCAAAGCGAAACGCCGGCACCCTTTCGAGCGCCGGCGTTGTCTTTGCATTCACTGCTTACTGGCTACTGCTTACTGCCTACCGCTTACTTGCTATTACTTCTTCACCGCGGCGGCGGCCTGCTTGGCCCGCTTGTCGGCGGCCTTGTCGGCCGCGGCAGCGTTGCGGCGGGCGGCGGCGGCATTTCGCTTCATCTCTTCCACCGTCTTGGTGTGCAGGCGGGCGGCGCCCTTCCAGGTCTTGGTGCCCAGGTAGAGGCCCTTGCGCTTGGCAACGGCGAGGCGCTTGCGGGCGTCGGGGATCGAATCGGCGTACTGCGGCAGCCACTTCGCCTGGGCCACCAGCATCTCGTCGGTCATCTGCGAGATTTCCTCCGGGTCGCACACGGCCCCGGTCAGCGGGTCCATCATCATCGCCTGCTTGAGGAGATCGACGTCGCCATGCACCGCCGCCTCGACGGCCAGGCGCTGCACGTTGATCGACACGTTGCACACGGCCGCACAGCCCAGCGGCAGGTCGCCCACCTGCGGAATCGACACGCCGTTGCGGTCGACGTAGCCGGGCACTTCCACGATCGCGTCCTTGGGCAGGTTGGTGATGCAGTCGTTGTTCACCACGTTGAAGTGCCCGCGATAGACGCGCCCGGTCTCGATGCCTTCGATGATGTAGCTGCCATGCTCATGCCCGCGGTTCTCGGGGGCGATGGGCTTGTCGGTGGCCGACAGCCAGCTCTTGAAGTCGGTCTTGAACCAGTTGCGGCCTTCGGTGCAGACGCGGAGGTAGCCGCCCGTTTCGCCGTTGATCCAGCTGGAGAGGTCGATCCACTTGGTGATGTCCTTGGCCCGCTTGCGGTACCAGGGCACGTATTCCGACAGGTGCCCGTTGGACTCGGTGGAGTAGTAGCCGAATCGCTTGAGCATGTCGATGCGGACCTTCTCGGTCTTGGACATCCAGGGGTGCTTCAGGAAGCCCTCGAGCAGGCGGTCGCACCAGTCTTCTCCCTTGTAAAGCACCTGCACGTACCACGTCTGGTGGTTGATGCCCGCGCAGATGATGTCCACTTCCTTGGGGGTGATGTTGACGTAGCCCTTGTCCTCGGGCTTCTTGCCGTCGTTGACCAGCAGCTTGATCACCTCGGTGATCTGCCAGTGGCCGCCCATGACGCCGTGGCACAGGCCGATCGTGGGGACGCCGCCGAAGTGGTTGGCCGCCCACGTGTTCATCGCGTTGGGGTTGGCGTAGTTGAGGAACAGCGCGTTGTCCGACGCCACCTCGCGGATGTCCTTGCAGAAATCCAGGATCGTCGAGACGTTCCGCTGCCCGTACATGATGCCGCCGGCGCACAGCGTGTCGCCCACGCACTGGTCCACGCCGTACTTCAGCGGGATGTCCACGTCGGTGGCGAAGCCTTCCAGCCCGCCCACGCGGACGCAGCTGATGACGTAATCGGCGCCTTCCAATGCCTTGCGGCGGTTGGTGGTGGCCACGATCTTCGCCGGCAGCTTGTTGACGCGGATGTCCTTCTGGCACAGCTGGACGACCATGTTCAAGTTGCGATCGTTGATGTCCACCATGGCGAACTCGGTATCGCGAAACTCCGGCACGGACAGCAGGTCGCGGAACAGACCGCGCGTAAAGCCGACGCTGCCGGCCCCGATGAATGCTACTTTCATGGCCACGTGATTCTCCTGTTAATGCCCGCGCCCTGGGGGCGGGGCTTATGACTTGAACACGCTCATCCTCTTCCGGAGCCGGGGTTTTATACCCCTGCCGCCCGCGGTGCAAGCGAAATTCGCCCCTGCAGCTTAGCCAGGTGCGTTCGCCCAATGCTGCCCTCCCGCCTCCGCCCCGGCTTGTCCGGGCGGGGCGACGATTGGCCACTACGAGGCAGTCTCCGTTTCTTCCGCCCCCGCCGCCCTTGTGGCGGCGCTGTAGTGGCCAATCAGAGCTCGGCCGGGACATGCCCGGCCGGGGCGGGCAGCAGGAAAACGTTGGGGTAGTGGTCAATCAGCGCTCGGCCGGGGCAAGCCCGGCCGGGGCGAAGAGCCGTAACCGCCACGATAGACCGAATGCACCCAGCTTACCCAGACGGCACAGACGGAAAAATACTCAAACCGTTACTAAACCGCACCTCTTGCCCAGTCGATACGGATTGCAGGCATGCACCTATCGGAGCAGGTGCATCGGTTCGGCTCGCCGGCCCGACGCGGTGGCCGGGAAAATAGAAGAGGAACGACCATGCGGAACATGATGATTCTGGTTGCGATGATTATCTTGGCGTCGGCGGCAGGCGTGTCGAACGCGACCGTCATCAACTACACCACCTCCACGCCGGTCCCCATGACGACCACGGACTGGACGTCTTCCCTGGCGTTCCAACAGTTCAACCCGGCCTTGGGCACGCTCAACAGCGTGAAGATATCCTTGTCCGCCTCGATGCAGACCGTCTTGACCGTCACCAACAGTGCGTCGAGCCTCTCGAGCGGAACGGCCAAGACCGAAATTGAGTTCACCGTGCAGGACACGGGCCTGCACCTGCTGGCCCCGGAGATTGACCTCATCAGTCCCGCCTATGGGTACAACCTGCCGCCAGGGGGCGTGACCACCTCGGGCATGCTGACAAAGAACGGATCGGACGAGCAGACCTACACGCTGGCGGCCATCCTGTCGGAGTTCACCGGCACGGGCTCGGTCTTCCTTGCCGCCTCGACGTTCACGCAGACGTTGCTGGCCAACACGGGCGGCAACACCGCCGCCGACCAGGTCACCACGGCCAGCCTTACCGGCGATGTCGTCTACGATTACACACCCGCCTCCGTGCCCGAGCCCGCCACCCTCTCGCTCTTATGTGCCGGCATCTTCGCCCTCGCCGCCCGTCGCCGCCGGACGCGCGGCGCAATCTGAAGGCGGAACAGCCTCATCGCCTTCGCCAATCGACGACGGTGCCATCCCCAAACTCGTTTGGGGGTGAGAACAGTCGCCGGCTCCGACTGCGTCGATCGTTCACCCCGGCTTGCATAATCCGGCGGGGGTGACGATACTCTGTCATTCATGAGCGAATGGACGGACAAGCTGAGCGGGCGGTTCATCGTTCTCGACGGGCCCGATGGCACCGGCAAGAGCACGCAGGTGGCGCGCCTCGCCGACCACCTCGGCGGCCGGGGCGTGAAGGTCTGTACGGTGAGAGACCCCGGCGGCACGGCCATCGGGGACAAGATCCGCGAGATCCTGCTGGACAAGGCCCACGACGAGATGTGCGTCGAGTGCGAGACGATGCTCTACATGGCCAGCCGGGCGCAGCTGGTGTCACAGATCATCCGCCCCGCCCTGCAGCGTGGCGAGTGCGTCGTCAGCGACCGCTACATCTCCAGCACGCTGGCCTACCAGGGCGCCGGCGGCGTCGATACCGAAGCGGTCCGCCGCGTGGCCGACGTGGCCGTTGGCGGCCTGTGGCCGCACCTGACGATCGTGCTCGATATCGCGGCCGAGGTGGGCCTCACCCGCCTCAAGGGCGCCCCGGACCGCATGGAATCGAAGGCGCTGGATTTTCACCGCCGCGTCCGCGAGCTGTTCGTGCAGCAGGCCCGCCAATCGCCCAAGACGTTCGCCATCGTCGACGCCTCCGGCGACGTGCAGCAGGTGCACGCCCGCGTGGTAGCGACGGTGGATGGCTGGACGTGGCAGGAATGACGCCATGGGTCGGCGAACTCCGGCCTGGCCTCGGGCGAATCGCCAAGGCCGAACAGCGCCGAACGGACAAGCCGCGGCCGAGACCCTGAGCAGCTTCTTTCGGCGGCTTGAGAAGGCCGTTGTGCAGGAATGAACCAGAGAGCATGATTCAGCTTTTGGACATTGTCGGACAGGATGCCGCCGTCTCCCGCCTGGAGCGGGCGATGGCGTCGTCGCGCCTGCCGCACGCGTTCATCTTTGCCGGGCCGCGGGGCGTGGGGAGGCGGACAACGGCGGTCGCCCTGGCGGCGGCGCTGCTGTGCGAGAAGCCCCAGCGGCGGGCGAAGAAGCCCTCGGAAATGCCCGATCTGCCCGAGGACACGATGCTCCGCCAGGCGTGCGGCCAGTGCGAGGACTGCCGCATGATGGCCGCAGGCTCGCACCCCGACTTCCAGCTGGTGTACAAGGAGCTCGCCGCCTTCCACGAAGACCAGTCCGTCCGCAACCGCGTGATGCAGGAGATGGGCATCGAGGTCATCCGCAGCTTCCTGATCGCCCCGGCGTACCGCGCCGCCTCGCGGGCCCGTGGCAAGATCTTCGTCGTGCAGGAGGCCGAGCTGATGAGCACCCCGGCCCAGAACTCGCTGCTCAAAACGCTGGAGGAACCCCCCGCGGGCGTCACCATCATCCTCCTGTGCGAACGCGCGGAGGAACTGCTGCCCACCACGCTGAGCCGCTCGGCCCTGATCCGCTTCGGCCCCCTGCCTCGCGATTTCGTCCAGGCGAGGCTGCTGGCTGAGGGCGTGGCCGCCAGCGAGGCCGCCTTCTGGGCACAGTTCACCGAGGGCTCGCTGGGGCAAGCGTCGCGCCTGGCGAAGAAGGGCATGTACAGCGTGAAGGTGGAACTCATCGACCGCCTGGCCGCCCTGCCGCCGACGGGCGACGCCGAACTGGGCGACTTCCTCATCAAGACCTCCGACGCCCTGGGCGAGATCGCCATGAAAGAGGCCAAGGAGAAGGGTGGCGCGGAGCTGTCCAAGAACCTCGCCTCGCGACAGGCGGTGGCGATGATGCTGCTGTTCATGGCCAGCGCCTACCGCGACGCCCTGCACGTCAAATGCGGGCGGGGGGCAGACCTGCGCCACGCCGACCAGGCCGATGCCATCGCCGCCATCGCGGCGAAGTTTGAGCACGAGCAGCTGGCCGAGATCATCGAGCAGCTCTCCGAATACGAAACGCTGCTGTGGCGCAACGTCAACGCCAAGATCGTCTGGGACAACGTCGCCATCACCTGCGCCTGCGCCGCGCCGCTGAGACTATAGGAATGTAGTCCACCCGTTGCATGTTTGCACGAAGAGGAGAGAGTTCGAAACGCGGGGGTGGGGACGATGCCGGGGGCGCCGGTCCATTCGGTGATGGGGACCGACGCACGCAGTGCGTCGGCGTTGGGAATCGCGTTGATTTGGGGCGGGGCATCTCTTAAAGTGTCCGTTTCCCCAAAGGACAACCACCCGGAATGAAGAACTTTTACCGTTCGCTGAAGTATCTCAAGCCTTACCGCCTGCGGATCAGCATGGCCATCCTTTGCGTTGTCTGCATCGCGGCGCTGTGGGGCGGCGGCCTGGGGTTGATGCTGCCCGGCGCAAAGATCATGGTCAGCGAGGAAGGCCTGCACGGCTGGGCGTACATGACGCTCATCAGCGATCGCATGGGCACCAAGATCGGCCAGCAGAAGACGCCCATCGGCACCCGCATGGAAGGCCCCAGCGGGCCCATCGAACTCGAGTCGGTCATCAACGTCGCCAAGGTGGAGAAGAAATCGCCCGCGCAGGCGGCGGGGATCGCCCCGGCCGACTGGATCATCGGCATCGCCGATGGCGACGCCAACCACTTCCGGATGCGAGATGACGCATTGATCCGCATGCTCGGCCGCATGGACGAGGGGCAGACGGTGGTGCTCAACGTGCTGCACGCCGACGACCGCCGCAACCCCGTCAAGGTCCCCGTCACGCTGGGCAAGGCCTCGTACGCCAGCTGGGCGCTGGGCATGGCCGCCGCAGCCATCCCCGACCCCGGCAGCGACTTCTCCGCGAGATTCCCCCTGTTCGTAGGGCTGCTGGCGGTGGTGCTGGTGATGACGGTGCTGCGATCCGTCTTCACGTTCTTTCAGGAGTACCTCGTCGGCACGGCCATCTGGCAGGGCATCATGGACATGCGTTGCGAGAACTACAACGTCGTGCTGCACCTGCCGACGACGTTCTTCTCAGCCAACGGCGTGACGGACGCCACCAGTCGTTTCGTGCAGGACACCAACGAGCTCGCCCGCGGCCAGAACACGCTGCTGGGCAAGACGATGGTCGAGCCCGCCAAGGCAGTCGGCACGCTGGTGCTGGCCCTGTACCTGTCGTGGGAGCTGACGCTGGCGGCGATGCTGGCGGGCCCGCCGGCGTACTGGTTCATCCGCCGCTTCGGCAAGAAGATGCACAAGGCCTCCAAGCGGGCGTTGGAGAACTGGTCCAGCCTGCTGGCCGTGCTGAACGAGACGCTGCAGGGCATCCGCGTGGTCAAAGCCTACACGATGGAAGGCTCGGAGCGCCGGCGGTTCTTCCGCGTCAATCGCGACCTGCTCAAGCAGCAGAACAAGATGGAACGGCTGGACGCGGCCACCGGCCCGACGATGGAGACACTGGGCATCGGCGCGGGCATGGTCGCCGCCGCCGTCGCGGGCTACTGGGTTTTCAAGGGCTTCGCCACACCCGACGGCATCGACCGGATGGACCGCGACATTTTCCTGGCGTGGATCGTCGCCCTGTTCGCGCTGTTCGATCCCGTCCGCAAGCTGGTGAAGGTCTCGATGCGGTTCCAGGCTTCCGACGCCGCCGCCGCCCGCATCTTCGAACTTCAGGACGCTGCCCAGGAGCCTCACGTCGTCAACGCCCCGTCGCTGGGGCGTCACCAGGGCGCCATCGAGTTCCGCAACGTCAGCTTCCGCTATCCCAACGCCGCCTCCGACGCGTTGAAGGACATCAACCTCACGCTCAAGGCCGGCCAGACGCTGGCGATCGTGGGCCCCAACGGCAGCGGCAAGACCACGCTGGTGTCGCTGCTGCCTCGGCTGATCGACCCCACGGGCGGGCAGGTGCTCATCGACGGCCAGGATATTTCGAAATGCTCGATCCGCTCGCTGCGGCGACAGATCGGCCTGGTGACGCAGGACACGGTGCTGTTCCACGCAACGCTGCGGGAGAACATCGCCTACGGGCTGCGTCGCCCGCACCAGCAGGACGTGCTGGCGGCGGCGAAGAAGGCCTTCGTGGACGAGTTCGTCCGCGACCTGCCGGCCGGCTACGATACGATGGTGGGCGAGCACGGCGCGACGCTGTCGGGCGGCCAGAAGCAGCGCATCACGATTGCCCGCGCGATCCTGCGCAACCCGGCCATCCTGATTTTCGACGAGGCCATGAGCCAGGTCGACAGCGACTCCGAGCGCCGGATCCACGAGGCGATGCTGGAGTTCGTCAAGGGCCGCACGACGTTGCTGATCGCCCACCGCTTCGCGACCGTCCTGTCGGCCGACCTTATCGCGGTGATGAACGACGGCCGCATCATCGACCTGGGCTCGCACGCCGAGCTGGTCGAGCGGTGCGAGCTTTACCAGCACCTTTACCGCACGCAGTTCATCGACAGCGGCGGGAAATAGCGGTTCGTCGGCGTTCGGGGCTATGCAGCCTGGCCCCCGCGGTTCCGTGTGCAGAACCTGCCGCTGCGCGGCAGAACCTGCACACCCTACCGCCGCTGACGTCGACGCCCGGAGTGCGTGAACAAATGATGATGGACGACAAACCGAAACCCATGCTCCCGCTGTCGGTGCTGGTGGTGCTGATGCTGCTGGTGGGCCTGGTGATCATGGCCAATCTCACCGGGGGCGGCCTGACCAGTTCGGCCGTCGTGGCCATCTCCACCGCCTTGAGCGAGGTGGGCGTGGCGGCCATCGTGTTCATCGCCGCCGCCGGCCTGGGGTACCCGCTCATCCGCCGCCTCGCCCCGGCCAGCTCCCCGCTGGCCCTTCGCGTCATCACCGCCTGCGGCGTGGGGCTGTGGGCGCTGGGCACGGCCGTGCTGGTGTGCGGGACGCTGATCAAGGGGTCGCTGTCGGCCTACGTGTGGTGGCCGGTGCTGGCCGGCGGCCTGGTCCTTGCCTACTGGCAGGCCCGCGGACACATCGGGGCGTGGACGCTGCCCCGCCGCCTCGACGGCAGGGCCCTGGTGTGGGTCGCCATCGCCGCGGCGGCCGCCATGTGGCTCTCGGGCGCCAGCCGCCCGCCGGGCTTCATCGGCCTCACCGATGTCTACGACGTGCTGGAATACCACCTGCAGGTCCCGCGGGAATTCTTCAACAACGGCGTCATCGGCGAGCTTCCCAACAACTGCTACAGCTATTACCCCCTGGGCACCGAGATGCTCTACCTCCTGGGCATGAGCCTGCGGGGCGGGGCGTACGAAGGCATGTACCTGGCCGCCATCCTGCACGGGGGCCTGGCGGTGCTGGCCGTGGCGGCCATCTTCCTCACGCTCCGCCGCGAGCAGGACGTGCGGGCGCGATTCACTATCATGATGCTCGCCACCGCGCCGGCCGTCGTGTGCCTAGGCTGGCTGGCGATGGTCGAACTGGCCGAGGTGTTCTATCTCGCGCTGGCGGTGCTGTGGCTGCGGCAGTGGATGCGTGAGCCCTCGCGCGGCACGGCTTGGTGCATCGGCCTGGCCGTGGGCGGCGCATGCGCGGCCAAGTACCTCTCGATCGGCTTCGTCGCGGCGCCCGTGCTGGCAGTGATGTGCGGCGCATCGGCGCTGCGGGGCCGTCGCGCCGATGCTCAGCCGAGCCTCAAGCACGCAGCCGGGGCGGCGGTCATCGCCCTGCTGATGCTCTCGCCGTGGCTGGTGCGAAACGCGGTGTACGTTCACAACCCGGTTTTTCCGCTGGCCACGCAGGTGTTCGGCCCCGGCCCGCACTGGGGGCCCCAGAACCAGCAGCGTTGGCAGGATGGTCACGGCCCCGGCGTCAAGCCGCCCGTGCCCCCACCGCCCGGCTGGCAGCCGCCGCCCGAGATGGACCGCGTGCAGCTGTTCTACCACAACTTCATCACCGCCTACGATCTGGGCCAGGTGACGCTCGTGCTGGCCGGGATCGCGCTGGCAGTGCTGATCTCGTGGCGCGGCGCCAAGGACCCATGGGACTGGGCCCTGGTGGCGATCGTCGCGGTTCAGCTGGCGGTGTGGACGGCCTTCACGCACGAGATGCCGCCGCGATTCCTGGTGCCGGCGGCGGTGCCCATCGCGCTGCTGGCGGCGGGCGTGCTGGAGCGGCTGTCGCGATACGACCGCCCGCGCAAGACCGTGCCGACGGAACCCGTCCCGCCCTGGGGCATGGCCCCGGCCGTGGCAACCGCCATCGCGGCGGCGGCCATCAATCTGCTGGTTATCAACAGCATCTTCGCGATCACCACGCGCGGCACGATCGCCCCGCCGCTGCCCGTCGAGACGTACCTGGACAAGCTCACGTTCCAGGTCGCCGCCCCCGGCGGGGGGCCGGCGAAGATCCTGCTGGTCGGCGAGGCCCGGGAGTTCTACTACCCGCCGGGGACCGTGTACGCAACCGTCTTTGACCGCCAGCCGCTGGAGGTCATGATCGACCAGCACATGACGCCGGCGGAGATGCGGAAGTCGCTGCGGGCGATGGGCGTGACGCACCTGCTGGTGCAGTGGCACGAGATCTGGCGGCTCGCCGGCACGTATGGCTTTCCGGCATCGCTGAGCGCGGAGTTGTACGATCGTTGGCAGCAGGGGCTGCCGCCGTCACTGGCGGTGCTTCGCGGCCTGGAGGGCGAGGGCATGACGGTGGTGGCGCATGTGAAACGCGGCGCCGAAGTGAATCCCGCTTCGACGTCGGCGCCGGCCACCGGACCCGCCACTTTGCCCGCCGAGGCGGCCGAGCAGACCGCCATCCGCTGGCCCACGACCTGGCCGACCTCCGCCCCGGCTGCAACCGCCCGATGGATTCCCTCCAGCCCGCCGCACTGGTGGCCAGTGTTCACCGTCTACGCCCTGCCGGAGTAGACCGTTCCCGACGCCTATCGTGACCGCCTCTTCTGTTCGGTGCCACCCCCAAACTTGTTTGGGGGTGAGAACAGTCACCGACTCGGATGCGTCAACCAATCCAGGCATGGTCACTTCAGTGATCCATGCGCGATCCATTCGTTTTTCACTTCAATATTCGAAATTCCTTGTTCTGCGGTTCTGCTGTTCGCTGTTTCTTCGCCTCGAGCGCATAGACCGTCATGATGAATGGGGCACGGGGGATGGTGGGCATGCCTGCCCACCCTACACAACTCGGTGTCGTCCTCGCACTGTTCCCGACGCCAGATCATCTTTTCTAAACCGCCTCGGGCTCGTACAATCGCTCGCATGTCGTTACGGGTGACGCTCATCCTGGTGCTCCTGCTCGCCTGCGGTTGCGGCGATCCCAACGGCGCGTCCGGCTGGGGCAAGAAGGACGAGGGCCCCCCGCCCACGCCGTTTCTGGCCTGGGCGGTGAACGACATGGAGAACCTCACCGACCTCACCCCCCGCCGCGACGACCCGCTGATCTTCGACTACCGCACGCAGGGCGTCAGCCTCTTCGCCGCCGGCAACGAGACGATCAGCCTGCAGCTCGTCGTGCAGGCGGGTAGCGCGGGGCTCGAGGGCCTGCAGTTGACGTGGACGCCGCTGACGGGCCCGGCCGTCATCCCCGCCGCGGCCATCAAGGCGTTCCGTATGCTGCCCGTGCGGGTGAGCGAGTACCCCGCGTGGTACATTCGCACCGCCGAGCGGCCGCCGCAGCCGGCCAACTTCTACGACGCGCTGGTGCCCATCGACGCGCCGCGCGAGGGCCAGCCTTTCAGCGTGCCGGCCAACGAGCGGATCGCGTTCTGGATCGACATCACCGTGCCCCGCACCGCCGCCGCGGGCGAATACGCCGGCCGCCTAGGCGTCGTCGCCCGCAACCAGCCCGCGTGGAACACGCCCGTCAAGCTGCAGGTGTACGACCTAGTGCTGCCCGACAGCCGCCCGCTGGCGGCCATCGGCGGCTTCGATCACGAGCAGATTTTCGCCGCCATGGTGCAGCGCGACGGCCTGCCGTACGTGCCCGCCGTCATGGACCGTGCCAACCCGCTGGTGAATAGGGGCCTGACGATCATGCGCGACCTGATGCGCCAGGCACACGAGCACCGGCTGGACCTGTTCGACAAGCAGCTTCGCCCTCAGATGAAGCGCGACCCGGCGGGTGCCATTCAGCTGGACTGGGACGATTACGACGCCATCGCCCGTCCCTACCTCGATGGCAACGCCTTCGACGATCGCCTGCCGGTTCCGGCCTGGCCCAGCCCCCTGAGCGAGGCGTGGCCCGACGCGAGGAACTACACCGACGGCTCGGCCCAGAGCTTCGCCGCCACCGTGCGCGACCTGGCCGCCGCCACGCGTTCGCACATGCAGGAAATCAAGGGCGAGTGCGGCATCTTCTGCTGGCCCAGCCGCGGCGAGCCCTCCCCGGGCCAGTATGACCGGTTCATGGAGATCGCCCGTGCGATCCGCCAGGGCGATCCGGAGGCGGCGATGCTGACGGCGCTGCCGACCCAGCCGCCCGCCCAGGCCGGGTGGAAAGTGCCCGCCGATTTCGCCGCGACAGCGACGATCTTCGCCCCGCCCGGGCAGTGGTTCGACGGCCGCCTCGCCCGCCGGCACGCCGGGGGCGAAACCATTCTCGGCGGCGTGTGGCTGACGCCCGACTGCCCGCCCTACTCGCCCAGCATGAGCCTCATCGCCACGCCCGCCGACGTGCGGGCGATTCCGTGGCTGGCGGCCAAGTATGGATGCCGCGGCATCTTCATGCCCGAGGTGCTCAACTGGGGCGGCGACCCCTTCGCGCCCGGCGCGTCGCAGATCAGGCTGTTCTACCCCGGCACGCGGGCGGGGCTGGACGGCGTGCTGCCGTCGGTGCGGCTCAAACGCCTGCGCCGCGGCCTGC
The DNA here is from genome assembly GCA_964616985.1 of uncultured Planctomycetaceae bacterium. Lineage (GTDB taxonomy): Bacteria > Planctomycetota > Phycisphaerae > SM23-33 > SM23-33 > CAZTVF01. The sequence continues at coordinate 54,324 of CAZTVF010000007.1, forward strand.
AGGACGCGACCTACCTGGCGGTGCTTCAGCAGCGCCAGCAGGAGCAGACCGCCCTGAACCTCATCGATGCGATGGTGCACTACGGCGGCCTGGCCGCCACAGGCGACCACTACCTCGACGCCCGCCTCGACGGCTGGGTGCAGGGCGGCGCGGTGTGGTACAACGCCCGCCGCCTGCTGGCCGACGAGGCCCGCCAGGCCGTCAACCCCTCCGAACAATCGTTCGAGGAACTGCTCACCCGCCGAATCGCCTGGAAGGACATCAACGACGCCGCCCGCACCATCCGCCTCGAGCAGGCCCGCACGGCCGTCACGGCGGCAAAGTTGTCCGGCGGCGGCGAGGGCCTTGCCGTCGAGGTGCGGCTGGACCTGTACAACGAGTACGATCGCGAGGCCAACGTGACGGTGCACGTGAACGGTCTGCCGCCGCAGTGGCAAGGGCCCGCCGACGACATCGTCCTGGAGGCCATGCCGGCCGCCCTGCCCCGCACGGCGAGCGTCAGCGTGAGCGGGCCCCTGCCGCAAAACACGGCCGCGGGCAAGATCCCCTTGCGGCTGAGCATCGCCGGCGGCGTCAGCCCCGCGACAACGGCCATCGTGCAGGTGCCACTGCTGCAGTCGAGCCCGACCGGGCGGGCGCCGAAGATCGACGGCGACCTGGCCGACTGGACCGCCCGCAGCGGAGGCGTCGCGGGCGACTTCCAGTTGATTGGCCACCGCGGCACGATCGGACACGGCTTGGCCGAACGCCAGACGCAGGCCTGGGTGCAGCACGATCGCGACAACCTCTACATCGCCCTGCGATGCAGCGAGCACAACATGGCCGGCGTCGTCAGCCGGTCGGACAACCTCGTGCGGTACCAGCAACTGCTCGCCTGCCAGGAGGACCTGGTGGAAGTGCTGCTGGACCCCGGCCAGGCCGCCAAGAGCATGGGCGACGTGTATCACATTGTGATCAAGCCCGGCGGGGCGGTGGTCTCCGAGCGGGGCATCCGCACCGAGATGCCCATGGGCACGTGGCAGCCGTGGGCGTCGGGCATCCAGGCGGCGGTCGGCAGGGGCGAAGGCGAATGGCTGGTCGAGCTGGCGATCCCCCGCTCGAGCCTGGGCCCCCTGGGCAAGGAACGCGTGTGGGGCGTGAATTTCACCCGCTTCGCCGCCCAGGGGGGCGAGGCCTCCAGCTGGGCGCCGGCAGCTAGATACTTCTACGACCCGCGAAATCTTGGTACGATGTTCCTCAGTGATTCCGCGGCGAGTGCCGCATCGACAACGACAACGCAGGGCGAGAAGCCCTGAGCGATCGAAGGAGACCTGCGTGGGCAATAAGATTGGCTGGATCGTGGCGGGCGTGCTGGTGCTGGCGCTGATCGGCTTCGTGGTGTACAAGGCGTCCTCGCCGACGCTGCAGCCGGCCACGTCGGAGACCTCGGCCGACATGCTGGAGTTCCATCCGCTGAACGTCTCGCCGTCGCTGTTCCTGGAGGCCGGTCCCATCGGCGTCGGCAACGCGGGCGACGACTACGCCAAGGCCATCGCGCTGTACAAGGCGAACGCCCCGGCCATCCGCGATGCTGTGGACAAGATCGACTCGCTCCAGAATCGCTCGTTCGTGCCCAAGGCCACGACGATGACCATCATGCGGCAGATTCTGGAGCACGTCAACGCGGCGGGGACGAAGAAGGATATGAAGTTCACGCTCGTGCACACGCCGAAGGACTTCGTGGTCAAGGGCACCTACCGCCCCGCCGACGATCTTTCGCGCGTGTGGCGTGCCCTTTGCTTCCTGGCCACCGTCGAGTTCTATGCCAACAACTATCCGGCGATGGAGAAGATCCTCCAGGCCGAGTTCACGCTGGGGTATCACATGGTGAACGAGCGGGCCCGCGCCCGCGCGATGTGGGATGGCTCGGTGATCCAGCAGACGGCGCTGAACGACCTGGAGAAGCTGTACACCAACTGGGAACCCGAGAAACACACCAAGCAGGTTGAGGGCATCCGCACCTACAACCGCGAACTGGATTCGTTCCGCGTGTTCATCGAGAAGAAGTACGGGACGATCTGGAAGAACCCACCCATGCCCGGCGACCTCTACCGCATCGTCGAGATGGACAAGGACCGCGCCTTCCGCGTCGATGCCCTCCTTTGCCTGGGCGTCGCACGCTTTACCCACACGAAGTTCCCGCCGGACCAGAAGAAGATCGCCGCCCTGCTGGAGCAGTTCGAGAAGAGCTCCGACCCGCTGGAGGCCGCCGCCGCCGTGGCCGCCAGGAAGCTCAACGACGATACCGTCAAGGAAGTGACGGCACCGGAAACCGACGATTGACGCACGCGGCCCGGCCACTCGTACAGCCCCCCGCCGGCGTCCGCACGACGCCGCTTTGTTCCCATTGCGCGATTGAGCCCGTGCTGGCGGAGATCCTCAAGCAGCCCCAGCCGGCCGTGCTCGAATCGTCGGCATCACATGAGGCCTTCGGCCGCTATTCCATCCTCGCCTGCCGACCCATCGAATGCATCACGCTCGATGGCGGCGAGCTGACCGATGCCGCCGGGGGCGTGCTGGCCAAGGACGACCCCGCCGCAATCTGGACCGCCCTGGCCGCGGCGCTGCAGCCGGCATGGCCGGGGCCGCAGCCATCGTATGGCCCAGGGTGGATCGGCTACATCGGCTACGAAGTCGGCCGGTACATCGAACGCCTCCGCGCCGCCGCCGTGCGCGACACGCACCTGCCGGACCTGCGGCTGGCGCTGTACGACGCGGTGCTGGTCTATGACTCGCAGGACCGATCGTGGAGCCTGCGCGAGTTCACCTACGACGCCCCGCCAGGCGGGGCAGGCGAGGCGGCCGCCACCTTGAAAGACATCCTCGCCGCGGCGGAGGCGCGGAATGAGCAACCGCTGACGCCGCCGCGGTGCGCTGCCGCCATGACGGCCGCCGCGAAGTCCAACTTCACGCCGGACGCCTACCGCGACGCCGTCGCCCGCTGCGTCGAATACATCGCCGCCGGCGACATCTTCCAGGTGAACCTCTCGCAGCGGTTCGCCATCGCCGACGCCCCGCCGCCGCCGGCGATCTACGCCGCCCTGCGCCGCCGCAACCCGGCCTGGTATTCCGCCTACCTCAGCTTTCAGAGGCGCGGGCAGCCCTGTGCGATCGTCTCCAGTTCGCCCGAATTGTTCCTCCGCGTCCGCGACGGCCACGTCACAACCCGGCCGATCAAGGGCACGCGCCGCCGCACGGGCGCTGCTGCCGCCGATGCCGCAGCCGCCGCCGACCTGCAGGCCGCGCCGAAGGACAACGCCGAACTGGCAATGATCATCGACCTTCTCCGCAACGACCTGGGCCGCGTGTGCCGCTACGGCAGCGTACGCGTCACGGACGCCCGCCGCCTGGAGGCGCACCCCACCGTCTTTCACCTGGTGGGCACGGTCGAGGGCGACCTCGCCGCGGGCGTGGGCCCGGCCGATCTGCTGCGGGCCACGTTCCCCGGCGGCTCGATCACCGGGGCGCCAAAGATCCGCGCGATGGACATCATTGACGAGATGGAAGGCGTCGATCGCGGCGTCTACACCGGCTGCATCGGCTGGGTCGGCCTCAGCGGCGACAGCGAGTGGAACATCGCCATTCGCACCGTCGTCTGCGACGGGCCGACAGCCTATGTGCAGGTCGGCGGCGGCATCGTCGCCGATTCCCAGCCGCAGGCCGAGTACCAGGAGACGCTCGACAAGGCCCGCGCCCTGCTGGAGGCGATCGAGCAGGCGCGATCGCTGGAGACGTAAGCGGACACCGCAAAGCACTATCCGCAGCGCAAGCTCCTGATGTATATTGTCCATCGAATGAAGACCTTCCCGATCATGCTGGACATCCGCAGTCGCCGCGCCGTGGTCATCGGCGGCGGGCCGGTGGGCGCCAGAAAAGCGGCGTCGCTGCTGGCCGCCGGCGCCGCGGTGACGCTGGTAGACCCCGCCGCCGCTGCCGTCGAGGGCGCCACCATACTCCGCGAAAGCTACCGCCCCCAGCACCTGGCCGGCGCGTCACTCGTATTCGCCTGCACCGACGACCGCGCCACCAACGCCCGCATCGCCGCCGACGCGCGAGCGGCCGGCGCGCTGGTCAACGCCGCCGATCAGCCGGAAGACTGCGATTTCTACCTCCCGGCCGTGGTCGCCGACGGCGAGGTGGTGGTCGCCATCGGCACGGGCGGGGCGGCGCCCGCCTTGGCGGCGCAGCTCAAGCGAACCGTCGCCGCCTCGCTGCCGCCGCGGATCGGCGAGTTCGCCGCGGCCATCGCCGACCTTCGCGATGAGCTCAAGAACCGCGTCGCCGAGGTGCCCCGCCGCATGGACCTCATGAAGCGGCTGATCGACGGAGACGCGTACGCGTTGTTCATCGCCGGTGGCGCCGCCGCCGTGCGCCAGCGGCTGGACGAACTCATCGCGGGAGGCCGGTGATGCGTATCCTCTGCATCGGCATCAGCCACAAGACCGCCCCGGTCGCCCTGCGCGAGCGGATGATGTTCGACCCCTCGCAGATGGGCACGGCCTTGGGGCACCTGGGGCGGCGGTGGAAGGATTGCGAGTTCCTCGCCCTCTCGACGTGCAATCGCACCGAGCTGTATGCCGCGCGGCCCGTTCACGGCCACCCGCGCGAGCAGGAGCTGCACCAGGCCTTGTGCGAGATGCACGCCGTGCCGCTGCACGAGTACGAGGCGTGCATGTATACGCTGGCCGACGAGGAGGCGGCGCGGCACCTCTTCACGGTGGCCGCGGGCCTCGACAGCATGGTGCCCGGCGAGGTGCAGATCACCTCGCAGATCAAGGAGTCTTACGCGGCGGCCGTGGCAGCGGGCACGGCGCGCTCGGTGATGAACGACCTTTTCCAGTGCGCCCTGCACGTGGCCAAGCACGCGCGCAGCGAGACCGAGATCGCCGCCGGCAAGGTGTCGGTCGCGTCGGTCGCCGTCGACTGCGTGGCCGAGCTGTTCGGCACGCTCGAGGGCCGGTGCGTGCTGAGCATCGGCGCGGGGCGGATGAACGAGCTGATGCTCAAGCACATCGACCGCCTCTCGCCGCAGCGGCTGATGGTGGCGAATCGCTCGCCGGCCAGGGCGCAGCAGCTTGCCCGCGCGCACGGCGGCGAGACGGCGGCGTTCGACCGTCTGGGGGAGCACCTGGGTGAGTGCGACGTGCTGCTGACGTCCACGGCGGCCAAGGAGCCGATCCTAACGCATGCGATGGTGGAGGCGGCGATGAAGCGCCGCCCGCACCGGCCGCTGCTGATCGTCGACATCGCCGTGCCGCGCGACGTCGAAGAGACGGTCCGCGAGATCAAGCACGTGCACCTGTACAACATCGACGACCTCAAGGGCGTCATCGCCCGCACGATGGAGTCGCGCGGCGTGCACCAGGCGGGGGCGAAGAAGATCATCGACCTTCACGTGCAGGAGTTCATGGACGCGTTCCGCGTGCGCGGCGTGGCCCCGGCGATCGACTCGCTCTACCGCCGCATGAATGACATCGCCGACGAAGAGCTGGCCGAGGCGCGGCGGAAATTCTCCACCCACGACGACGCCGAGCAGGATGCCCTGATCCTCCAACGCGCCCTGCACCGCACCATTCGCCGCATCCTGCACCCCGCCACCACCAATCTCCGCAAGGCCGCCGCCACCGGCGACGCCCGCGCCGACATCGCCGCGCTCCGCAAGCTGTTCGAGCTTGAAGATCCGCACTAGGGGCGAACGGTTCTTGGAGTGTGGCAGCAGAGCGAGCGAAGCGAGGGACGGCGAACGCCATGTGGAGTGCGGCGGCAGAGTCCCGAGCAAGGCGAGGGACGGCGACGCCGCCTTGGATCCGGCACTACCGACTCCACTATGCCTCCCGTCTCACGGCAGCGAAATCCAGAGCGGCGTCGTTGCCACCGCACTCCATAGCTTCTCAGCCTATCACGAACGGGTCGCGATCGGCCTTCGATAGCGTGACCTTCAGCTTGGGCAATAGCGCGCGAAGGCGGTCGGCGAGGGAGGCCAGCGCGGGGCGCTCGGAATTGCTGTGGCCCAGGCATACGACGGTCATGCCGGCGGCGCTGGCGGCCAAGGCGTCGTGGTGACGCATCTCGCCGGTGACGTACAGCTGCGCCCCTGCCGCCAGTGCGGCCTTGTAGAGCGACCCGCACGAGCCGGCGGCGAAGGCGACGGTGGAGACCGCCGCTTTGCCCGCGGCCGGCGCGACCAGCACGCTTCGCACGCCCGCCGCCTTCTTCAGTTTCGCCACCAGCGCTGCCGGCGACGCGGGCCTGGCGAGCTTGCCCACGCGGCCGCGGCCTGCGCCGTCGGGGAAGTCCTCGAGAGGATAGACGTCGATCGCGGGCTCTTCGTAGCTGTGGGCGCCGCGGATGGCGCCGCAGACCGCGCCGGCGGCCCCGCGGGGGGCCACCACTTCCAGCCGCATCTCCTCATTCACCTCGTGCTGCCCGGGCTTGCCCAGCGTGGGGTGCGAACCGGGCCCGCCGCAGAACGCGCCGATGCCGTGGACGAAGAACGCGCAGTCGTGGTAGTTGCCGATCCTGCCGGCCCCGGCCGAGAACGCGGCGTCGGCCACGCGGGAGAGATCCTCCGGCGGCACGAAGACGACGATCTTGCACTGCCCCTGGCGCACGGTGGATTCCAGCGGCCGGGGGGACTCAACGCCCAGCATGGCCACGAGGACATCGTTGGTGCCACCGGGTGCCGCGTCCAGCGCGGTGTGGACGGAGTAGACCGCGAGGCCCTGCCGCAGGGCCTGGTAGAGCACGGGCGAGGCGCCGGCAGTGAGGCGTGAAACGGGCTTGTAGATCGGCGGGTGATAGGCCATCACCATCTGCGAGGCGGCGGCTTCCTTCAAGACCGGTGCGGTGAGGTCCACGCAGAGCATGATCGAACGCACGTCGGCCGACGCATCGCCCAGGATCAGCCCGACATTGTCGCCCTCTTCCGCCAGTGCCGGCGGCGCCACCGCCTCCAACGCCTTGATCACATCCTGAACCCTCATGGTCGCTCCTTATGACGTGCTCGACCGGGTGCCATGCCGAAACTTACCTGCCGCGGGCAGGCGTACTCGCGCGGTGCCATCCCGAAGTTTACCCGCCGTGGCGGGCGTACTCGCGCCGGCATGCTCGCGTGACATGCAGCATGCTCGCGCCCGCAAATCAACTCTCGCCCGGGCATTCCTTGTCCAGCAGTTCCTGGTATGCCGACATGATCTTCTTCGTCACTTCGCCGGGCTTCTCATCACCCACCGCGTGGCGTTCGATGCGAACGACAGGCCGCACGCCGCTGAGCGAGGAGGTGACGAAGATTTCCTTGGCGGCCAGCATCTCGCGGACCGTCAGCGGCGTCTGCTCGTCGACGGCGATGCCCAACTGCCCGCAGATCTCCAGGACCGCCCCGCGGATTATGCCCGGCAACACCGGCGTGTCGCGCGGCGGGGTGTGAACCTTGCCGTCGAGCACGAGGAACACGTTGGAGAAGCACGCCTCGGCCAGGCGATTGTCAGGCGTGAACCACAACGCCTCTTCGGCGCCCTTGGCGGCGGCCTCCTGGCGGGCGAGAATCCGCGGCAGGTACGAGCCCGTCTTGTAGCCGAACTTCGGATCGCCCTGCCCCTGCTTGAAAGAGCAAACGACCACGGTGACGCCGTTTTGATACCACGAGTCCGGCAGCGCCCCCAGCGGGTCTGCCGTCACCAGCGTGGTCGATTGCTCGGCCGCCACGTTGCCGGGAGTGAGCGTGATGCGGACGCGGGCTTCCCGAAGGTCGTTGGCGGCCAGCACGGCGGCAACGGCCTCGCGAAGCACCTCGACCGTCGCGTCCGTCCGCAGGTTGATGACGCGGACGGTGTCGGCCAGCCGCTCGAGATGCCGCTCGAACCGGAAAACCTGCCCGTTGTGGGCGCGCATGGTCGTGAACACCGACGCGCCGTGGAGAAAACCGGCATCGCTGATGCTCACGCACGCCTGCGACGCCGGAACGATGCTGCCGTTAAAGAAGACTTGCGGATCACCCATGGTGGAATCCTATTCGGCACCACGTTTGGTGGCAAGATAATACACGTACCGCCGCACCGAACGCCGCGCCACGGCCACGGGATCGCTGCAGGGGGCGCCCAGCGACTTGACGCTGTAGCGATGCAGTGCCGCCAGCAGTTCGCGGCCTCGGACGCCGCGGCGGGCAAGGAGCCTGCGCACCAGCGCCCCTTCGGCCAGGTCCATCGGGGCCAGGCCCGCGCGGGCGGCGGCTGCCAGCAGTCGTTCGGTGTGCACGTCGGGCGGCAGGTGATACGCCCGCATGCCCGCCCGCTCAAAGAACGGATGCACGCTGCCCATGGCCGCCAGCGACTCCACCATCGGTGTTGCCGCCGTCGCGATCGCGTGCCGCACCAGCCTTACGGCCAGGCCCTTGCCGCGATAGATCGGGTGCACCACGACGCGGGAGATGCACTCGATCTCGGCGTTCAGCAGCGCCAGCGATGCCCGTCGATCGCTGCCGGCGTAGCGGTTGCCCGTGGCGATGTTGCGGCCGCGAACCGCAGGCACCGGCGGCGAGACCACCAGCACGGCCGCCTGCGGGGGTTCGCCCAGGCGCGGAGCGGGCGGCTTGATGACATACACCCGCTTATGCGCCGCCGGCGGGCCGGCGAGGTAATGGAACCCCGCCAGGGCGTGGTAATCATGGATCGTCCCCCGCTCGATTGGCCAGGCGGCGGGGCTTTCGCGGGCATCGCGCTGCAGCAGTTCAGCCAGCCCGTCCCCCACCAGGAGCGAGGCCGCGGCGCCCAGCGGCTTGACCACGACCGTGTCGGGGGCGAGGTCGGCGAGTAAGTCGCACCGGGGCATGGCCAGGGCCAGGGCAATGCTCGACGCATTGACGAGTTTCCGCACCTGGCGGCAGAGGTTCCGAGCGGTGGCCTCGTCCAGCACGGCCGCGAACTCGTCGGCCAGCACCAGCGTGGGCTCGTTCCTTCGCCGGGCGGAGAGCAGCGCGTCGGCCAGGGCCAGGCGATATAGCTGCCCGCCCGACAGCTGCCGCGCGGGCGTCACTAGCGACGCCGCCTCGGCCAGCCCGCACCACGAGAGCATCTCCAGCCGCTCGGAAAGCTCGCCGGACTCGATGGCCGACACGGCCGGGAGATCGCAGCGGGCGAGCTCGTCCATGCGCAGCGGGCGGCAGCGCGGCGTCTGCTGCTCGATCTGCCTCAGCAGCACGCTCTTGCCGGCGCCCGAGGGGCCGACGATGGCCAAGATCTGCCGCGGCCTGATCTGAAGACGGAGGTTGCGGTAGAGGTTCTGCCTCATCTCCGCCGGCAGGCCGAACATGGCCGCGACACGCTCGGCGTCGGCGGACAGGCCGCTGAGGCAGGATGTTTCGGCATTGACACGGTAGGTCCACGGCTTACATTGTGTCATCGAATGCTCCTGATGAAGAGGATCTATTTCGACGCAATTCGCGCGGGGTCGAAGACCACCACGCTCCGCTATTGGCGCACGCCCCGCGTGCGCGCGGGACAGTCGTATCGAATTCCGGGCCTGGGAAAGATCGTCGTGAAGTTGATCGCCCCCGTCACCCTCAAGTCACTCACCGCCGCCGATGCACAGGCGGACGGCTTCGCAAGCATGGCCGCCCTGAGGCATGCGCTGCGAATGCTTTACACACCGATCCAACGCAAGTCACGCCAGTTATACCAGATACGTTTGAATTCCACGGCTAGTGCTCTGTCTCATTCAAGAGGTGGCGGCCTTCTCAGACCGCCGCCCCTAAACTGATAGACCCAGTACTGTCCAACTTGATTGTATGGGTGCCGTGGCTTGCGAGGCCGTACTCGGCCGAGCAACCACGCCACGGCCACTAGCCAGCGTTGCGTGGTTGCTGCGCTGCGCTCCGCAAACCACGGCACCCATAGTTTCGATCTTGACCACACACTAGTCCTTCGCGCTTGATTCTGGGAGTAAGGCTTTGGCGGCGGCTTGCCGTTCGGCGTTGTAGAAGCCCCAATGCGTCACCCAGATCTGACAGCGCCGAACGGCAAGCCGCCATCAAACGCACACACATGTTCCATAGAGATGAACCTGTAGACCCCATTCCCAATCTCCGCCATCGCCTTCTGTCTACAACAATGACCAATGTATGGTATATAGACAACAGACAATATCAAGTAAATTTCTGAAATAGTTTTGCATGCGGTTTGATAGTCGATAAAATATCATGGTTGGTGGATGCTTGAGATAGACACGTTGTTTGGAGACTTGAAGAGATGAGCATCGGCGCAATCGTTCGTGAGCGGCGAGAAGAGATGGGCCTGACGCAGGACCAGGTCGCGGCGATGGTGGGCATTTCAAAGCCATACCTGTCGAACATCGAGACGGGCAAGGCCAAGAACCCCCCGACGGATGGCATCCTGCGGTCGCTGGAGCGGGTGCTGAAGTTCGAGTCCGACCAGTTGATCTACCTCGCCCACCAGGCCCGCACGCCCATGGACATCCGCGAGTTGCATGAACTGCGCGCGGCCGAGCTGGAAAAGCTCCGCGGCGTGGTAAGCACCCTGATGTCCCGCATGGGCGAGACGGACGTGTCCGACCTCCAGCTCGACGACATCGCGCTGGGCAAGAACAGCAATATCCGCAGCCTGTCGGCCGGCGTGGCCATTCCGGTCATCAATAAGGTGGCGGCGGGTTATCCCAGCCACTTCACGGACCTGGATTACCCCCCCAGCATCGCCGATGAGTACGTCCGCTGCCCCGACGTGCACGACCCGCAGGCCTTCGCCGCACACGTGGCAGGCGATTCCATGGAGCCGGTCTATCACGAGAACGACATCGTGGTCTTCTCGCCCAACACACCGGTGCGCGGCGGCGACGACTGCTTCGTCCGCTTCGACGCCGATGCCGGAACCACCTTCAAGAGATTCTACCAGGACAGCCCCAGCACCATCCGCCTGCAGCCCCTCAACAGCAAGTATCCGGCCGAGTCCTATGATGCAGCCAAGATCAACGGCCTGTACCCGGCGGTCTTCCGCATCGAGAAGCTGCGGCGGTAAAACTATTCGACCTGTGCGATCGAGTTGAACGTGCCGTAGGGGTTCATCGCCCAAGTGTTTGTGTCGGGGTCGACGATCCACTGGCCGTCGACGACGAACTTGTACTCGTAGCTCCCCGGCGGAAGCGACATGCTCACCGCGTAGCCGCCATTCTTCTGCTTCACCATCTTCACGATCTGCCAGTCATTGAAATTCCCCGCCAGGCCGATGCTCTTGGCCGCGATGGCAGGCTTGAAGGAAAATCGGACGGTTCCTTTTTTTGTTCCGGCTGCGTACATGGTGTTTCCTTTTCGTCCATGAAGGTCTTTGGCGCCCATCGCGCGTGCCTATATTATACACGGGCTGATTCGGCTCGCCAGTTTTCGCGGGTCGATATGCTGCATCATTGTCCGCTCACAAAGGAGCCCCCTGTGAAGATCGATCTCTCCGGCAAGCTGGCCCTCGTCACCGGCGGCGCGGGCGAACTGGGGCGGGCCATCACCCGCACGCTCGCCGCCTGCGGCGCCGACGTCGTCATCTGCTACAACAGCTCCCGCGACAAGGCCCACGCCCTGCGCGAGGAGATCGCCCGCACCGGTATCCGCGCGATGGCCGTGGGGGCCGACGTCACGCAGAAGGCTTCCATCGAGGCCATGCGCAGCGCCGTCGCCAGGGAACTGGGCGAGGTGAACATCCTGGTCAATAACGCCGTCATCCAATACAAGTGGAAAGGCGTGCTGGAGCAGGCGGCCGAGGATTACGAAAGCCAGTTCCGCTCGTGCGTGCTGCAGAACGTGCTGATGGCCCAGGCGTTCGTCCCCGCGATGATCCAGCGCAAGTGGGGCCGCATCATTGGCATCAACACCGAGTGCGCGATGCAGGCGTTCCCCGGGCAGTCGGCGTACGTCGCGGGCAAACGGGGCATGGACGGGGTGCTGCGCGTGCTGGCCAAGGAGATCGGGGCGCACAACATCACGGTGAACCAAGTGGCGCCCGGCTGGATGATCAGCGACAAGGGCCGCGCTGACCGCAGCGAGAAGCAGCCCGCCTACGACGCCAACGTGCCGCTCCGCCATCGCGGCGAGGACACCGACATCGCCAACGCCGTCGCTTTCCTGGCCTCCGACCTCGCCCGCTTCATCAGCGGCGTCTACCTGCCCGTCTGCGGCGGCAACGTCATGCCCTGCATCTGATCCTTAACGCGCTACTTGGCGGGCTTGCACTCGCTGCATGGCTGGTAGTCCTTGCGGGCCTCCTGCAGTTTGAGGCACATCGGCTGGGCCTTGAGATTCGGGCAGGAGTGGCGGTGGTAGCCCTTGGAGCCCGAGACGACGTACACGTCCACATCGTTGAAGATGACCTTCATCGACTCCTCGTGATCCTTCATGACGCCGGCCTTGTTGGCCGTCCACCACGTCTTCCAGGCGGCGGGGTCGGGGCCGAGGTCCTGCCCGGTGATCTGTTGCAGGGCCGTCACGAACTGAGGCGCCTTGGGAGACTTGGCCCACGCCGCCAGCAACTCATCGACCCCCTCGGGATCGCGGTCCATGCCCATCACCTCGACCGCGCGAAGCGCCTGCGGACTCGCACTGCCCCGAATCAGCAGCGTCATTTCCTTCGTCAGGTCGCCGCCGTCCATCCGCCACAGCATTGCCACCGTGTCCGTCAGCATCGACATCGGCAGATCGGGGTTCTTCACAATGCACGTGACAGCGGCAGTCAGCCGCCGGGCCACCATGTAGTTCTGGTCCGACCGCTCGTTGCCAACGACCGAGGTGAGCGCCTCTTCGTAGTTCTTGTTGTAGATGTGCCTGCTGCTGTTGCTGGGCATTCCGCCCTTGGCCTGGATGGTCAGGTCATGCAGGATAACGTCCCAGAACAGTTCGGCGTCCATCATCTTCAGAGGGCTGTGCACGACCGGGGTGTTGCCAGCGTCGCTGTCGTACAACATGTCGAAGAAGGCGTACGCCTTTTTGCCAGGGGTCACCATCACGATCCGGGCCACGCCGACTTGCGCATTGTGGTCGGTGCGGGACTCAATCCACGACGTGCCGGTGTCGTAGTAGCTCCACCGCGTGCGGCTGTCCTGCGTGAGGAACTGGGGGAAGACCTTGGCGACCTCGTTGTCGACGCTGGCGTTCTCGCCCAGGACGAAATCCATCGCGGGCTTGTACAGCTCGCGCTGCGAGTGCCTTCGTCCGGCCTTGACGTAGGTGCACCGGCCGTTGGCGTCGTAGGCGAAGACCATCCGCAGATCGGCGTTGCCGAGCTTGTCGTACAGGGTGATTTGCGAGTGCGGGGCATCGAATCGCTCCCAGCGATCCTTCGGCGCGTAGCCCGTGCCGCCCATGCGTTTGACGATGAACTCCTGCGTCTGGCCGAGCAACCCCTTGCCGACCGGCCCCTTGGCGGCTGCGTAGAGTAGAACCGGCTGGGAGGTAGAGGATCCTTCGCGGCGCGGCGGGTCCTCGCCGAGCGTGACCGCTGCAAACACGGCCGCGACGGCGGTCGCCAGAAGTAGACTAAGCGGAGTTCTCATGTCGCACCCTTTCGTGAAGCGTTCCGGCCTGAAGGCACGGCCCCTGCCACCACTCATAGTGGTTACGTATTAGACGCCGGATTATTGCGGAAGTTTCAGGATTATATGATGGAACCTCGCCCACAAGCGCAAGTTCCGCACCGGTTGGCCATGGCGACAGGGCAACGGCGAAGAAACGGCCTCGCATTCACCTTTGGACTTGCCCGCGATGCCGGGGGCAGGTACCATGTCATCCACAACTTCCGGCCAAGGTCAATGAAGAAACTTCTCACTGCCAAACAAGTCGAGGAAGCCCTGGACCGGCTCTATGAGTCGGTCGCCGCCCAATTGCCCAAAGACACCCCCATCGCGGTGGTGGGCGTTCGTACCCGCGGCGAGACGCTGGCGGCGCGGATCGTGCAGCGGCTGCGGAGCGAGTTCAAGGGTCTGGCCATCAACCACGGCGTGCTCGACATTACCTTCTACCGCGACGACCTGTCGCGCCGCGACGGCGCGCCTCTCGTCCGTGCCACCGAAATCGACTTCCGCCTCGACGATGCCTGGGTGCTGCTGGTCGACGACGTCCTCTACACCGGCCGCAGCGTCCGCGCGGCCCTGGACGCACTGCACGACTTCGGCCGCCCCAAGGCCGTGCGGCTGGCCGTGCTGATCGACCGCGGCGGAAGAGAACTGCCCATCGCCGCCGACTTCGTCGGGCGGCGCGTCAACGTCCCCTGTGACAAACGCGTACAAGTCCTACTGAAAGAGAATGATGGCGAAGAAGGTGTCACCCTCATCGAAAGCTGACGCACCGGTGGACAAGCTTCGCGGCCCGGAGTTCATCTGGACGCGGAAGGACCTGCTGGGCCTGGATGAGCTCTCACCCGAGGAGATCGTGCACATCCTCGACACGGCCGAGAGCTTCAAGGAAGTCTCCACGCGATCGATCAAGAAAGTGCCCGCCTTGCGAGGCAAGGTGGTGGCGCTGATGTTTTTTGAGGCCAGCACCCGCACGCGGATGAGCTTCGAGCTGGCCGCCAGCCGCCTGTCGGCCGACAACCTGGCCTTCAGCGCCTCGGGCTCGTCGGTGTCCAAGGGCGAGACGACGCTGGACACGATCCGCAACGTCGAGGCCATGGGCGTGGACATCTTCGTCGTGCGTCACGGCCAGTCGGGCGCGCCGCACATGCTGGCCCGCAAGGTGCAGGCGTCCATCGTGAACGCCGGCGACGGCCAGCACGAGCACCCCACGCAGGCGCTGCTGGACATCTTCACGATCCGCCAGCGCCTCCGCCGCGTGGGCGGGCTCAAGGTGGCCATCGTGGGCGACATCGCCCACAGCCGCGTCGCCCGCAGCAACATCCTGGGCCTGCGCAAGCTGGGCGCCGAGGTGGTCGTCGTCGGCCCCCCCACCCTGGTGCCCTCGGCCATCCGGAACATGGGCTGCGAGATCAGCCACTCGCTGGACGACGTGCTGGACAAGGTGGACGTGATCAACATGCTCCGCATCCAGTTCGAGCGACTCGGCGGGAACCTGTTCCCCTCGATCCGCGAGTACAGCCGCCTGTACGGCATGAACCCCGAGCGTCTCCGCCGCTGCAAGCCCAACGTCCTGATCATGCACCCCGGGCCCATCAACCGCGGCCTGGAGATCACCTCCGAGGTCGCCGACGGGCCCAACAGCTGCATCCTCCAGCAGGTCACCAACGGCCTCGCCATCCGCATGGCCGTCCTCTACCTCGTCAGCCAGGGAAGCAGATGAACGACATCCTGATCAAAAACGGCCGCGTGATCGATCCTTCGTCGGGCTTCGACGAGGTGGCGGATGTGGCGATTGCCAAGGGCAAGGTCGTCAAGATCGGCAAGATCAACTCACAGGCCAAGACGGTCATCGACGCCAAGGGCAAGATCGTCGCGCCGGGGCTGATCGATGTGCACGTGCACTGCCGCGAGCCCGGCCACGAGGAAGAGGAAACGATCGCCTCGGCGGCGGCGGCGGCCGTCGCGGGCGGCTTCACGGCCATCTGCGCGATGCCGAACACGCACCCGGCCGCCGATGACGACACGCGGATCCAGTACGTCCTCCAGCGGGCGTGCGAGGCCAACCTCGCCCGCGTGCTGCCGGCAGGCTGCATCACCAAGGGCCGCGACGGCAAGGAATTGGCCGAGATGGGCCTGATGGTGCAGGCGGGCGTGGTGGCCTTCACCGACGACGGCGAAGGCGTCGCCTCGTCGGCCGTCATGCAGCGGGCGCTGCAGTACGCGGGCATGCTCGACGTGCCGCTGATGCAGCACTGCCAGGACGGCGACCTGATGACGGGCTCGATGAACAGCGGCGCCGTCGCAGTGCGCCTGGGGCTGGGAGGCATCGCGCCGGCCGGCGAACAGATCATGCTGCGGCGCGACCTGGAACTGGTCGAGCGCACCAAGGCCCGCTACCACATGCAGCACGTCTCCAGCGCCGGCTCGGTGGAACTCATCCGCCAGGCCAAGGCCAAGGGCCTGCCCGTGACGGCCGAGGCCACGCCCCACCACCTGCTGCTGACCGAGGCGGCGTGCATGACGTACGACCCCAACTACAAGATGAACCCGCCCCTCCGCGGACCCGACGACGTCGAGGCCCTGCGCCGCGGCGTGGCCGACGGCACGATCGACTGCCTCGCCACCGACCACGCGCCGCACGCGGAGGAAGAGAAAGAGCTGGAATTCGCCCTGGCCCCCTTCGGCATCATCGGCCTGGAGTGCGCGGTGGGCCTGTACGCCAAGGCCCTCATCGATAGCGGCGTGATGGATTGGCCGGCGCTGATCGCCCGCATGTCTACCGGGCCCGCGGCCGTCGTCGATCACCACCTGGGCCTGGGCAAACTGCAGGTCGGGGGCGTGGCCGACATCACGATCATCGACCCCGACGCCGACTGGACGGTCGATCTGGCCTCCTTCGTCTCTCGCAGCCACAACTGCCCCTACCAGGGCTGGAAACTCAAGGCCAGGCCGACGTGCACGATCGTCGGCGGCGCGGTGAAGTTCAGCCTGTAAATCACATCGATGTCTCGCGGCGGCCTGCGAAGGCACCGCATGAACGCATGGGAGGACGGACCATGATGCGTGAAGCGGAACGTCGCCGTCACAAGCGGCACGACCTCGCCTGCCCGACGACTCTGGTCGTTGAGGGCGGCAAGCTGATGAAGGCCAAGACGATCAACATCTCCGACGGCGGGGCCTACATCGCCCTGCACACGGAGGAAATGCCCCGGTGCGAGGCGAAAGTCGCCGTCCGCCTCTCGCTGCCGCGGAAGACAGCCAACAGCTTCATGTTCGAGGACATCGCCGCCGCGGCCCGCATCATCCGCAGCGAAGACAAGGGCCGATCCGCCGCCCTCGCCATCGAGTTCGACTCGCCCATGAAGCTCGACATCGAGGTGTAGCCACACCTTGTCGGTTCCACGCGGTGCCACCCCCAAACTCGTTTGGGGGTGCGCACTGCCGACCCTCCCGGACCATCGTCACTCTACCGGCCATAGGCTCGAAACCTACTGATCTCAGCCTGCAAGGCTCTTTGAGCCCGTTCCATGTCCACATCGTAAGGGTAGATGTTCCGCAGTTCGCCCGCCTTCCGTTCCAGCGTTCGGTACACCATGTGTCGATCCTGATCGGTGACACCCTTGCCCCACAACAATGCCCATCGCACACCGGCGATGTTGGCCAGGAGCATGCGATACTCACGAACATAGGAATCCGGCCGAGCCCCGACGGGCTGTGTCGTGCATCGCGGCGGCTCCAACTTCGCAATCACGTCGAGCTTCTGCTCGGGCGGACCACAGCAGAAACGAGGGTCACCTTCCTTCTGTTGCGAGAATGCAGGCTCATAACCTTCGGCGAACACGATGAGCCGAGCCTCAGGTGACAGATGCTGAAACCCAAGGGCCGGGCTGAAGATCACGGCATACATGCGAAGCGGGAACTGAAAAGGAACACTGTTCGAATCGGTGGCAAGAGCGTCAAACGAGTCAATCGATGGATCGACTTGGTTGTCCCAGTACGTCAAGACAACGCAATGGGGTCTTCCCCGGACCTTTGGCCCCGGAACGTCCGAGTCCTTTGTGATCAACAGCGTGCCTTGCGGCGCTGTGAACGCAGGCCAAGCCGCACAGCCCCCGCAAGCGCTGCAACAAACAAGAGCAACCATCCATGCCAATCGAAACATGAAATCATCTCCCTGACGAACTCACTTATACACGGCCCTCTCATCCACCCGCCAGCGCCGGGTCGATCCTTGACATCGTGGCCGAAACGATCTCACCGGTTTCAACGCTCACCATCATGCAGCAGACCGCCGCCAAGCACCGGATGCGTCTTGCTCATTCTGTGTCTCCTGCGAACTCATATCACGTGCGGAGACGTTTGCGCAGAAAAGCCTGGCGATGCTGGCGCACCAATAACAACACCCCCAAGCAACTCGCTCGGGGGTGTGATGCAGATAAGCCTGGGGAGCCGGACCTACTTAATCGCCTTGCCCGCGATGTCCTTGCGATAGTAGCAGCCTTGCCAGTGGATCTTGGCTGCGGCCTCGTAGGCGCGTTTCTGGGCGGCGGCGATGGTGTCGCCCAAGGCGGTGACGCCCAGGACGCGGCCGCCGGTGTTGACCAGCTTGCCGTCGATCATCTCGGTGCCGGCGTGGAAGACCTTGATGTCGTCGCCCAGCGCCTCGGCCGCCTCGATGCCGGTGATCTGGTGGCCCTTGGTGTAGTCGCCCGGGTACCCGCCGCTGGACATGACCACGCACACCGCGGGGCGCGGGTCCCATTCCAGCGTGATCGAGTCGAGCTTGTGGTCGGCCACCGCGGTCATCACCTCGACCAGGTCGCTCTTGAGTCGCATCATGAGCGGCTGGCACTCGGGATCGCCGAAGCGGCAGTTGAATTCGATGACCTTGGGGCCCGCGGGCGTGAACATCAGGCCGGCGTAAAGGACGCCTTCGTAGCGGCCGAAGTCGCGGCGCATCGCATCGACGATGGGCACGAGGATTTCCTTCACGATGCGGTCCATCGCGTCGGAGGTGATGATGGGGACGGGGCTCTAGGCGCCCATGCC